>JADGGD010000019.1 GCA_019690095.1 Chloroflexota bacterium
GCCGACGCCCCAGCCGAGGACGCCCAGACCGTTGATCATGGTGGTGTGCGAGTCGGTGCCCACCAGCGTGTCCGGGAAGGCCGTCGGCTCGCCGTCGACGGTGCGCACCTGAACCACGCTCGCAAGATACTCCAGGTTCACCTGATGGACGATCCCGGTGCCCGGCGGCACGACCCGGAAGTTGTCGAAGGCCTGCTGAGCCCAGCGCAGGAGTGCGTACCGCTCCTGGTTGCGAGCGTACTCGCGCTCGACGTTGACCCTGAAGGCAAGCCGCGAGCCGAACTGATCAACCTGAACAGAGTGATCAATGACCAGATCAGCCGGGACCAGGGGGTTAATGCGCCGGGGGTCTCCGCCAAGCCGTGCCGCTGCCGCACGCATCGCCGCGAGGTCAACAATGCACGGGACACCCGTGAAATCCTGCAGGAGAACCCGCGCCGGCCAGAACGGGTAGGCACGCCCATCCTTCTGGCCCGGCTGCCAGCGGGCCAGGGTCAGCACGTCATCCTCGGTGACCCGCTCGCCATCGCATCGGCGCAAAATGTTCTCGATCAGGATCTTGACCGTGTGCGGGAGCCGCCCCAGGTCGACGCCAGCCTGTGCCGCCAGTGCCTCGAGATCATGATATGCGACCGGGCCATCAGGGCCCGCGAGCTGTCGCCGCACCCCGAACGGGTCACGTCGTCGCTGCTTGTCACTCATCGTCCCACGTGTCCTCTGGAGTTGTCCGGGCCCGTTTGGCCGCGGCCAGGTGTCGTTCTCACAGCAGTCGTGCGTCGTACGGGCCCTGGCTATCCACATTATAGCGAACGCGCCGCACGGGCGAATCGAGGATGGGCCATCCGCCGTCCATCGAGCCCTGATTTCACGCTGGAGCAGGTACAATCGTAGGTGGTTGTGCAATGAGCGCCGGGGCAAGGAGGCGAAGGCGGTGTGGAAACCGGATCTGGCCGTGGAGCGATTGGAGTCGGTGCAGAGGGTCGGCCGCCCGATCCAATCGCCTCACCTTGCCTGGACGGTGGATTCCTGGGGCGTGCTCCTGCTGATACTGCTCGGCCTGGCGGTCCGCCTGCGCGGGCTGGTCGTCCCCGCACGGGGCCTTTGGATCGACGAGGCTTTCAGCGTCTGGTTGGCCGAGCTGCCGCCGCTCCAGGCGGTGCAGGTTATCGCTTCGATCGATCAGCATCCTCCTCTCTATGCGCTCCTGCTCCACCTCTGGCTGACAGTCGGGGATGACCCCTGGTGGGTCCGCCTGCCGTCGGTATTGGTTGGGACCGCCACTATCCCCGTGGCGGCCCGTCTGGCCCGAACGGTCGCCGGCCGCCGGGCCGGGTTGATCGCGGGCGCGCTGTTCGCCTTCTCTCCTGTACTGGTGCGCTATGCGCAGGAAGCCCGCATGTATGCCCTGGTCGTCCTGGGGACCGCGCTCATGGCCTTATTCCTGGTGCGAGCCGTGGACCAGCCGGAGCGCCGGGACTGCTGGCTCGGTCTGGGCCTCTCCGCGCTCCTGTTACTCTACACTCACAACATCACTCTTTTCCTCGTGCTATCTGCGGCCGTGTTCCTGCTCTGGCGCGCGGGGAGCCAGCCGCGCATTCGCCGTCCGATGCTGGTGACAACCGGGGGGGTGATGCTGGCCTGGCTGCCGTGGGTGCCTGCGCTGGTTCATCAGTCCGCGGGTGTTATCCAGCGCTTCTGGATCACGATGCCCGGGCCGGCCGAGATAGCCGATACCCTCCGGGATCTCGTGGATGCCTTCCCACCGACGGCGGTGAGCATTGCCGGCCTGTCGGTTCCGGTTGGTCGGCTTGGTCCTTTCCTCCTGCTTCCCTTTGCCCTGCTTGCCCTGGCCGGTGAGAGGAGGTGGCGGCGGCGTCCGGCCGGTTTCTTCCTGGTGATCTTCGCCGGTCCCCTGCTTATGGATCTCGGGCTCAGCCTCTGGCGGCCGATCTTCGAGGAGCGCGTCCTCCTCTACACTGTGGTGGGGATCCTTCTCCTTGTCGCACTCGGGATTGCGGCACCGCGGAGAGGGATCTGGAGCGGCATCCTTCTGGGGGCGGTCCTCGCGCTCTATCTCGGTAGCCTCGAGACCTACAACCGCGAGTTTGCCAAGGAACGGTGGCAGGATGTCGCGGCGTATGTGGCCGGGCATGCGCAGGCGGGAGACCTGATCCTGTTCAATGCGACCTGGACCCAGCTTCCCTTCGACTACTACTATCGCCGCGACCAGGGGCCGTGGCTCGTCGAACACGGCCTGCCGGTGGATCTGTTCGACCGGGGTCTCCTGGAGCCCCCGATGCTCGAAAGCGATGTGCCGACTGTCGCGCGGCTCACCGCGAGCGTTGACCACGCCTGGCTCATCCTCAGTCACGACTGGTACAACGACCCGCGGCACCTGATTCGCCCGGCGATGCGCGCGCTGTTCCAGCGAGAGGAAGTCCATGAGTTCGGAAACATCCTGCTCATCCGGTACCAACGGTGATACCGATGAACCAGAGCTGGAGCCTCCTGACCGAGGACGATCTTTATTTCTTTAACGAAGGGACGCACGGCGAGCTCTACCGAAAGCTTGGTGCCCATCCAATCAGGCGTGATGGGATCGAAGGGACCTATTTTGCGGTCTGGGCCCCGAATGCGGAGGAAGTCTCGGTCATCGGCGACTTTAATCGCTGGCATCCCGGGGTCCATTGCCTGCATCCCCGCGGCCAGTCGGGCATCTGGGAAGGATTCGTTGCCGGTGCGCGGCGCGGTGATCGCTACAAGTACCATATTGTCTCCCGCTTTGGCGGCTATACCGTCGACAAGGCGGACCCGATCGCGTTCACGGGGGAGCTGCCACCGCGCACGGCGTCGATCATCTGGGATCTCGATTACACCTGGGGGGATGAGGAGTGGATGAGCCGGCGCCGTGAGGCCAACAGTCTTGATGCCCCGATGGCCATCTACGAGGTCCACCCGGGCTCATGGATGCGGGTACCGGAGGAAGGACATCGTCCACTGACTTACCGCGAGCTGGGGGAGCGCCTTGCCGCGTACGTGCACGAGATGGGTTTCACGCACGTCGAGTTTACGCCCGTGATGGAGCACCCCTTTTACGGCTCCTGGGGATATCAGACGACCGGTTACTTCGCGCCGACCAGCCGCTACGGAACGCCCCAGGACTTTATGAGTCTGGTGGACTGTCTGCACCAGAATGGCATTGGAGTAATTCTTGACTGGGTGCCGTCGCATTTCCCGACCGATGGTCACGGTCTTGGCTTCTTCGATGGAACCCACCTCTACGAGCATGCCGATCCTCGCCAGGGCTTCCACCCGGACTGGAAGAGCTTCATCTTTAACTATGGGCGGCACGAGGTCCGCAGCTTCCTCATCAGCAGTGCGCTCTTCTGGCTTCAGGTCTACCACGTCGATGCTCTGCGGGTCGATGCCGTCGCCTCGATGCTCTACCTCGACTACTCCCGGCGCGAGGGTGAATGGATCCCGAACCAGTACGGGGGCCGGGAGAACCTGGAAGCCATCGCTTTCCTTCGCCGTCTCAACGAGGATGTTTACCGAACCTGCCCGGGGGTCCAGACGATTGCCGAGGAGTCGACGGCATGGCCGATGGTCTCGCGGCCGACCTACGTTGGCGGTCTGGGCTTCGGTCTCAAGTGGGATATGGGGTGGATGCACGATACGCTCGATTACATGTCGCGCGACCCGATCTATCGCAAATATCACCACAATCAGCTGACCTTTCGGGCCCTCTATGCCTTCTGGGAAAACTTCGTTCTCTCGCTCTCGCACGATGAGGTTGTGCACGGGAAGGGATCCTTGCTGGGCAAGATGCCCGGCGACGACTGGCAGAAGTTCGCCAATCTGCGTCTGCTCCTCGGCTATATGTATGCCCAGCCAGGGAAGAAGCTGCTGTTTATGGGGGGGGAGTTCGGTCAGTGGCGGGAGTGGAACCACGAGGAAAGCCTGGACTGGCATCTGCTCCAGTACGAGCCCCACCGCGGCGTTCAGCGCTGGGTACGCGATCTGAACGATCTGTATCGGGACGAGCCAGCCCTCCACGATTTCGACTTCAGTCCGGAGGGCTTCGAGTGGGTCGACTGCAACGATGCCGAGCAGAGTGTCCTGTGCTTCCTGCGAAAGGGCCGGTCGCCGGCTGATCTGATCCTGGCAATCTGCAACTTTACCCCGGTGCCGCGCATGTCGTACCGGGTCGGGGTGCCACGCGGTGGCTACTGGCGAGAAGTCCTCAACAGCGACGCGCGCGAGTACTGGGGAAGCGGGATGGGCAACCTCGGTGGGGTTAGTGCCCACCATCACCCATGGCACGGGCGACCATATTCCCTGGAGCTGACCCTGCCACCGCTGTCCATTCTCTTCTTGCGGTGGGCCGGCTGATTCCGTGAGGGAGTGGCCCGGCCGATCACGCGTCGAGGTTCTTCACTTCCTTCGCGTGGCTCTGGATGAAGCGGCGTCGCGGCGGGACGGCATCACCCATGAGCATCTCGAAGATCTCATCAGCCTGGACCGCGTCCTCGATCGAAACCTTCAGAATAGTCCGCCGGGCCGGGTCCATCGTCGTCTCCCACAGCTGTTCCGGATTCATCTCGCCGAGACCCTTGTACCGCTGAACAACTGGCGATTTCCCCTTCAGCTTCGCCAGAATCTCCTCCCGCTCGCGATCCGAGTAGACCCAGTAGTGCTCTTTCCCGGCGCTGATCCGGTAGAGGGGTGGCTGGGCAATGTAGAGGTGACCGTTGGTGATGACCGGCTCCATGAAGCGGAAGAAGAATGTAAGGAGCAGAGTGCGGATGTGACTGCCGTCCACGTCCGCATCAGTCATCAGGATAATGCGGTGGTAGCGCAGCTTCTCAAGCTTGAAGGTGCTGCCGATGCCAGCCCCGAGGGCGGTGATCAATGCCCGGATCTCCTCGTGGGCAAGCATCTTATCCTCGCGGGCCTTCTCGACATTTAAGATCTTGCCCCGGAGGGGGAGCACGGCCTGGAAGCGGCGGTCCCGTCCCTGCTTCGCCGAACCGCCGGCCGAGTCGCCCTCCACGAGATAGAGCTCGCACCTGGACGGATCGCGCTCGGTGCAGTCGGCCAGCTTGCCGGGGAGGGTGGTATTTTCGAGAGCGTTCTTGCGAGTGACGGTCTCACGGGCCATCTGGGCGGCACGGCGCGCCCGCTGGGTCATGAGACACTTTTCGAGGATCTTCTTGGCCTCTGAGGGATTCTCCTCCAGGAAGGTGCGGACGCCGTCGGCGACAACCGTCTCGACCTGCGCCTTGACCTCGCCATTCCCCAGCTTTGACTTGGTCTGGCTCTCGAACTGCGGCTCGACGAGCTTGACACTGATAATGGCGGTCAGGCCCTCGCGCACATCATCGCCTGTGAGGTTCTCGTCGTTTTCTTTCAGATAGCCGTTCTTCCGGGCGTAGTCATTAATCGTGCGGGTCAGGGCCGTGCGGAAGCCAGTGAGATGGGTGCCGCCGTCTACCGTGTTGATATTGTTGGCGAAGCTGAACACGGATTCGGCATAGCCGGTGTGGTACTGGAGGGCGACCTCGACGGTGGTATCGCCGATCTGCCGCTCGATATAGATTGGGCGCGGGTGCAGCACCTCGCGGGTCTTGTTCAGGTGGCGGACAAAGGAGAGAATCCCCCCCTCGAAGTAGAATGACTGCTCCCGATCGCTGCGCTCATCCACGAAATGGATCATCAGGCACTTGGTGAGATAGGCCATCTCGCGGAAGCGCTGGGCCAGCGTGTCGGCATTGTAGTCGAGCGAGTCGAAGATCGAGCGATCAGGGAGGAAGGTAATCGTGGTGCCGAGGCGGTCAGTGGGCCCGAGATCGGTGACCGGCGTTCGGGGCACGCCGGCTGCGTATTCCTGGACGTACAGGTGGCCGTTGCGGACGGTCTCGGCGCGGAGCCACTCCGAAAGGGCGTTGACCGCCGAGACGCCAACGCCGTGCAGGCCGCTCGCGACCTTATAGCCGTTTCCGCCGAACTTCCCTCCCGCATGCAGTCGGGTCATGACAGTCTCCAGGCCCGAGAGACCCGTCTTCGCGTGCACGTCGACTGGAATACCCCGCCCGTTGTCCGAGACGGTTACGCTCGCGTCCCGGTGGATGGTGATCGAGATCTCATTGCACGCACCGGCGAGCGCTTCATCAACCGCGTTATCGACCACCTCATAGATCAGGTGATGAAGACCGCGGACATCGGTACTGCCGATGTACATGCCCGGCCGGCGCCGGACTGCCTCCAGCCCCTCGAGAACCTGGATGCTATTGACGTCATACTCCAGCGAACTCTTGATATCCCCGACTGCCATGCACTCTCCTTGTTCGCGCAGCACCTGCGTCGCGCGGTCTGCCGCGCGGTGCGGTGCGGCTACGGCCGGTCCGAACGCTCCGGCACTCCGTTGGCCAGGGCCAGCCGCGCGGCACGGGTCTGGTAATACAGCAGACTTGCCGCAGTCAGCCCACTGGCGATGTACGCGTTGCCAACAATGGCTACGGCGGTGCCCAGGAGGGTACCGCTCAGCGCAGTCCAGATCACCTGCATGCCGAGAGTGATCACGTAGATCAGCGCGATGAAGCCCAGCGTCGGCCAGAAGTTGCTGGCGACGACGCGGGCGCTATTAAGCGCCGCGCGGACCGGTCCGACCTCGCTGAGAACGATCGCATCCACCAGGAAGAAGAGATAGATCAATAGCAGAATTGCTCCGATCTCGGCCACCGCGGATACGACCTGGAGCAGGACCGCTCCGGCCCCGGGCATGATGAGCTGGGCCACGCCCATCGCCAGGCCAACTGGAATCGAGATCCCGACAGAGATCCCGATGACCAGCAGCAGAAATCCGACGATGTTGAGCCAGTAGCCGAGCACCTTCCGTCCGAGCACCGGGAGCTCGACCCGTCCGTCACGGATCTGCTGTCCCATGATCCCCAGGTAGAGGCAGCCGATGAGGATGCCGAGGAGCTGAGCACCGACGATAATCCCCACGAGCGCCTCTACCGTTCCGATCTGGATCGTCGGGGCCATGGGCGAGGCGCTTGGGAGAATGCTCGGGACGCTGGCAATATTGACGACGAGCAGGCTCAGCAGATCGAAATGACCGGCTTTCGCTTCCAGCTCAGTGATCGCCTGGCGAGCCTGGTCGACGGTTGCCGCATCGACGCTCTCGCCGACCATGGCGGTATATGACCGGGCAATCCCCTCGTACCAGCGTGCAAGGCGTGCGATCACCGGTTCAGCCGTCACCTGTGGGCCTAACCACAGCAGAAGATCGACCGCGATCGGGATCACGGTGACCCAGAGCACCCGATTGAGATGCTCGAACCCGGCCGACAGGGTTTCGATAATGCCAGGAACGGTGCTCGAAGAGGCCTGCCTCGCCGGCTGCACGATGTCCTCTCCCCGGCTGAAAAAGGACGCGCGAAGCGGCGGTCGAGGGAACCCGACCGCCGGATGGATCGTGAGGACTTCACGCGTCGGTTTGCTTGATCTCCTTAATCATATTAGCAGATCCGGCCCTGACTGTCTCCCGAATGCGAACACATGATCGTCCTGAGTGGTGACGCCCGGGTCGGCAGGTGCGGTCCAGGGAGACTGGTAGAAGATGGCGCCGGTCGGCGCGGCGAACTTGCTCCCTGGAGCATCGATGGGTGACAATAGGGATGCGCGGTCGAGCGCCGCCGGGCGTCGGCCGCGGTCAGGGGTGCGCGTGTTCGACCTCATCGGGCGTAGTGTCTATCGTTTACGCTGGCCGATTGTCATCCTCTGGGGGGTGGCCTGCCTGCTCGGTCTTCCGCTCGCGCCGACGCTCCCCGGAATCCTGAAGGCCGGGGGGTACGCAGATCTGTCGCTCGAATCGCAGCGCGCCTCGCTCGCTCTGGAGACCGTCCTCGGCTGGCAGTCGAGCAGTCTGATCGTCGTCTTCCACAGTGATACCCTCACCGTCGCCGATCCACGCTTCGTGAGTGCGGCCCGCAAGACCATTGCTCGGCTGGTCGGCATCCCCGGTGTTGGAAGCATCACGACCTTCCAGGATAACCCTCGCCAGATTGCCCCGAATGGGCACACGGCATATGACACCATTGACCTCCGCGTCGCCCCAGAGGACGCGCACCACCTGCTTCCGGCCGTCCGGGCGGCACTCCGTTCAGACGTGCTCGAGGTTGATCTGACCGGCCCGCCTGCCTTCTATGCGGATGTGGAGACAGTGAGCGAGCAGGATCTGCGACGAGCCGAGATCCTCACTTTCCCTATCGCCCTTTTCGCCCTTGCCCTGGTGTTCGGCGCGATTGTCGCGGCGGCCACGCCGGTGATCATCGGGGGCGTTGCAGTCGTGATTGCCCTGGCCGCTCTGGCAGTCCTGGGCCATCTGACCGATCTCTCCATCTTTGTCCTGAACGTCGTGACCATGCTTGGCCTTGGGCTGGGCACTGACTATTCGCTCTTCATGGTGAGCCGGTTCCGCGAGGAGCAGCGGCAGCGCGACACCGCCGCGGCGGTGCGCGTCACAGTGGCGACGGCCGGCCGTGCGGTCGCCTTTTCCGGGGCGGCTGTACTGGTCGGGCTCCTCGGTCTGCTGACCTTCCGTTTCATGATGCTTCGATCGCTGGGTGCAGCGGGTGTAGTCGTTGTGTCCCTGACAGTTCTGGCGGCACTCACCCTGCTGCCAGCATTGCTCGGGATCCTTGGGCCGCGGATCAACAGCCTACCAATCGGCCCATCCTGGGAGATGCGGAACGCCCTCTGGGAACGTCTGGCGGGCTGGGTTATGCCGCGCTCGGGTCGGGTGATAGTCCCGGCACTGATTCTGCTGGTCGGCCTCGGGGCTCCGTTCCTCCAGGCGCATCTCAGCCTGCCGGATGCCCGGGTACTGCCAGTGACGGTATCATCGCGGCGCGGGGCTGATATTCTCGAGCGCGACTTTGGCGCCAGCGATCTGACCCCGATCGCCATCGTCGTCCAGACCAGCGGTTCGATCTTCACGCCGGAGCACCTGGCAGCGCTCGATCGGCTGGTGCGTGCACTGAAGGCCGATCCCCGGGTCCGTGGGGTCACCAGCATTGTCAGTCTTGATCCGCGCCTGACCCTGGCCCAGTATCAGCTTCTCTACGCCGATCCGTCCCGGATTCCCGATCCGTATGTCGCCCTTGCCGCGCACCGCCTGGCGCGGGGCTCGACGACCGCGGTGATCGTGACCACTCGCTCGTCGAGCATCGCTCCGGAGACAGAGGATCTGGTCCGGGCGATTCGTGCATACGATCCCGGCGGGGGCCTGCATCTTATGGTCGATGGGAGCGCTGGGGCCGCCGTGGACATTGTCGCGGCATTGTACCAGCAATTCCCCCGGGCGCTTCTCCTGATCATCGGCTTGACCTATGTCTCCCTCTTCCTGCTGTTCCGGTCGGTCATCCTGCCGCTCAAGGCGATTCTCATGGATGCCCTGAGCCTGTTCGCAAGCTATGGGGCGCTCGTGGTGATCTTCCAGCAGGGATTTCTGGCCAATCTGCTCGGCTTTGAGCCTCTGGGGTTTGTCGAGGCCACGCTTCCGATCATCATGTTTTGCATGCTCTTCGGGCTGAGCATGGACTACGAGGTTTTCCTCCTGAGCCGGATTCAGGAAGCCTACCGGCGCTCTGGCGACAACACCGCCAGCGTGACCGAGGGATTGGCCCGGAGCGGCCAGGTGATTACCAGCGCGGCGATGATCGTTGTGATTGTCAGCCTCTGCTTTGTAAGCGCAGATATTGTCTTGATCAAGGCGCTCGGCCTGGGCGCAGCGATCGCGGTGTTTCTCGATGCTACCATCGTGCGCGCTCTCCTCGTGCCAGCGCTCATGCGGCTACTAGGGGACTGGAACTGGTGGATGCCGCGCTTCCTGCGGGTCGGCCTGCCGCGATCGGTCGTACTCCGATGAGGCGGCGCAGTTTCGCCTTTCTCCTGCTGAGTGGGGTTCTCGCTGGCTGTGCCCCGTCCGTCCAGCAGCCGCTGCACGATGTCCCGCCGGTCCCGACACCGACGCCGCGTCCAATCCGTCTTCCCCAGGATGATGCGCCGCACACTGACCTGACCGAATGGTGGTACTATACTGGCCACCTGCTGACTGTATCCGGCCTGCGCTACGGCTTCGAGCTGGTTGTCTTCCAGGTGGCACGAGCCGGGGCTCCCTTCTACTACGCTGCTCACTTCGCGATCACCGATCACCGGCGGCGGGCTTTCCACTTCGCCCAGACTACCTGGAGCCTTGATCGTCCACCGTCGTCGTTCGATCTGGAACACGGAGGCTGGCGCATCAGCGGCGATGGTCACACCGACCGCCTGGCCGCGGCGATGCCCGATTATGCGATTGACCTGCGCCTGGAGCCGCGGAAGCCGCCAACCCTGCACGGCACGCGGGGCGTCGTCTCCTTCGGCCCAGTTGGAGATTCCTACTATTACTCGGAGACGCGCCTGGACGTTGCCGGGACGATCTCCGATCACGGAATCCGACAGGCGGTAACCGGCCGGGCGTGGAAGGATCGGCAGTGGGGGAACTTCCTGGTTCTCAACCGGGGCGGCTGGGACTGGTTCAGCATCCAGCTCGACGATGGGCGCGATCTCATGCTGTTCCTCCTCCGGGGGCCTCTCGGCGAGGTGACGCCTGCCTACGGGACGCTGGTCCTGCCCAGTGGGGTTCCCCAGGTGCTGGAGCCCGGCGCGGCTGTGGTTGCGGCGACCGGACAGTGGACGAGCCCCCGGACCGGCGTACGCTACCCATCTGGCTGGAGCGTCAGCCTGCCGGTCCAGGGATTGCACCTGGAGCTGAGGCCGGTCATCCCCGATCAGGAGCTCGATACGCGATCGAGCACCGGGCAGATTTACTGGGAAGGGGAAGTTGTGATTGATGGGAGCAGTGATGGGCGGCCGGTTACGGGCCAGGGCTACGTCGAGCTGACCGGCTATGCGGCGGACCGGACGTGACCATCCTGCGGCGTTCCCATAGATGGAAAATCAGGAGACTTCGCGGATGCATCGAAGATGAGGAGGACCCTTCAGAGCGATGAATCAGCACCTTGATGTTGTCCAGGCAGTCATCATGGCCGTGCTCCAGGGCATAACCGAGCTCTTCCCGGTCAGCAGCCTTGGTCACGCGGTCGTTCTGCCGCATCTGCTGGGCTGGCAGATCGATCAGGAGGCGCCGGGTTTTCTGCCATTTCTGGTCGCACTACACCTCGGGACAGCCCTGGCGCTATTGATCTATTTTCGGACTGACTGGTGGTGCCTGCTCTCCAGCCTCTGGCCGCAGGAAGATGGGCCATCCACGCGGGAGAACCGCTACCTGCTCGCTCTTATCGTCATCGGCACGATTCCAGCCGGCTTACTGGGGCTTCTGCTCGAGAAGCGTCTGGCCCTGCTTTTCGGGCGCTACCAGTTCTCGGCGGTCTTCCTCGTGCTCAATGGCGGGCTTCTCTGCGCGGGCGAATGGCTTCGCCGCCAGCGACGGGTGCGGGGGCTGGATGAGCTGCGCCCTCTCCAGGCGGCGGCCATTGGGATAAGCCAGGCTCTTGCTCTCCTGCCGGGCTTCTCACGGTCCGGCGCAAGCATGGTCGGCGGGTTGCTGGTCGGGTTGACTCATCAGGCGGCGGCACGCTTCTCCTTCCTGCTGGCCACGCCGATTATTTTGGCCGCAGGCCTTCTGGAGATCCCGAAGCTCTTCCAGCCGGCTGCCCGGCCGGAACTCGGGCCGGCCGTCGTGGGCGGCGCCGCTGCGGGAATTGTCGCCTATGCCAGCACGGCAGTCCTGATGCGCTATTTCAAGCAGCAGGAGGTGTACGCGCTGGTGCCGTTCGGGGTGTACTGCGCCCTGCTCGGACTGGCGGCGCTTCTGCTGGGCTGAAGTCGCAGGGCCGGCAGGGCGCGGCCCCTGCCGGCGAGCTGAGGGGGGAGGTGGCTCCTCCGCCCGGCTACTCCAGGTAATCGCGGAGCTTGCGGCTGAGCTTGGGGTGACGGAGTTTGCGCAGTGCTTCCGCCTCGATCTGGCGGGCGCGCTCCCGGGTCACCCCCAGCTCGGCGCCGACCTCTTCCAGGGTGCGCCGTCGCCCATCCTCGAGACCGAAGCGAAGCTGCAGCGCGCGGCGCTCCCGGGGGGTTAGCTCATTGAGGACATCCTCGATCTGCTCGCGGAGCAGGTCATGAGCAACGGCTTCTGATGGGGCGACCGCCGCGGTATCGGCGATGAAGTCGCCGAGATCGCTCTCGTCCTCCTCGCCGACGCGCGTTTGAAGAGAGATAGGCATCTGCGAGGCGCGGAAGATCTCCCGGATCCGATCAGCGGACATTCCGACAACGCTCGCGATCTCCTCCGGCGTCGGCTCACGGCCGAGCTCCTGCTGGAGACGGCGTGAGATCTGGATCAGCTTGTTGATCGTTTCGACCATGTGGACCGGGATCCGGATCGTTCGGGCCTGATCGGCAATGGCCCGGGAGATCGCCTGACGGATCCACCAGGTCGCGTAGGTCGAGAACTTGAAACCGCGCCGCCAGTCAAACTTTTCGACCGCCCGGGTCAGGCCGATGTTCCCTTCCTGGATCAGATCCAGCAGGGGAACCCCGCGTCCGATGTAGCGCTTCGCCACGCTGACGACCAGGCGGAGGTTCGACTCGGTGAGCTTCTGCCGCGCGGCATCCCCTTTCTGAACCAGGCTCATCAGGTGCGCGCGCTCATCCGGTGAGAGGTCCGGTCGGGAGAGTTGCTTGAGCGCCTCCTTCCCCTGCTCGATCGCCTGGGCGAGGGAGACCTCCTCTTCGGCGGTCAGGAGCGGGACGCGGCTGATCTCGCGCAGATACATCGCAGCCGGAGTCGAGATCCCTGGCTGGCTGATCTCGACATCGACCTCCGGCTCGATGTCAAACTCTTCCTCGGCTTCCTGGGACTCAGAAATCCACCGCTGTTGAATCAGATCTTCGACATCGCCGACGTCGGCGTCGTTCTCGGTCTCGATCGGAAACCCCAGATCGCGCTCGATCGGGTCCCGGGCTGCCGCGCGTCCTGCCGCTGATCGTCGGCCCCCGTGACGGAGGGACGCTCCGCCCTCGCTGTATCGCATCGAGTCACCCCCGTGTGTCGTAGGTGCCAGCAAATGGTGTGCCACTAGGTGGCCGAGCAGGCGCTCCGCGCCGGCACGCTTCTTGCAGAAGGTTCTGGGCTTGTGAGCGGCGACGAGGAAAGGCTGGCCTGTGCCGATCCTGGCCGGGGCCGCACACCGCGCCAATGGCTCCCGGATCGTGCGCCCGCACGAGCTATCCCCGGTTCGCGGACCATCCCATCCTGCCAATCCGTGACCGGTGTAGCTCGAGCACGCGTCCTCGGCTTCACTGGTCGATCCAGGGAGTACGCGGCCGAGGATCGGTGCGCCTCGCAGGAATCAATTCTGCGGGACGGCAACGGTCTGCCGGTGGTAACCCGGTCTGTTCACTCGCAGGCCGCGCCGTTCCTTGATGGCGTGTTGTACACTTGACCGGGCGACGACGCTGTCGCCCTATCACGTTCCCATCGTCCGGGGTCCAGACGGACCGCCTCTACCAACCCTGCCGTTCGCGACTCGGAAAGCCCGCGTTCCGTGCCAGGCTTGCGGGGCTACGTCTGACTCGCTTCGTTCGTACGTATTCCCAGAAGGTTTTCCGGTACCTGCCGGTCCCCCATGCGTGATCATTATACGAAAAACCGGCGGATAACTGCAAGATTTTGTACAGTGAAGGTGAACGCGTGCATACGATAGCGCATCAGGTGCGGAACTGACGATCGCCCGCATCGCCCAGTCCGGGAAGGATGTAGCCTGCGGCGTTCAGCTGGCGGTCTTCCGCGGCGAGGTAGATCTCGACCGCCGGATGGGACTCGCGCAGGCGCCGGATACCCTCCGGTGCTCCGATGAGCCCAACGAACTTGATGTGCTGGACGCCCCAGCGCGTGAGCAGGTCGACTGCGGCAACGGCCGACTGCCCGGTGGCGAGCATCGGATCCAGGATCAGATAGACATCCGCCCGGGGGATCCCCTGGAGGCGGCTGTAGTACTCCACGGGCAGGAGCGTGGCATGGTCGCGGTAAATGCCCAGGTGGCGAACATCGGCGGTCGGGAACAGCTCCAGTGCCGCCTCGACCATGCCCAGCCCGGCCCGAAGGATTGGGGCAAGGCCCACCCGCTGGGCCAGCGTACTTACCTCGGCGACCTCAAGAGGTGTCTCGATCCGTTCAGTCCAGAGGGTGAGATCGGCGGTCGCCTCGTACAGCAGGAGGAGGGTGAGCTCGCGAATGAGCTGGCGGAACAGCCAGGGGGGCGTATCGCGCCGCCGCAGGAGGCCCAGCTTGTGGCGGATTAGTGGATGCTGGGAGATGTGCACCGACACCCCACCCTCCGGCTGCTCCACCTCACGTGTTCCCCGTGATGCGCTCATCCCCCGTGATGCGAACGAGGAGAACCGGCTGGGAAAACTCCGAGAGGAGACGCGGGGCCACGCTACCGGCGAATGTGCCGTCCAGCCCGGACCGGCCGTGGGTCGCCAGGACGATGAGATTGACCTGGTTGAGATCCGCGACCTGGGCGAGCTGCTGGGCCGTACGCCCGCGGGTGACGCTGGTATGGACCTCCCGCCCTTCCTCACGCAGGGCGCTGGCCTTTGCTTCCAGGTACCGTGCCGCGTCATCCTGGACAAGGTCGAGCAGGGCGGCTGTCGCCGTGGGGGTAAAGGTCGCGCTCACGACGAGATCCCCGCTGGCGGTTCCGATTGTTGGAACGACTGAGGCGAGCATCAGGCGGGCACCGGTCGCACGGGCGATCGTCTGCGCATAGTCCAGCGCGATCTCTGCGTCCCGGCTTCCATCGAGCGGAACCAGGATGGTCCGGCACGTGTACGGCTCGAGCTGCCCTCCGGTCGGTGGACGGACGATGACCGTAGGGGTCTTGCCGCGCCGCACCACCTGCTGGGCGATACTTCCAAAGAGCAGGTCGCGGAGACCGCCGCTCCCGTGCGTGGTCAGAATGATGAGATCCGCTCCGATCGCTTCGGCGTAGGCAACAATGCCGCGTGCGACATCGCCTGCCTCAGCCGTTTCGACGTGCCAGTCAATCACTATGCCCTCGGACGCCCAGTGTTGGGCAACCGCTGGCAGATATGCGGCAGCGCTGGCCGGGTCGCGGAGGTGCGGTTCGCCGTGGATCGTGCGCGGTGCCGATCGTTCCACCATGTGCACGAGGGTGATCCGCGCACCAAGCGGCCGCCCGAGGCCAACTGCGACGGGAAGGGCGGCCTCGGCCATAACCGATCCATCGAGAGGGACCAGGAAATGCTGTAAGGATGCCACGGTAATTTACCCGCTGATCACCTGAGCCAGAAGGAAAAGATTCAGAGCAACGATGATGACCGTCGCAAGACTGGCAACAGCAGTCGTGAGCCGCCGATTCACAAGCTCTTTCATGATAGCACGCTGCCGGGTGAACAGGACGAGCGGGATCAGCGCGAACGGCAGACCGAAGCTAAGCGTGACCTGGCTGATGACCAGAGCGCGCGTGGGATCGATCCCGAGTGCGATCACGGCAAGCGCCGGGAGCATTGTCACCGCTCGCCGGAACCACAGGGGAACGCGCCGCCGCAAAAACCCTTGCATGACGACCTGACCGGCCATGGTTCCCACGGTGGACGACGACAGTCCGGATGCGAGCAGGGAGATGGCAAAGATCGTGCCCGCCGCCGTTCCAAGCAGAGGAGTCAGGGTGCGGTATGCTTCCTCGATTGTCCCGATGTCGTGCAGACCTGCTCGGAAGAAGGTCGAGGCGGCCATGACCAGCATGGCCACGTTAACCAGGCCGGCAATGCCCATGGCCAGGACCACATCGATGACCTCGAAGCGAAAGAGCCGCTGGCGCTCGCGCGGCGTCTGGACGACGATGCGGCTCTGGGTGAGATGGGAGTGGAGGAAGATCACGTGCGGCATAACCGTTGCCCCGATGATGCCTACTGCCAGGAGCAGATCCTCGCCCCCTCCCAATCGAGGAGTGAGAATGGCCTGGCCGATGGCGAGCCAGCTGGGGCGATCAAAGAACGTCTCGATGATGTAGCAGAGGGCGATCACCCCGACAAAGGCGCTGATCAGCGCCTCGAGCGGGCGAAAGCCGTAGCGCTCCAGGCCCAGAATCACAAAGGTGATGAGCCCGGTAAGCAGGCCGGCGGCAAAGAGGGGGATGTGAAAGAGGAGATTAAGCCCGAGGGCGGCGCCGAGAAACTCTGCGAGATCGGTCGCCATGGCCACGATCTCGGCAATGGCCCACTGGATGTACACCAGGGGACGCGGCAGGTATTCCCGACACACCTCGGCAAGGTTCAGGCCCGTGGCGATGCCGAGCTTGGCTGAGAGCGACTGAACCAGCATCGCGACGAGGTTGGCCGCGACGACTGTCCAGACGAGCTGATAGCCGAACTGGGCACCGGCCTGGATATTCGTCGCGAAGTTGCCCGGATCGATGTAGGCGACCGCGGCGATGAAGGCCGGTCCAAGGAATGGCCAGAGGCGCGCATACCACGGCCGGGGCGCACCGCGCAGGACAGCGACAGCCGCCGCGGCCGTCCCCTCGCCGCGCCCGGATACAGCAAGGCGTTCCTCTCCGAACAGTCGGCGCAGCACCGGTTCCCCCTTTTTTGATTGTTCTATTCCGCTGCCGGGTCAACCAGGATTCGACTGGCAAGCGTACTGCTGACCGCATGCCGCTCACCGCCGGTCTCGACGACGAGCGTGCCCGCGATGGGGGCCGTCTCCGCGACCCGGACCCGGCGACCCGGAACCAGCCCGAGCTCGGTCAGGTACCGCAAGAAAGCCGCATCGCTGTCCGGGACGCGGCTCACTGTCCCTTCCGTGCCTGGGTCAAGGGTGCTCAGGGGACGTGCATTATCCTCGATCAGGGTGCCCTCGCGGGTTGGGATCGGATCCCCGTGGGGGTCGCGGCGGGGATGCCCGAGCACCGCATCAATGCGCTCCTCGAGCTCGTCGGACAGGGTGTGTTCCAGCCGTTCGGCTTCCGCATGAAGCCGGTCAATCGGGATGTCCAGGGTCGTGGCCAGGAACAGCTCCCAGAGGCGGTGGTGGCGAATGACCTCCAGAGCCGCGCGCGTCCCGGCCTCAGTCAGCCGGACGCCCCGGTAACGGTCATGGCGGACCAGGCCAAGTTCGGCGAGCCGGGAGATCATGCTCGTGACCGACGGTGCCGTGACGCCGAGGCGCTCGGCGAGGGCCGAGGTGGAGACTTTCCCCGTCCCGGCCTGGAGCTTATAGATAGCCTTCAGATAGTCTTCAATGACCGCACTCAGCGATTTTTCCATGGCTAAATTCTTATTTAGAGCTGTCTAAATCATACGCTACGGGCTCACCCGTGTCAAGATCGGGAATAGCCGCGGCTTCTCCGAGAGAAGGACTACTGCGGATGCGCGGTCGCGGCCCGGCTGAGGACCGCGGCAAACTGGGCCAGACTTTCGCCGCCGAATACCCGAATGCGCGGCAGGGCCAGGGGATCATCGCCGGGGCCGGCCAGGCCGTAGCGGGTGGTCGTTGCGGTGGCGTAGCCTGCGGCAGCGACGGCATCCTCGACCTGTTGATTGAACTCACCCCCGGGATAGCAGAAGTCGAGAACCGGGTGGCCGAGGTGTGCCTCGAGGGTCTGTCGGCTCGTGGTCAGCTCGGTCTGGAGCGCGGCCGGAGCAAGGTGAGGGAGGCTGAGGTGATGGACCGTATGCGATCCAATCTCCAGGCCGGCTCGATCAAGCCTCCCGATCTGCTCCCACGTCAGGTAGCCAGGCCGGCCGACGAAGCCGGTAACGATGTAGAGTGTGGCGGTCTGATGAAAGCGTTGGAGCACTGGCCACGCTGCGGTGTAGGCATCCTCGTAGCCATCGTCGAGCGTGACGGCGACCGGCCGTGGGGGCAGGGGCGTTCCGTGGAGCAGGTGGTCGCGCACCTGGGCCATGGTGACGGTGTGGAATCCGGCCTCGGATAGGTAGCCCATCTGGGCGGCGAAGTCGCGCGGGGGAACTGAGAGGATGTATCCTGCGCGGTCGCGGGGAATCGGATTTACCCGGATGTAGTGGTACATCAGGATCGGCACGCCGCCGGATCGGGGTACGGCACTGGCATGGACGGTCACACGTGGCGCCGTGCTGTCCACGGCCGATGCAGCTGGAGAGGAGATCGCGCCGACGAGGCGTTGCGGGATAGTCGAAGCGCTGTTCGGGCCCGGCGCAGCCGCAGGAGACGGGGACGGCGTGGGTGTTGTAGGGGATGGTAGAGCAGCCATTGCCGTGCTGGGCAGTCCTACCCGGGGCAGCGCGGCCGACTGACTGCGCGGTGCAATGGTACCAACTGGCGGCCGAATGGGTGGCGGTATGGCCGGCGGAACGCGGCGGAGCCAGATCCCGAGCGCGAGCGCCGCGCCAGCAATGCCAGTCCCGAGGATGAGCACCCAGCCGACAGCGAGGCGTCCCATTCAGCGAGCGGCCGTAAGGTGTAGGTAGAGAATGCCGGGGGGCGGGAGGTCTCTCCCGTCCCCCGGCCGTGGGAGATCATCCACCGGTACGCTCATCCGAGCTTGTGCTTCTTGAAGATCTCCTCGTACTTCGCCTGGGCGTCGCTTACCGCCTTTTCGATCGGCGTGTTATTGACGATCACCGCCTGGATCATATCCGCGATCACCAGGGCGGTATCGGCCTCACCCAGGGCGGCCATAAGGTTCGGTGTCGGGGGAGCCGGATAGCTCTCGTACACCGCATTCTCGATGAGCTGTGGATAGTAGGCGAACTGCGGCTTGGAGGTCCAGTACGGACGCTGGCTGAGGTTCTTATAGGCCGGGTACCATCGGCCGCCGATCTTCTCGCAGGCCAGCTCCAGGTTGTCGGGCTGAAGCAGGAAGTCGGCGAGGGCAATAGCACCATCCCGACTCTTGCTCTGGTTGCTCACCGTCCAGCACCAGCCGCCTGCACCGCTGCTGTAGCTTCCAGCCTTCCCGGCGGGGATCGGCGCCATCGAGGTATTCGCGAGGAGTTGCTGATCGTGCTGGACAAGCCAGCCGTAGATCGAGGCCGGGTTATCCACAAAGGCAACCCGCTTCGACTGGTAGGCGTTGTTGTTGCCCGTGTCATCCCAGGAGATCGAGTCGGGAGGAATCAGCTTCTCATCCCACCAGCGCTTGATCCGCTGGAGCGCAGCGATCGTTCCGTCGGACAGCAGCGTCGGCTTGGTACCCTCTTTATTGACGAGGAATCCGCCATCATTGCGCATAACATCCAGGACGTTCCCGTTGCCGTCGGGGGTGCGCCCGAGCGTCCAGCCGATGCCGTAGAAGGAAGGCGGCTTGTTCACCTTCTTGGCGATCTCTTCCATGTCATCAAAGGTCTTGGGAGGCTCGCGCTTGCCGGTTGCCTGTTCGACGACATCAAGGCGCGTGAACAGGGGAGAGGGACCGGTTTCGATCGGGAGACCCCAGATCTTGTTATCGAACTGGATGCCCGGCAGGAGCGACTGGTAGAATCCGCCCTCGAGCTGGTTGAGCTTGTTGTACTCCTCGGTCAGGTCGACCAGGATGTTGAGGCCCTGATAGTACAGAACGTTGGACAGCATAATCAGGTCAGGGATCGTCTTGGCCTCGATCGCCGCAGCCAGCTTCTGGGTGAAGACCGAGTTGTCCACGATGTCATACTCGACCGTTCCGCCATTCTGGCTGCCCCACGCCTTGGCCTGATCAGCAATCCACCGATCGGCATCCGGCGTGAAGCTCTGCCACGCCCAGGCCACGATCTTGGCGTTATTCAGGGCGAACTTGGTCATGGTCATCGAACCGCTCGCGGCAGGCTGAGCGGTCGCGGCCGCCCCGGTCGTCGTGGCGGTTGCCGCCGCGGTCGCACCGGCGGTAGGCTGAGCAGTCGGGCTCGCGGCCGGAGATGCCGCGGGCGCAGTCGTCGGGGCGGCTGTCGGTGAGGCAGCGCCTGCTGCGGGCGCAGTTGTCGGTGATGGGGTCGCCCCACCGCCGCAGGCGGCGAGAATGCTGGCAGCAGCGAGGGCGCTACCAGCCCCGATCATTCCGCGGATGATCTGCCGTCGTGTCAAGGATGCCATAGGTTGACAATCCTCCTTCCAGAATACCTTGTGATTCGCTTCCGATGACCGGGTGCGGTCGCCGGGGTTTGATCATCCTGACCGCCCCGGCCAGCTTCACTGCACTATGATCGCCTGTTCCCCGTGGATTGCACTCGACCTGCGCCGGGGACGGCGCGGGGCAGATGGTCCCGTGCTGTCTCTGCCGGGCGCATGCTGTCGGGGTGGGCCGTGCCCCCTATTCTGCCTCCTTGCCTTGCTACCCCTTGATTGACCCCGCGGCGAGGCCAGAAACCACCCACCGCTGCGATACCACGTAGATAATGAGCGGGGGAATAAGGCCCAGCGTTGCCGCGGCCATCATCAGCCCCCAGGGCAGGGTGTCTCCCTGAATCAGACCAATGAGCCCGACCGTGAACGTCTTGTTGGAGTCACTGCTGATGAAGACCAGGGCATACAGGAACTCATTCCAGGACTGGGTGAACGAGAACAGCGTCACCACGACCAGAGCAGGCAGGGTGAGGGGGAGGATAATCGAAACGAGCGCGCGCAGGCGCGTACAGCCGTCGACCAGCGCTGCTTCCTCCAGCTCGACCGGGATTGCGCGGAAGTAGCCGATCATCAGCCAGGTGCAGAAGGGGAGGGTAAAGGAAAGGTAGACCACCATCAACCCGGCCAGGTGGTCCGTGAGATGAAGCTCGGTCAGGACCTCAAAGAGCGAGATGAAGAGCAGGCTGGCCGGCACGAGATACGACACGACAATCGAGCGGGCGATCAGCCGTCGGCCGGTGAAGCGGAGGCGGGAAATGGCATATGCCGCGGCCGAGCCGAAGGTCATCGAGAGCAGTGTGGTGACCACGGCCACCTCAATGCTGTTCCGGATGTACAGCAGGAAGTTGGTCTGGAGAAGAATCTTCTGGTAGTTGTCGAACGTGACCGTGCTGGGAAAGAGTGTCGGCTCGCGGTAGACCTGAAGCTCAGTCTTCAGGGATGTTGCGATGATCCAGTACAGCGGCCCGAGGGTCCACAGGGCGAAGAATAGTCCCGCCAGGATCATGACGCCCCGCCGGACCCACCGCTCTGCGCGCACCCGGCGGGACGCCGTAACCGATACGGCCGCGGTTGCCATGTCAGATCTCCTCGGCGAGCATTCGTCGCGTCAGGATGAAGATCAGAACGAGGAAGAAGGGGAGAAAGAGGATCGTAATCGCCGAAGCCGTGCCGAGCCGCTGCGCGCCGGCGATGCCGACCTGGTAGGTATACATCGGGAAGGTCATGGTCGCGTTCGCCGGTCCTCCCCGCGTCAGGATATAAATCAGATTGAAGCCATTGGCGGTCCAGATCGTTGAAAGCATGACCGTGATCAGGATCACCGGGGCAAGGCCCGGCAGGGTGACGTGGCGATAGCGCTGGAAGACGTTGGCGCCGTCGATCGCCGCCGCCTCGTACAGCTCGCGGGGGATGGCCTGGAGGCCGGCCAGGAACATCATCCCGTAAAAGGGACAGCCAGCCCAGATCGTGACGAAGGTTACTGACCAGAGCGCCAGGTGGGGATCTCCCAGCCACTGGATGAGGGTATCGCTCAGGTGAAGATCAATCAGGAGCATGTTCAGCATGCCGGCCGGCGTGCCGTTGAGGATCCACTGCCAGCTCAGCCCGACGATGAGCGATGGGATAGCCCACGGCAGGAAGCACAGCGCCCGCATCAGCTCGCGGCCACGGAACTCCTGGTGGAGAAAGAGAGCCATGGCCATCCCCAGCAGGGCTTTGCAGCCGACGGCAACGCCGGTGTAAACGACCGTGTTGATGACGGACTTCCAGAAGACAGTGCCGAACTCGGCGCCGAAGAGGATATCGCGGTAGTTCTGCAGGCCGACGAAGGTGGCGGGCTGGCCGACCATCTTGTCGGTGAAGCTGAGGTAGATCGAGAGGACAAAGGGATAGGCGATCAGGCCAACCAGGACGATCAGGACCGGCAGGATCAGGAACCAGCCCAGCCGCCAGTCGCGGCCGGCGAGGCGCTGCCATGTCCGACGCCGCGCCAGACCGGGCGCCAGGGTGCTGGTTGCCATCCGTGAGCCCTCCTAATCCCCGCGGCGGTCTCCCGCCCCACCACGGCTGATCACCAGCGCCCCAGGCGCCCGTGTCGGCGGGGTATCGATTCCGCCGTGACCCGCGCGGGTCCGATCGCCTCGGTCCTTCGCTGTTGCAGCGGACCCGGGCGGGAGCCGAAAATCGCGATGAGAACCGATTTCAGCCGAGGCGCATTATACTCCGCCCCCTCCCGCCCGGCAATTATTGCCTCTCAGCTCCGGGGTGGCGCCGCCGGTCAGCCGCCGAGTGGGATCTCAAGGACGGATGCCGAAAGAGGAGGCGCCTCCCATGTCGGTTCGGTTCCCAGCGCGGACAGGTTGCGGGTCACCAGGTGAATGGCGTCCGGATTCTCGAAGGAGTTAATGGTGTCAGGGTGGTCGCCAGTGATCACGTGAGCGCGAATCCGATCGGCCATCCGGGCCTCGCGGAGGAGGATGCGGGTCTCCATCGCCTCACGGGGATGAAGATTGACGAGCGAGAGGAACAGGACGCGGCGATCCGGATCGAGCGTGGCGAGTCCGGAGAGGTACGGGACTGACCCGGCCAGCACCCGCGGTGAGCTGAAGCCGTCGCATTCGACGTCGCTTCGGAGTACGGTCGAGCCGCTGAATCGCGCTGCCGCATACAGAGGCCAGTAGATCGTCTGACGGAAGAGCCCATCCGGCCGGGTGAAGATCGGGGCGATGACGTTCACCAGCTGGGCGAGATTGGCGATCGTCACGTGCGCCGCGCGCTCGCGGAGGAGATTGAGGAAGGCGGCGACGCAGACGGCATCGGTCAGGTCATACTGCTCCTCCAGGGGGGGCTTGCGCTGGCGGTACCAGACATTCCACTCGTCCACTGCAATACCGATCGGGTGATCGATCTTCTGCTCGCGGCGAACGCCCGCGATCAACCCGCTCAGGATGTCCAGATATTCGGCCGCGGCGAATGGTGCGGCGAGGAGTGAGGTGATGCGGTCCTCGTCTGGCCGGGGGCCGAAATAAAAGTGAGCGGAGATGTAGTCCACGTGGCGTGCCACGCGGCTCAGGACTTCCCAGTCCCAATCGACCCGCTGAGCACCGCAGGCGACGAGCTTGATCGTCGGATCGGTCCACCGCAGGACCTTCGCCGTCTCCTCGGCCAGGCGCGCGTACTCCTCGGCAGTCTTGTGGCCGATCTGCCAGTCACCGTAGAGCTCGTTGCCCAGACCCCAGTAGGCGACCCGGTGCGGCTCCCGGTGCCCGTGCTTTCGACGGAGTTCGGCGTAGTAGGTCGAGTCATCGCAGTTGCAGTAGGCCAACCACGCCGCGGCCTCATCGATAGTACCGGTTCCCAGGTTGAGGCAGAGGTAGGGTTCAGCGCCGATGAGCTGGCAGTATGCGATAAACTCGTTGGTTCCAAACTGGTTAGTCTCGATAGCGTGCCAGGCCAGGTCGTGCCGGTGGGGGCGTTCCTCCCGTGGTCCAACCCCATCCAGCCAGTGGTAGCCGGAGACGAAGTTGCCGCCGGGCCAGCGTAGGATGCTCACGCCCAGGTCTCGGACGGCTTCGGCCACGTCGGTTCGGAAGCCGCGCTCGTCGCTGCGGGGTGAGCCCGGCTCATAAATACCGCCGTAGATGCAGCGGCCGAGATGCTCGGCAAAGTTGCCGTAGATCTTCCGGTCGATGACGGCGACCGCCCGTGCGGTATCGATGCGCACTACCGCCCGCATGAGGTTCCTCCTGATCAAGAAATCGGTAGAGGAGAGACGGTGCCGTTCATCATACCAGCCCCCAGCGGCCGGACCAAGAGTACAGCGGCGCCGCGATTGCGAGAAGGGGTGGTCAAGGGATGGTGGTCCCGCTATCATAGCGACGCCGCGCAACATCAGCCTGAATGGAGGACAGATCCCCATGCACACTCGCCCCGTGGTCGTTGGCATCAGCCTCCGCGAGCCCGGTGCCGATCTCTCCGAGGAGCGCGCCGCGGTTGAGGCCGCGGGCGGGCGTCTCGTCGCATTCAGTGGAGCAGACGAGCAAAGCCTGCTGGCCGGCCTGCGTGAAGTCGATATCGTGCTCAACCGTGCCTTCAACCGCTATGATGCCCGGATTCTCGGCCAGATGGAGCGCTGCCGGGCGATCGTCCAGCCCAGCACCGGCTATGACCTGATCGACGTGGACGCTGCGACCGAGCGCAGGATTCTGGTGATCAACCTGCCCTTCCAGTGCGTGGACGAGGTAGCCAACCATGCGCTCGCGCTTATCCTGGCGTTGAATCGGAAGCTCGACGTTGCCCAGGCCCGGGTGCGCGCTGGCGACTGGAATCCACGCGCGCTCCTCCCGATCGGGCCGATCACCGGTGAGACGCTTGGTCTCCTCGGCTTTGGGAACATTGCCCGGGCGACCGGCGAGCGGGCCCGGGCCCTCAAGATGAATGTCCTGGCCTACGATCCTTACGTGGATCCCTCAATCGCCCGCTCTCTGGGGGTCGAGCTGGTTGCCCTCGATGAGCTCCTTCGCCGATCGGATTACATCTCCTGCCATCTACCGCTGAACCCCCGGACGCACCATCTGATCAGCGAGGCGCAGTTCCGGCAGATGAAGCCGTCGGCGATCTTCGTGAACACGGCCCGAGGAGGGGTCGTCGATGAGGCCGCGCTGGTGCGGGCGCTTCAGAATGGCTGGATCGCGGCCGCCGGCCTGGATGTCCTCGAGAAGGAGCCGCCGGATCCTACGAATCCCCTTCTTCATATGGAGAACGTGATTGTGACGCCGCACCTCGCGGGCACGTCGAACGCGACGCCCCTTCGCAATCGTCGGCAGGCCATCGCGGCTCTTGTCGCCTACATCAAGGGAGAGCGGCCGGATGGTCTGGTGAATCCGTCGGTGTGGGAGCGAGCGCGGGCTGGCCTCTCTCCATAGGTAGTCCTCAGGGTAGTGCGGACTGGCTGGGGCCGCTCGGCCGGGGAAGACCGCCGGGCGATCGGGTTCCCGGCAGTGGCTGCATGCCTGCGGCAGGTGGATCACCAGACCCAGGTCAGATTCCCGCAGATTGAAGAGGATTGGGAAGGGCAAATCCTATCCGAGCCTCCCTGTTCGGGAGCAGGAGAGATACAGAAGAGGAGAAACCCGCTGTGCGGCGCACACCGGCTGAGCGGCTTATCCCTGCCGGGCGCAGATAGGCCGGGTCGAGGGAGAATCTATCCCTCGACCCGGGCGACCACGCGGGCTGGTCCGGACCAGCAGCCAGGCAACGGCCGGCTGAAGCCCGTCCGATTGATCACTTGATCGAGGCGAGAACGACGTCGACCTGCGCCTTTGCCGCTGCCAGCCCTTCCTTCGGCGTCTTCTTGCCGGCCCAGACGTCGCCCATCACCTGATCAATCGCCTTGCTGATCTCATCATAGCCGACGAACAGGTGGTTCACGCTCTCGACGCCGTTCTCAAGGGCCCCTGAGGTCACCTTCTGGAGCTGTTCCTTGCTCATGCCCGTCGGGCCGGTGAAGTCGTCGAGCCACTTATCGATAAGCTTGGTGCGCGTCGGCGGGGTGCCGGTCGCGGTGATGTAGGCGGTCTGGCCTTCCTCGCTGACGAGATAGGCAATGAACTTCCAGGCCGATTCCGGATCGGCGCTCTTCGAGGAGAGCATCCAGGGATCGGTGTAGGTGACGTTCTTGTTTGTCTGGAGCTTCGGGTCAGCACCTACAGCCCACTTGAAGTCGTGGATCTGCGGCTTGTAGTTCCAGTACTGCCATCCGCCGTCCACGGTGATCGCCAGCTTCTGGGCGCGGAATGGATCAACGTTGCCGGAGCTCAGGGCACTGCTCAGCTGAGGCGTGGGGCTGACCTTGTCCTTGTAGATCAGGTTGTAGACGGCTTCCACCCCGGCGAGGACCTCCGGCGAGTCCAGCTTGGTCGTCTTGGCCAGACCGGTCTGATAGTGCTCGGGCAGGAAGGCATCACCGCCGCCGAGGTAGGCCAGCTGCTGGATGTTCTGGGTATAGCTGATGCCGTAGGTGCCGGTGGGGGTGCCGTAGTCCTTCGTCAGCTTCTTGCCGGCCTCGACGAACTGCTCCCAGCTCCACGGCGACTTCCAGTCAACCGGCGGTGGGTCGATATTCGCTTGCTGGAAGAGATTGGCGTTGTAGAAGAGCGGCGTTCCGAAGGTCGTCAGCAGCGGCATGCCCATGTATTTCCCGTTCACCTTGTAGATGTCGACAACGCCGGGGGCGAAGCCGCTGAGATCGTAGTTGGAGCTGTTGATGTGCGGCGTGAGGTCCGCGACCATCCCCTTGTGCACATAGTCGGCGAAGCCTGAGCGTCCCCAGTGAGACCAGACGTCCACAGGTGTGCCGCCTGCAAAGAGAGTAAAGAGCTTGGGATCGAACTGGTCCCATGGGACGATGATCAGGTTGATCTTGATGTCAGGATTCGCCTTCTGGAAGGCCGGAATGGCGACCTCCTTCTCCCACTTGTTCTCGACCGGGCCGGTCCGAACAAGCCAGGAGACCTCTCCCTTCTTGCCGGAGGGCGGATTGCCCTGGGCCGCTGGGGTCGCCGCGGCGGCCTGGGGCTGAGGGGTCGGGGTCGCAGCTGGCGCGGCACCGGTTGCGCCCTGTGGTGCAGGCGTGGCCGCCGCGCTGGTCGGCGCGGGCGCGGCGCCGCCGCCGCAAGCGGCGAGGAGGGATATGCTGGCTATGCCGAGGGTCAGCGCACCGGCTCCTTTGAGTAGATCTCGTCGTGTCGCGCGAGTCGAGCCACTGAGTAGCGTCATGAGCACACCTCCCATCTTTCGGTACACGTGTTGTCGAAGCCCGTCAGACCAGACGCCCGACAGGCTGTCCGAGACCAGCATTGCCGCGAGGCCGTGCCGAAACGGCCTGCTGTCTGTCGGCTTCGTCGGCCCGTAGCGCCCCACACACGCCGGGTGCCTCTGGAGCACCGCGGGAACGGAGTGGCGATCAGACTCATCCCTTCACCCCGGTGATGACCACGCCCTGGACGAAGTAGCGCTGGGCCACGAAGAAAAGGAGCACACACGGAAGCATCGCCACGAGGCTGGCGGCCATCAGGAGGTTCCAGGCGGTTCCCCCGTAGGCGGCGGTGAAGCCGGCCAGGCCGATCGCCACGGTCCAGACGTTGTTGTTGTTCAGGAAGATCAGGGGTTCGAAGAAATCATTCCAGGCGTAAATGAAGTGGAAGATGCACACGATGCCGAGCGCGGGCAGGGACATCGGGAGCATAATCCGCCAGTAGATCTGGAAGAAGCCCGCCCCGTCGATGCGGGCGGCTTCGTCCATCTCCCGCGGGACGGTCATGAAGAACTGGCGGAGCAGGAAGACATTGAAGGCGCCGCCTCCGAACCAGGCCGGCACGATCAGGGGCAGGAATGTGTTGATCCAGTGCAGTTTCGTGAAGAGGATGAAGCGGGGAACGATCGTGACCGGCGCGGGGAGCATGAGCGTGCTCAGGACCAGAATGAAGAGGAAGTTCCGACCAGGCGCCCGGAGGCGGGCGAAGCCGAAGGCGGCCAGGGAGGATGACAGCACCGTCCCGATCAGCGATCCCACCGTAATAATCGCGGTATTGCGGAAGAAGAGCCCGAAGTCTTCGGCGGTCAGGGCATCGATGTAGTTATGCCACTGCGGGGGGATCGGGACCCAGATGATCGGGATCGCGGCGGTCTGATCGGTCGTCTTCAGAGAAGTCGAGATCATCCAGACGACCGGGAAGAGAACTGCCACCGCGAAGAGGGCGGCAATCAGCGTCGCCACCGCCTTGAGCGCGCGCTGGCGCGTGCTCCGACGCTGCCACCAGGCAACGCTTCGCGCGGTCCGGGTTCCGGGGGACGGCCGGGCGACTGATTCGACCGTACTACTCATTCGATCTTCCCCTCGTAGTACACCCAGTAGTTCGCAGATTTCAGGGTGATGATGGTCAGAACCAGCACGATGACGAAGAAGATCCACGCCTGGGCCGAGGCGACACCCATCTTCAGGAACTCGAAGGCGTTCTGGTACAGCGCAAGCAGGTAGAAATACGAGGCGTAGTTAGGGCCGCCCTGGGTCATCACGTAGGCGTTGGTGAAGTAGCTGAAGACGCCGATGATGCCGAGGATCAGATTGAAGAGGATGACCGGCGTCAGCATGGGCAGGGTGATGTGCCACAGACGGGCCCAGGCGCCGGCCCCGTCGATCTCGGCCGCTTCGTACAGCTGAGTCGGGATGTTCTGCAGACCGCCGAGGTAGATCAGCATGCTCCCGCCAACGCTCCAGAGGCTCATGATCACAAAGGCCGGGATGACCCAGTTACTGTCATACAGCCACTGCGGACCGACCACATGGAAAACCTGGTAGAGCACGACGTTCAGGAGCCCGAATGTTGGCTGAAAGATCCACTGCCAGAGGAGGGCGACGGCAACACCGGAGGTGACTGAGGGGAGATAGTAGATCGTGCGCCAGATCGAGAGCCCCGGCAGGCGCAGGTTCAGGAGGAGCGCCAGTGCGATCGAGGCGACCAGGCCAAGAGGCAGGGCAAGGATCGCGTACGATGTCGTCACCGAGAGTGATTTCCAGAAGAGGGGGTCCCGCGCCAGGGCTACATAGTTGCCCAGGCCGATGAAGACCGGTGGATTCGCGATATCATACTGGGTGAGGCTCAGGTAGGCACTGGCGACAATCGGCCCGGCAGTGAAGACCAGGAAGCCGATGATCCACGGGGCAACAAAGAGGTAAAAAGCGATTGCTTCCTGGCGCGCGAGGCGGGACCGCCGCCGCGCCGGGAGGGGGGTAGTCGAGGTTGTCGATGTTGCCATATCAGCCTCCGGCGTTTCGCGCTCCTGCTCGGCGATTGCCGGGCGTGGGTGCAGAATATCGGATGCGCCGCGATCGTCCGCATATCCTACAATAGAAGTGAATTCGCAGCCTGGACAACGGGCGGAAGGCCATGTCGAGGCCAATCCGAGGACACGCCGGGGCCGTGGACCCCGAAACCTTTGCCGACCTGACCGCGGATGCGCTCGCTCACCTGTACGATCTCCCCTACCTGCAGACTCACCCCCTCGGGACCCTGCTGGGGGCGCGGGCTCGCCAGCGTCCGACTGAGCCCCGGGGGGCGGCCTTGCACGCGCTTCTCCTGGAGGCGATTCAATCGCTCCGCCCGACCGATCGTGCTATCGGGAGTGCACACGGCTGGCGGACCTACCGCTACCTTTTCCTTCGCTACGTGCAGGCGCTGTCGCCGCGCGATGTCGCCCGTGGGCTGGCCATCAGTGATCGGCAGGCACGCCGGGTTTACCGGGAGGCGATTGATGCCCTGGCCTCACTCCTCTGGGACCGCTACATCGCCGCAGGTGCACCTGCGGCCGGCGCGCTGATCGAGCCCGCGGAGCGGCCGGATCAGGGCGCGGCCGGTGATGCGCCCCGCCCGCCCCAGGACGGGACGGGCCAGGGCGATGCGCTGCTTGAGGAGGAGATTGATCGGCTGACGCGAAAAGGCCAGGGACGAACGGCTGATCTGGCCGAGGTTGTCAACGGGCTGCGTTCGATCCTGGATCCGCTCGCGGCGCGCTATGGGCACTGCTGGTCGGGAGAGGTGCCGTCGGATCTCCCGCGAGTAGCGGTCGAGCGATCGGTCCTGCGCCAGATCCTTCTGGGAATCCTCGCTCCCCTCCTGGAGCGGACTGCCGGGCCAGTCTCCCTGTGGGCACGGGCCGCACGCGGGATGGTGGAAATAACGATTACCGCTGTCGTGGGCGGCCGACCACTGCCGGCGGACTGGGGATCGGCGCTGGAGGAGCGGCTGGTGGTCAGCCGTCGCCTGGTCGAGGCGGATGGCGGCGATCTCGGCGTGGAGCTGTCCGCAGCAGAGGTGCGGATCCGGGTTCGCGTGCCCTCGGCCCGTCGGGGCTCGGTCGTGGTTATTGACGATAATGTGGATGTCATTACCGTCTTCCGCCGGTACCTGGAAGCGGCGGGGTTGGAGGTCCATGCGGCGGAGACGGGAATGGATGGTTTTCGTCTGGTCAAGGCAGTGCGCCCGGGGGCGATCACGCTGGACGTGATGATGGCGGCGCAAGACGGCTGGGAGACGCTTCAGCTTATCAAGAACGATCCCGAGACCCACGCGATTCCGGTGATCGTGTGCACGGTTCTCCGCGAGGAAGGGCTGGCGCGCTTCCTGGGGGCGAGCGAGGTACTGCTTAAACCGGTACGGCGAGCGGATCTCCTGGCGGCACTGGCTCGCTGCGGCTTGCCCGTGCGGGCCGAAGGGCCTGGAAGCAGTCCGTGATGCACTGCATCACCTCGTCAATCGACAGGCCGTTCTCGCGGGTAAAGCAGACCATCCCGACTGTGCGGGTCTCGACCAGGGCGGCACCGGCGCTGATCGCGACGACCGGTACCTCGCGCAGGGTCTCACGAGCCCGCATGGCGGTGATGACGGCCATGCCGCTCATGCCCGGCATAATCAGGTCCAGCAGGACGACGTCGGGAACCTGCTCGCTCATGATCTGCAGAGCCTCCTCCCCGCTCGTCGCCTGGAGCACCTGGTACCGACGACCGAAGCTGCGGATCAGGTGATCGAGGAGCCGAACCATATCTGGGTTATCGTCGACCACCAGAATCGTGCGTCTCTTCCGGCCCAGTTCCCGAAGGAGCTGGCCAACCTTCTCCCGCGAGATCGGCTTGGTCAGGTAGCGGATCACGCCCAGCTGGGCAGCCCGTCCGTGCTCGCCGGGCATGACGACCAGGGCAACTGGTGTGGCGACTTCGCCAGCTGGCAGAGTGGCGATGCGGTCAAGACACTCCTCGAGGGTGGTGCCAGTGGCGATGATCCCGCGCACCGTATCTTGCGCCTCTGCGGAGGTGGTGAGCGACGACCGGTCGCTGGCGCCGATCACCTCGTATCCGTCGAGGTGGCGCTGGAACGTGCGCAGAACCTCTTCCTCCTCGCTCAGGACCACGAGCGTCGGCTTGGCACGATCGGCGTACCCGTGCACGCGCTCCCAGATCTGCCACTCGCCGGGGAGGGTTCCGGCCGCCACATTCTCAACGAGGGGAAGGGTAAATGAGAACGTCGAGCCCACGCCGGGGGTAGACTCTGCCCACATCGAGCCGCCGTGGAGCTCCACGAGATGCTTGCTGATGGTCAGCCCAAGCCCGCTGCCGCCAACCCGGTTGCGGAGACTGCTCCGTGCCTGGAAGAACTCGTCGAAGACGTGCGGGAGTTCCTCCGGGGCGATGCCCACCCCGGTGTCGGCTACTGATACGACGACCTCGTTGCCCTGCCGTCGCGTGCTGATCCGGACCCCGCCCCGCTCGGTAAAGCGGGCTGCGTTGTTCAGCAGATTGATCAGCACCTGCCGGATGCGCGTTCGATCTACGAACACCGGGGGGATGTCCCGATCAAGAGACAGCTCGATACGGAGGCCGAGGCTCTCGAACCGGAGGGCGATGGCCCGCGCGGCCTCCTCGATAATACTTGCCAGATCGCTCCATTCCCGCGACAGGCCCATCCGCCCGGC
>JADGGD010000135.1 GCA_019690095.1 Chloroflexota bacterium
GGAGTCGACCTTCGCGTCCTACTTCCGCCAGGAGGTCGGCTGGGGCCGCCTGCCGCGCGAGGTGCTGATCCGCAGTGCGAGCGCATCGAGCCCGGAGACGCGGCGCCTGCTCCTGGGCCTGATTCTGTTCGCCCTGGTCGCGGGACCGGTGAACTATCTTGTCCTGTCGCGCCTGAAGCGGCGGGAGCTGGCCCTGGTGACGGTGCCGGTGCTGGCCGGGCTGGCAACGGCCGGAGCACTCGCGTACGCCAACCGGTACCGACAGGGTGATGTGATTGTTAACCAGGTCTCGATTATTCAAAGCTGGGACGGCAGCGGGACCGGTCTCCTGCACAGCTTCGTCGGCGTCTTTGGTCTTCATCCCCAGCGCTACCAGCTCAACGTCCCGGCGAACAGCCTGGTCGCGAGCCCAGCGCTCTCGTATGGTCTGCGCGGTCAGTATGATCGCCTCGCGTCGGTTCCCCGGGTGGTCGGGGGCGGTCAGCCCCAGATCCAGGGGATCCAGCTGGAGCCGGGCGCCCTGGCCAGCTTCACCCTCGATGGTCACGCGCGCGACCCGGGCAGTGTGCGCTCCGGCCTTGTCCTCGAGGGCGATCATATCGCCGGGCGGGTGACGAATAACTTGTCTTTCACCCTGTACGATGCGGCAATCGTCGCGGGTGGATCGGTGCAGCGGATTGGCGATCTGCGGCCCGGCGGGAGCGCAGGGGTTAACCTGCGCCTGGGCGGCGGCTCGCCGGTGGGCTCCCAGGACGATTCTCTCGTGGTGAGTCGGCTCTTCCCCGGCCAGGTCCGGAATGCGCGCGGTCCACACGATCCGAAGTTTGACATCCTGAGCGCGGCCCTCAACCCGTGGCAGAGTTATGGCGGGCACATCGAGCTGAGCAGTCTGAGCTTGATCGGCTGGATCGATGACGCGGTCGATCCCGCGTCCGATCCGGAGACCGGCAAGCCGGCGCACCAGTACACCCTCTACGTGACGAGCCTGCCGCTCCAGATGCCAGCGGGGATGCAGGTCATCCCCGAGGTGCTGCTCGATCGCCAGGATCTTACCTCCAACTACAACGCGCGGATTGATTCGAGTGGCATCCAGGTCAATGCAGGCGACAGCGTGGGCTTCCAGTACACGAGCCCGGTCGATCCGTCGCGCTTCAGCGTGCGCTCGCTCACCCTCGTTACCGCGACGACGTCCCCGGTGAGCGGCGCGCTCCAGGTCTATGATTGGCGGACCGCCAGCTGGGATGATGTGCCTTTCGCGGTGGGGAACCTGGCGATTCCGAATCCCGACCGCTTCTTCTCGGCGACCGGCCTCGTACGCCTGCGGTTCCAGAACCGCGCGACTGCGGCACCGGGCACGGCGCCGGTGAAGTTCACCCGCTTCCAGCTCCTGATCGGGGGGGTCGGGCGGTGAATGCGGAGACCAGGCGGGCGATCGAGCTGCGCGGGGTGGCGCTTCACCAGGGGGGACGATCCCTTCTGCGCTCCATCGATCTGACAGTAGAAGCGGGGCAGGCCTGTGCGGTCGTCGGATCGAACGGGAGCGGGAAATCGGCCCTGCTGCGGATCGTTGCCACGCTCTGTCGACCGACCGCGGGCCGCGTACGGGTCGGTGGGTGGGATGCGCTCGCCTACCCGGAGCGGGTCCGCCCGATGATCGGTTATGTACCGGATGAACCAGGGCTGGCCGAGCGGCTGACACCCATGGAGCACCTGCTGATGGTCGCGGCCCAGCGGGGCCTTGGGAGGGCTGATCGCCGCGCCGCAGCGGAATCGATGCTCGACCTGGTCGACCTGGTGGAGCAACGGCAGTCTCCGGTTGAAATGCTTTCCCGCGGGCAGCGTCGGCGTCTGGCGATTGCCCTGGCGCTGGTTCACGATCCCCCAATCGTCCTGCTTGACGAGCCGCTGGCAGAAGTGGATGAAGTTGGTCGAAGCGAGTTGATCTCGGTGCTGGTAGAGTTGCGCGCTATGGGGAAGACCCTCCTGCTGGCGAGCCAGGCGCAGAGCGACATCGCTGAGGTGGCGGATGTCGTGGTGCCGCTGGTGGATGGTTCGCTGGAGCCCGCGGCGGTCCGCGCCGCGACGAGCTTTACCTGGATCGAGGTCCTGGGCGATCCAATCGTGGCGGTTCGCCGACTGCGCGAGCGGCCGGGTATCGACGATGTCCGCCACGAGGGGAACTTCATCACCTTTCGGGGACCGGTCGCGCCAGAGCAGCGCGCCGAGGTAGCGGAGTGGTTGGTCGCGCAGGGGATCCACCTTTCTGGCCTGGGCATCACCGGGACCCCGGCCGGGGGAGACCGTCCGTGAGAACCCTGGCGCTGATTCGCTGGGAGCTCGTCCAGGCCGCACGGGCGGCGGCACCGCATGTGGCGCTCACCCTGGCCGGCCTGGCCTCCACCGGCCTCGTCGCCGGCGGGGTGTTCCTCCTTGATCTCTGGTCGCCGTTTCCCGCCACCGTGAATACGGTGACCACAGTGGTGCGGACATCGAGTAGCACCGCGCCAGCGCTATCCTCGGTGATTGGTGAGCACCGCGGTGGGGTAGCCTATTTCGTTCTGCTGGTGTGGTTCACGATCATTGCCGTGATCGTCGGCCCAGCGCTCACGGCTGGCGCGCTGGTGCGAGACCGTCAGAGCGGGCGGCTGGACCGCCTGCTGGCTGATGCCAGTCGCTCGGATGCGGTCGTGCTAGCCAAGCTGTGCGCCGGTCTGGTTCCGCTCCTGCTCGTCCTGGCTGGCGGCTCGCCCTCGCTCTCCTTTGCCTGGCTGGTCGGCGGGCTTGCGAGCCAGGAGGCAGTCGCGGGAGGCCTGGTCCTCCTGGCGACGATTGTTCTCATCGTCGCAGTAGCGCTGGTCTGCTCGGCGGCGGCGACGACCGAAGTCGCGGCGCTGGTCAGCAGCTATCTCGTCCTTGGAACGATACTGGTCGGTCCGCTGGTGGGAGGCGCCGCGCTCGTGCTCGCCGGTCTGCGCGCACCCGCGAGTGCGCTCCTGGCGGTGGACCCGCTGGTGGCACTCCTGTCCGCTCAATCGCGGCTGGCGAGTGGCCTCGCCGGCACGGTGCTCGCGGATCTCCTATCTCCGCGCCAGGCTCTGGCAATAGGCAAGACAACCGCTCCCATGTGGGCGGCTGATGTCCTGCTCTACCTGGTTGTGGCGTCAGTCCTGGTGTGGCTGGCCAGCGTCATTGTCGAGCCGCTGCATCCAGTGAAGACGTGGCGGCTGCGGCGATCGGATGGGGAGGGGCGATGAGGATGCGGATGCGGTCGCGGGCTGATCCGCGGCGGCAGCTCCGGGCGAGCGTGATCGAGTTCGCGCTGGCGCGGCGCCGGGCGGAGGCAGTCGCCTTCGGCATGCGGGGCTTGACGGTCGGTGCGCTCCTGGCGGCCAGTGCTGGGCTTGCAGCCCAACTGCTCGGGCTGGGAGCCGGCCCCGGTCTGGCTGGCTCGTTTATCCTCGTGGCGCTGGTCGCCGCGGCAGTGGTCGGCTGGCTCCAGCCAGCGCCGGATCTCCGGGTGGCGCTGGAGATTGACCGTCGGCTCGGCCTGGGCGAGCGCGTAACGACGGCGCTGGAGTTGGCCGCGCGCAGCGCGATCTCCCCCCTGGCTGAGCAGCAGGTGGCCGACGCAGTCGCGCACCTGCGGGGGTTTCGACCATCTCTGGTGTACCCACTGCAGGTCTCGCGGCGGTCTCTGGCCCTGGCGGCTGGCGCACTGGTGCTTGCCGCCCTCCCCTGGGTCATCCCGTGGTCGTCCGTTCCCGGGCTGCGGACCCCATCCTCGCAGGTGGCCCAGGTGACCCGCGCCGAGGCAGAGCGTCTGGAGAGCGTGGCGAATCAGCTGAATAGCGCCCCGACTACACTCGATCTGACTACCCGCCAGGAGGTGGCGGACCGTCTCCGCCAGGCGGCTGCGGACCTGCGCCGCGACAGCGGCCAGGCCGCACGCGCCTCGAATGACCTGGTTCGTGCGGATCAGGCGATCGCGGCGCTGTCGCCCCAGACCGGCGAGGATGCATCGCTGACCCTTGCTCGCATCTCGGATGCCTTCAACAATGCCGCTACGACCCGCACGGTCTCCGCGGCACTCGACCAGCAGGATCCAGCCGGAGCCGCCGCCGCGATGAGTCGGATTGTCAGCCAGTTGGGCAGCCTGACGCCGGAACAGCGAAATGAGCTGGCCAGTGCGCTCCAGGCGGCGAGTAACGCAGCGCGCGGGTCGGATACCGCGGCGGCCCAGGAGCTGCAGCAGGCGGCCGGCGCGGTGCGCACAGGGGACTCCTCGGGTGTGGAGAAGGCGGCAGAGGCCATTCGGCAGCTCGGCCAGGCAGCCCAGGCCCAGCGCGATGTGGCTCAGGCGCGATCGGAGGTCCAGGCAAGCCAGCAGGCGATCTCTCAGGCCGCGCAGGCGGCGGCGCCGCAGCTCAGCACGCTGCTCTCCTCGTCCGACCCAGCCGCCGGCAGTGGCACCTCCTCTTCCCAGGGCCAGAGTTCGGACACCGGCCAGGCCGGTGGATCGGGGCAATCTGACCAGGGAAGCCAGCAGGGGGGGCAGCAGGGCGGCGGCATCGGCACCGGTAGCGCCGACCACCTGGGTAACCCGCACGACCTCGAGGGGCTAGCCCAGCGGGAGGTCACCGTGCCGACCGATCAACTGCCTGATTCCGGGACGGTCGGGCTGTCGGACCAGCTCCAGACCGGCGCCGGCGGGACCGCCCGGGTCGATTACCGTGCGGTCCTACCGACCTATCGACAGCAGGCGCTCCAGGCCATTGATGGAAACATGGTGCCGACGGATCTCAAGCAGGTCGTCAAACAGTATTTCGATTCGCTTGCCGCGCCCTGATCGCTGATCGGGACCGGCCTGCCGATGGTATCTCCAGGACTGTCCCCGGACGTTCTCCGCGTGCCGCGGAACGGGACTGACCGCGCGAAGATAAGGGGCAATGAACGAGGATCTGGATCTGACGCCGGATGAGTTCCGCGCGCGAGCGCGGGAGATCGAAGAGGCGCTGGCCGCGGTTATCGTCGGGCAGCAGGAGGTTGTTCGGGGGGTTCTGATCGCGGTGCTCGCTGGTGGGCACGTTCTGCTCGAGGGGGCACCTGGCCTCGGGAAGACCATGCTCGTGCGCACGCTCGGTGAGGTCCTCCGGCTGGACTTCAGCCGAATCCAGTTCACGCCGGACCTGATGCCTGCCGATATCACCGGCACCACCATCATCGTCGAGGATGCGGCGGGGCACAAGACATTCCAGTTCCAGCCGGGGCCCATCTTCGCCCATCTCGTCCTCGCTGATGAGGTGAACCGGGCGACGCCGAAGACCCAGGCCGCTCTCCTGGAAGCGATGCAGGAGCACCGGGTAACGGTCGCACGGGTGAGCTACCCATTGCCGGAACCCTTCCTCGTCCTGGCCACGCAGAATCCGATCGAGATGGAGGGAACCTATCCCCTCCCGGAGGCGCAGCTCGACCGCTTCTTCTTCAAGCTCACCGTCCGCTATCCATCGCTCGATGATCTGGTGGATATCGCCGCACGGACCACTGGCGCGCCGGCGCCAGTGGTCTCGCCGGTCGCCGACGGGCCGATGGTGCTCCGCATGACGGCGCTTGCCCGTGAACTGCCGGTCGCGACGCCGGTCCTGCGGTACGCCGCGCACATTGTCCAGAACAGCCACCCCGATGCGCCGGACAGCCCGCCGGCCGTGCGCCGGTTCGTACGCTATGGAGCCAGTCCGCGAGGGGTGCAGGCGCTGGTGCTGGCGGGGAAGATCCGTGCCTTGCTGGAAGGTCGGCTGAACGTAGCCTTCGCTGATGTGCGGGCAGCGGCTCACCCGGCCCTCCGACACCGGATTATTCTCAACTTTGAGGCCGATGCCGAGGGGGTCAGCTCTGATCAGATCATCGATGCGATCCTGGCGGCAACCCCGGAGGTGTAAGGCGAAGGTGGTGCACCGATGCGGGAAATGCGGAGCGGGCTGGACATCCCGGGGAAAGGACGATGACAGCGTCTGAGGTGCTGGCCCTTTCCCCCGCGCTCGAGCGCCGACTGGAGCGGCTGACGCTGGTAAGTCGGCGCCGCCTGGCGCGGGACGGACAGGGGGAGCGGCGCAGCGCGCTGCGGGGAAGCTCGCTCCAGTTCGTGGATTTTCGAGCGTACGCGCCCGGTGACGACCTGCGGCAGATCGACTGGAGTGTCTACGGACGGACTGACGAGCTGTTCGTTCGGCTCTACGAGGCCGAGCAGATCCTGACCGTGCACCTGTTGATCGATGTGAGCCGCTCCATGGAGTGGGGAACGCCGAGCAAGCGGCGAAAGGCACTCGAGATCGCCGGCGCCCTATCCTGCGTTGCCCTGGGGGGATATGATCGCCTCCAGATTGGCTTCCTGGCCGATCGAACGGTTGGACTGGCCGGGCCGTTCTGGGGCCGGCCCCAGCGCGCGGCGGCGCTTGCGGCACTGGCCAATGCCCCCTCGGCCCGGGTTACGGATTTCGCCGCGGCGATCGGAAGCTACCTCGATCGCGTTCAGCAGCCGGGGCTTCTCATCTTGTTGAGCGATCTCCTGAGCTCGACTGCCGAGGCCGGCCTGCGCCGCCTGGCCACGGCACGGCACGAGGCGGTGGTTATTCACCTGCTCGCGCCGGACGACCTCGTGCCGGAACCGGCCGAGGATGTCGAGCTGGTCGACTGCGAGACCGGTCAGGTTGTCGACGTGAGCCTGGATCTCGCCACGATCGCGCGCTACCGCCAGCGCCTTGCCGAGTGGCTCGATCACCTGGACCGCCTGTGCCGCGAGCGCGGCGCGCGCTACCTGCGCCTCCGCTCGGATGACGATCTCGAGCGGACCATTCTCGGGGTGATGCGCACGCAGGGAGTTCTGGCATGACCTTCCTCGCTCCACTGGCCCTGCTCTTTGGTCTCTCCCTACCGGTGGTCATCCTCTTTTACCTGCTCAAGGTCCGGCGGACGCGGCGCGAGGTCTCCAGTGCGCTCCTGTGGGAGACCCTGCGCCGCGATCTTGCCGCGCACGAGCCCTGGCAGAAGCTCCGGTGGAGTGTCCTGCTGGTGCTGCAGCTGGTCCTGCTGGCCGCGCTCACGCTGGCGCTGGCACGGCCGTCCGTTGAGGCCCCCGCGCCCGCCACGCGCTTCGTCGCGCTCATCATCGATACATCGGCGAGCATGCGAGCGACCGATGTCCAGCCGAATCGCTTCGAGAATGCCCTCCAGGAAGCGCGGGAGCTGGTGGACAGCCTGCCGGACGGGACAAGCGCGGCCGTCATCGCCGCCGGGGCGACAGCGCAGGTTGTGGTGCCGGAGACGACGGATCGATCGGCCCTGGAACGCGGCCTCGACGCCCTGCGTCCGACCGATGCGGCCGGTGCCGCGATGGATGCGGCCCTGCGCATCGCCGGCGCCCTGGCACGCGCGCGGAGTGGTCCAGGGGGAGCCCCGACCATTCACGTCTTCTCCGACGGTGCCTATCCCCATCCATCAGAATGGGACAGCCTGGGGGATCTGAATCTGCGGTTTCACCGGGTCGGGACGGATGTCGGCAATCGCGCCATCACTGCCCTGGCAACGCGCTCGAGTGGGGAGACCGGCGTGCTGGCCGACAGCCGGCAGGTGTTTGCCCGAGTTCAGAACTTCGACGACCAGCCGGCCCGGGTGACCTTGACCCTGAGTGCCGATGGTACGACGATCGAGACGCGTCCGGTGACCCTCCCCCCGAACGGCTCGCGTCAGCTCATCTTTGATGATCTGCCGCCGGACGCGCGCGTCATCCAGCTGCACATTGATCAGCCGGACGCCCTCGCCGCCGATGATACCGCCATCCTGGTGCGGTCCGCTCGGCCCACGACGCCGGTCCTGCTGGTGACGCGTGGGAATCTCTTCCTCCAGAAAGCGCTCCAGTCGATCCCTGGCCTGAGCATCTACCAGGTCTCACCGCGCAGCTATCCCGCAGTCGATACCAGCCCCTACGGGGTAATCGTCTTCGATGGGTATACCCCAGACCGCCCACCGCCGAAGAACGCGCTCATCGTGGACCCGTCGGATGCCCCGTGGCTGCCTACCGAGGGGGTCGTGCGTACGCCGCCGATTACCCTCTGGCGTAATGATGACCCCACGCT
>JADGGD010000136.1 GCA_019690095.1 Chloroflexota bacterium
TTTCTTGGGGGGGGGGGGGGTCGGCCCCCCCCCCCCCGCCAGGGTATACCGTGCCGCATCAGCTCAATAGTGGATCACGACCGGCGTCCCGATCGAGGCGAAGCTCCAGAAGAAGCTGGCCGGCCCCCACTGCATACCGACACAACCGTGGCTGGTCGGATAGCTGCCGAAGGCTGACGGTGGTGACCAGTAGTTGTAGTGGAGGGCATCCCCACTCCAGTCGAAGTACTGGGTGAAGTAAATGTTCGGCAGGTAGTAGCCTCCGGGCGCATCTCGCGGGATGCCGATGGTCGAGGAGTCCATCGTCTCATTGTAGACGCGCCGGACAATCCGGAAGGTACCGGTCGGCGTCGACCAGCCCGGTCGGCCGGTGGTCACGCCCGCCCGGTAGACTGGCGTCGCCCCCTCATAGGCGGTGATTGTCTGGGTTGAGAGATTCACGTCGATCCAGCGGCCGGCGAACTGGGCGTGTGCCACTGGCGCAGAGCTAGCGGCGATGCCAGCGGCGAGCAGAAGCCCGACGAGCCGATACAGCAGCCTGCGCATCATTCACCCCTTTCGGATCGGGAGCGGGGGACCGTCCCGGAGTGGACGATTGGGGAAGCACACACGCGGTGCGCCTCCACGACCGCCCACCTCGGGCCCAGCCACCGCTCCGAACTGCGCCACGGGCAGTGATCCTGCCCGTGAAGGGACGATTCGAAGCAATGAAGATGCCAGGGCTGGGAATGCCGAACAGTACTGGCTCGCAGTACTGGCTCGCGGCTTGCATCGATCACGGAAAGGCCCCTGGTCTTTTGAAGGAGGGACGAGGTGCCCGTTATCGAGGTGGCAGCGCCCGACAGCCTGACGAGCCGGGCCCGACTCCACTATGACGATCTCAGCATGGCTCAGGCACGGACGGTCCTCTTCCTCCACGACTGGCCGTTTAACCGCCAGCAGTGGGCCTACTCTGTCGCCCGGTTCGGTCGCGGCTACCGCACTATTGCAGTCGACCTGCCGGGCTTTGGGCGCTCGGACCTGCCCGGCGGTCTGGTGACCTATGATCGACTGGCCCGCGACGTCGGGGCGCTGGTCACAGTGCTCGGGCTGAGCAATGTCGTGGTCGTGGGAGCGGGGCTGGGAGCTGCTGTCGCTGTCTCCCTGGCACGCCGTTTCCCCCGGCTCGTGGGGGGACTGGTCCTGATCGGGGCGATCACACCGCGCTGGAGCCGTGGGGACGGCTTTTCCCAGGGGATCCGCCGCCAGGAGATCGAGCGGCTTCTCGAGCGAAGCGAGACGGACTGGCCCGGGCTCGCCGCAGAGATCGCCTCAGCGTTCTGCTACACATCCATCAGTGCGGTCGCCCGCCAGTGGCTCATGAACATGGCGTTCGAGGCTTCCCTCTATGCAGTTCAGCAGGCGCTGATCCATATGCGGGATGCAGATCAGCGGGACCAGCTCGCCGATCTGCGCGTCCCGACGGCGGTATTCCACGGCGCCCACGATCGGTTTGCCCCGCCGGCGATCGGTGCTTACCTTGCCAGGCATATCAGCGACGCGGAACTCGTGTGCTTCGAGCACAGCGGGCACGCGATCTGGCTCGACGAGCCGGACCGCTTCAGTCAGGAGCTCACCGGCTTCATCGAGGGGCGCGTCTACGGGAACGTGCTCCCGCCGCCAGACGTCGAGGCATCCCCGGGCGGTGGTGAGCGTCTTCCCTTCGAGCAGATCGCCACACGTCCCCGCCGGGGACCGCCCCGTCTAGAAGGCGCGACCGGCGAGCTCTACGAGTAAGCTTCGGGGCCCTGCAACCGCCCGGATCTCCATCGTCCGGGAGAGGCGCCGGCACAGGAGATATCCCGGCAGGGTGCGTATCTACCGCAGGGCCTCCAGGAGCGGCGTTACATCCCGGTCGGTGAGGTCAATATCGACCAGGGCCTTCTCCCGGAGCGACGGGCGGCGGGTGGTGAGTTCCTCTTCATAGGTAGGCCGCTCGATCTGGTAGTACACACCGATGGGAATGCGGTCCCCCCACTCATACGACTTCGCCACTGCCTGGATCTTCTTGGCGACGATCTCGTCGGCGTTTGTGGGATCGTGGACAACCGGATCGTAGCCCTCATCCTCGAGCTTGTAGAGGCGCGAGTGTCCGTCCACCCCTTCTTCGTACCAGTCTTTCGTGTAAAGGTCGTTGTAGGTCGGGCAGGTCTGCAGGATGTCGATAAAGGCACTGCCGCGGTGTCGAATCGCCTGGGCGATGAGATTGGCGAGATAGCGCACATCGAGGGCATAGCCACGGGCGATGAACGTGTAGCCCGCGCCAACGGCCAGGGCGATCGGATTGAGCCCCTCGAGGATTGTCTCCTCGGGAAGCGACTTTGTCTTGATGCCCTTTGCCAGGGTCGGCGAGGCCTGGCCCTTGGTCAGGCCATAAACACCATTGTTGAAGACAAGATAGGTGAAATCGAGGTTCCGACGGCCGGCGTTGACGAAGTAGCCCGCACCGATGCCGTAGCCGTCGCCATCTCCACCAACGGCGATGACCGTCAGGTCCTTGTTCGCGATCTTGGCCCCGGTCGCGACGGGAAGCACGCGTCCGTGGAGGGTGTGAAAGCCGTACGCATTCACGTAGTGCGGGGTCTTACCGGAACAGCCGATGCCGGAGAAGATAGCGACCCGGTGCGGCTCAATCCGGAGCTGGAAGAGGGCCATCTGAATCGCTGCGAGAATGCCGAAGTCACCACAGCCGGGACACCAGTTATTGTGGGTATCCGCGCGGTATACCTTGAGTTCCAGTCTCGTTGCCACGGTTCGTCTCCCTATGCCGAAAGATGAGATACGACAACGCGCCGCTCACCCGTCGCAATAGCCTTCTCCAGCGCTTCGATGAGTTCCTCCTGGGAGAACGGACGGCCGTCGTACTTCGGAACCTCATGATCGACGGCGATGCCGGTCATCTCGCGGATCAGATGACCGAGCTGGCAGGTATAGTTGCACTCGACCAGAACTGTCCGCCGGGCGCGCTGGAGGATCTCGGCGACCTCAGCACTCGGGAATGGGCGAAGGAGCCGGATCTGGAGATAGTTCCAGCGGAGATCTCCTCGGCTGTTCAACTCCTCCAGCGCGTCAAGGATAACCCCCTTGGTGGACCCCCAGCCGATAACCGTGACATCGGCATCGGCCGGGCCATAGAGGCGGAGCTTGCGCTCGACCGGGATCTCTCGCGCCGCCAGGTCGAGCTTGCCCATGCGCTTCTCCATCATCTTGATGCGGTTTGTCGCATCCTCGGTGATGTGTCCCTCGGGGTCGTGCTCGTCTGTCGTGGACCAGAAGATACCACCCTCCTGGCCGGGGATCGCCCGCGGGCTGACGCCAGTCTCGGTGAAGGCGTAGCGGAGGTAGCGCTCGCCCGTGCCGTTCGGGTGCCAGACCAACCCGCGGTCAATAGTCAATCCCTCAGTCTTCAGCTCGTCGATCGTCCAGTGTGCGGTCGATAGGTACTTGTCCAGCATCACGACGACCGGCATCTGATAGCGGTCAGCCCAGTTGAACGACTCGAACGAGTCATCAAAGATTTCCTGGGGATCCCCTGGCGCGACGACGATATGGGGAGACTCACCGTGGGCGAGCTGGAGAGCAAAACGGAGGTCAGCCTGCTCCTCACGCGTGGGAAGGCCGGTGCTGGGGCCGCCGCGCTGCCAGAAGAAGAGGACCGGGCCCGGCGCCTCGGTCATCGAGGCGAACCCGATCCCCTCGACCATCAGGGAGACGCCCGGTCCAGAGGTTGAGGTGGCGGCCCGGACGCCAGCGTGCGCCGCGCCAACTGCCATATTGATCGCTGAGATCTCGTCTTCGGTCTGGACAACAACGAGGTCGTAATTGCGCTGCTGGGCCTCGAGATAAACGCTCTCATCGGTCGCAGGACTGATCGGGTAGTAGGTCTGGATGGCCAGACCAGCCTTGATCTTCCCGATAGCGCAGGCGTGCATGCCGCGCATCAGCATGGGACGAGCCGTCGAGCCATCCGGGCTCGACCGCGGGTGGACCTTGAATGGGAAATCGTTCCCAAAGGTCTGCCGGACGTAGTCATAGCCGAGGGCTGCCGCCCGGACGTTCATCTCGGCAACCTCCCGCCGCCGTCCGGTGAACCCCTCCCGGATGACATCACCGAAGAGCCGGAGATCATAGTCCAGCACGGCGAGCGATGCGCCTACAGCGATCGTGTTCATCATCACCCGCAGACGGCTGAGCTGATCCTCCCGCCCAAACTCTCGCAGGGTCTGCCGCAAGAGATCCTGGTAGGGAACCGGGTAGAGACGGATGTCCTCTCGACCCAGCGCCGCAGGATCCAGCTTGATCCCGGCGTCATACACGACCGCCCCACCCGGAATCAGCTCGCGAACGTGCCCGCGGTGGGCAGTGAACTTGGCGTGCGGCTCACCAACGAGTGTCTCCTCATCCAGGGCGACGACGATGCTGACGCGATCGAGGATCGAATGGCGATCCCGTTCGCTGATCCGGACGCGGTAGTAGCTGTGTTCACCCATGATGTTCGAGTGGTACTCAATGTTGGCGAACACGCGCAGACCGCCCCGGACGATCGCCCGAGCAAAGGTCTCGGCAGATACGTTGATGCCCCCTCCCTGGGGGCCGCCAATCAACCAGGTGACATCCGGGTTGCTCACCGTACTCCTCCGCTCATGGTCGAGGAATCCGTGCTATGTGGCCCCGGGGACGCCGGTACCGCACTAACCGGAGCCAAGCGCCCCGGACCGTGCCGTCCCCCTCTTCTCCCATCCCCACCACGGACCGTTCTCCCGCTATAGCACAGCACGCGATATCCACTCCAGATTAGCGCATGGCTTGCTATAAGTCGAATAGTCGTTTATGATAGTGATACCAAGTTTTTCTTATGGTTAGTCGGCGGTGCTGCAGCTCCAGCATCTGCGTACATTTTACGAGGTGGCCACCGCCGGGAGCTTTACCCGCGCGGCGGAGCGGCTGTACCTGAGCCAACCGGCGGTCACCCAGCAGGTGCGTGCGCTGGAGACAGAACTGGGGTTTCCGCTTCTGGAACGGCTGGGCCGGCGAGTTCGGCTGACGCCGGCTGGCGAGGCGCTCCTGCCGTATGTCCTCCGTCTCCTGGCCCTGCTCGAGGAAGCGGCCAGTGCTGCGCGCGAGGCAGCCGGGCGCGCGGCGCTTACCCTACGGGTCGGCGCGGGAGACACGGTTGGAACCTACGTCCTGCCGGATCTCATCCGCACCTTCCACGCCCGGCGGCCGGAGGCGGCGCTGCGCCTGGTGGTCGGCAACAGTGATCGGCTCCTCGATGCGGTGTTGGAAGACGAAGTAGAGATCGCGATCTGGGCACGCCAGGAGCCGCATCACCTCCTGACCCAGCGGACATTCTGGCGCGTACCGCTGGTGGTCGTTCTTCAGCCAGATGACCCGCTGGCCAGCCGACCGCGGGTATGGGCGCGCGAGCTCCAGGGCCGGCGGCTGCTCCTGCGCGGACGCGCCTCGGCAATCCGTCGCTTCATTGACGGCATCCTCCAGCGAGCGGGTGTCGAGGAGAACGAGATTATTGAGATGGATCATCTCGAGGCGATCAAGCGGACAGTCGAGACGGGCTACGGCGTGACCGTGGCCCCCGCTTTCGCCGTCTCGCGCGAGGTCGCTCTCGGAACGCTCGCGGCACCACCCCTGGCCGATCCAGGTTCAGAGCTGCCGCTCTACTACGTCCATTACGCACATCGGCGCCTCTCACCGCTCGCCCAGCTGTTCGTCGAACTTCTGGTCGGTTTCGCTGAGAGCGCGCACGGGGCGGTCGACGGGGCGCCCGGCGAGCGGCGGTGATATCATGGATTCCGCAAGACAGTTCATGAAACTTTTCGCGCGGTTTTTCGATATCTACATCGCACTACGGCACGGAAGCTCGGGGAGGAACAGGATCGGATGATCGCCAAGCGACGGCCCACGCGGAAGATCTTCGTCGGAAAGGTCGCTGTTGGGGGAGATGCCCCGATCCGGGTGCAATCGATGTGCGACACCGACACCCGGGACGTCGATGCGACCGTGGCTCAGATTCATCGCCTTGAAGAGGCCGGTTGCGAGCTGATTCGGGTCGCCGTGCCGGACCGAAAGGCGGCGTCGGTCCTGCATAAGATCAAGAGCCGCATCGCGATCCCCCTCATCGCGGACATCCACTTTGATTATCAGCTGGCCCTTGAAGCGATCGAGCAAGGGGTCGATAAGGTGCGGATCAACCCCGGCAACATCTTCGTCAAGGCCGGCCAGAAGGGGATCGAGGCAGTCGTCCTCGCCGCCAAGCAGGCCGGGATTCCGCTCCGCATTGGCGTCAACTGCGGCTCGATCGAGCCGCGCCTGCTGGACAAGTACGGGTACCCGACGCCGGAGGCCGCGGTCGAATCGGCGCTCGATCATATCCGCTTCTGCGAGGAGCTGGGCTTCCACGATATCATCGTCTCGGTGAAGTTCAGCGAAGTGCCGAATATGATCCGGGCTTACGAGCTTCTCTCCGAGCAGACCGATTATCCCCTGCACCTTGGCGTGACCGAGGCTGGTACCCCATGGAGTGGGGCGATCAAGTCCGCCATCGGCATTGGTGCTCTGCTGGCGAAAGGAATCGGCGATACCCTCCGGGTCTCGCTAACCACACCGGATAAGACGGACGAGGTGAAGGTCGCCTACGAGATTCTCAAGGCGCTGGAGATTCGGGCGCACGGCCCCATGCTCACTGCCTGTCCGGGGTGTGGACGCACCGAAGTGGACCTGCTCCGATTAACCGCCGAGGTCGAGGCCGCCCTGAAGACGGTGAAGACCCCCTTGCGCGTCGCGGTAATGGGGTGCGTCGTGAACGGGCCAGGTGAGGCAGCCGGAGCGGATCTCGCCGTGGTTGGCGGCCGCGGCCGCGGCGCGATCTACCGCCGCGGCAAACTCGTACGCACTGCCAGTGAGGATCAGCTGATCCCGGCCCTCCTGGCGGAGATCGAGAACTGGAAGCCGGATCCGGAACCGACGCCCGAACCAGGTCGGGAGGTTATTCCCCTGCGTGTCCGGCGCTGAGACCTCCCCGCACTGGCCGGATGCCGCCTCGGCTCAGCGCGTCGTGCCCGGAGGCGGCGGGGGCGGCGGCACGTAGCCGGGGCGGCTGTGGCGCGCGGTAATGACGGTATGGATGTTGCCGCGCACGTTGAAATCTCCGACCACCTCAATCCAGCGGGGATCCAGGAGCGCGACCAGATCATCGAGGATGCGGTTGATCGCCGCCTCGTGAAACAGGTACTCGTTGCGAAAACGGTTGATGTACAGCTTGAGCGATTTCAGCTCAACGATGGTCCGATCTGGCACGTAGGCGATGTGGATCGTCGCGAAGTCCGGAAAGCCTGACCGCGGACACAGACAGGTAAACTCCGGACAGGTAAGGTCAATACGGTAGTCACGCTCCGGCGCCGGGTTCGGGACCGCTTCCAGCCGGGCCTCGAGAATCTGTCGCTCGCCGTACCGCAAGGTATCGTCGCTCATCGCCCTCTCTTCTCGCTGATGCGCACCTCCCTCTTTGGATTCTACGGCGACGGATTTCGCCCGAGCAAGAGGATCAAGCCGGCCAGCCTGTCCCTCTGCACCACCACCCCCCGGGGGACCAGGGTAGACCATCGAAGGGCCCGGCGCTATACTGGTCCCGCGTGATCCTTTCTCGTGCCTCTTCTTGAAGAAGCTTTCCGGGAGGACGGTATTGATGTCCGCGTTCACGACGATTGGCAAGTCTGTCCGCCGCGTTGATGGTTTCGAGAAGGTCACCGGCCAGCTCCAGTACGCGGGCGATCTTCGGCTACCGGGAATGCTTCACGCCCGCCTGGTTGTCAGCCCGTACGCCCATGCGCGTCTGGTCCGCATCGACCCCTCCGAGGCGCTCAAGGTACCCGGCGTTGTCCAGGTGATCACCGGCGCAGATCTGCCGATCGCCCGTCCCGAGTCGTCGCGGAAGGGCGAGCCGATCGCCCGGGAGGAGGTGGTCTTCAGCGGGCAGCCGGTGGCGGTCGTCCTGGCCGAGACGGAGGCGGCCGCGGAAGACGCGGTCCCCCTCGTGCAGGTCGAGTACGAGGT
>JADGGD010000137.1 GCA_019690095.1 Chloroflexota bacterium
GGGCGTGCGCGAGGCGATCGATCCAAGCTGGTATTACAAGAAAGGCGGCGGACCGGTCTACGACATGACCGTTTACTCGCTCCATACCCTCACCGGCATTCTCGGCCCAGTCCGCCGGGTCAGCGCGATGTCGGGTATCGGCCTGCCCCAGCGGCGCTGGCGCGACACCATCATCGATGTCGAGATGGACGACAACACCCTCCTCCTGCTCGACTTCGGCGACTCGGTCTTTGCGCTGGCGAGCGGCCAGAATGCGGTGACCAGCCCGAGCCTCGGCTGGGGCCGCCTGACCTTCTTCGGCAGCGATGGTTCGCTCGACCTGATCAGCGGGCGGGGGCTGGAGATCACCAGCCGCACCGCGCTCAACGGAACGCTCGGCTTCCCAACCGTTCAGGCAACGGTGCCGGTGACCGGCCAGGCTGGCCTGCCAGGGGTCGTCGGACCGCACCTGAGCATTCCCGAGGCGCACGTGTACGCTGACATCCTGCACCTGGTGGACTGCCTTCGGGAGGAGCGGGAGCCCCTGGTCACCGGCGAGCACGCGCGCCACGTGGTCGAGGTGATCGAGAAGGGATACCTGGCGGCCCGGACGGGTCAGACCCAGGAGATCGTCTCGACTTTCTAAGGCAGAACGCCGGGGATGCCCGGACGCGGCCTACTCTCGCTCCTTACCCCCGAGTGCGAACGGGGGGCGGGGCAGCCGTACGGGCCCGGCCGGGCCCTCCCCGCGGGGGAGGATCGGCATGAAGACGGCGATGTTCTACGGTGGGCCGGACGTGCGCGTCGAGGAGATCCCGATGCCGGAGCCCGGACCGGACGAAGTGCTCGTTCGGGTGCGCGCGGCTGGCATCTGTGGCTCTGACCTCCACGGCTATCGCGCGCCGCGGCCCGGTGCGAGCTACCCTACCCGGGCCGGGCACGAGCTGAGCGGTGAGATCGCGGCCCTCGGCCCCGGGGTAACCGGCCTGCACGTCGGCCAGCGGGTTGGGATCGAGCCGATGCATCTGCTGGGCTGCGGGACCTGCCGGCAGTGCCAGCGCGGCGACTACCACATCTGTCCCACGCGGGGCCAGCGCGATGGGCGGCGCCTGCACAGTGCGGGCTTCTCGGAATACGATATCGTCGCGGCCCGGAATGTCTTTCCCCTGCCTGACCACGTCTCGCTGGAAGAGGCGGCGATCCTGGATGTCTACGGGGTGGCGGTCCATGGGGTCCATCGTCTGCCGGTCCAGCCCTGGCACCATGTTGCCATCATCGGCACCGGGGCTGTTGGGCTGACCCAGGGGCAGGTCGCCCGGGCGCTGGGCGCCAGGCAGGTGATCGTCATCGGCACGCGTGCGGCGCCGCTCGAGGTCGCCCGGGCGTGCGGCGCTGCCGATGCGGTGGTCAACGCGGGTGCGGTGGACCCGGTCCAGGCGGTGCTGGACCTGACCGGCGGCGCGGGCGCGGATGTCGTCTTCGAGACGGTGGGCGGCCGCGCGCCCACGATCCAGCAGGCCTGTGCGATGGCTGCATATGGGGGAACGGTGGGTGTTGTCGGTCTGTTCGTCGAGCCGGCGGCGATCGATACCAGTGTGGCCATGCGCAAGGAGCTCGAGATCCGCTGGGTCAACAGCTATTCGACCTGGGAAGGGGTGCGCGAGTTCCAGATCGCCCTCGATCTGCTCGCCGCCGGCCGGGTTCGCGCGGCGCCGCTCATCACCCACCGGGTGCCGCTGGACCGGATCGCGGAGGGATTCGCCTGGGCGAACGACAAGCGGTCATCGGCGGCGATCAAGGTGCTGGTCATCCCCTGAGGCCGGCGGGAACGGCCTGACAGCGACACTGGCAGATCCGGCAATACCAGCACAGGTGACACTAACGACAGGTGACACTAACAAAGGAGGAACGGCCGAGGACTATGCAAAAGATCAGGGCGGCGCTGGTCGGATGCGGCACGATCGCGCGGGTCATGCACCTGCCCGGGCTGAAGGCGATGGAGGCGCAGGGCACGGTGGAGGTCGTGGCGGTCTGCGACTCGTCTGGGGAGGCGCTGGAGACGGTTCGCCAGATGTTTGAGATCCCGGCCGGCTTCACCTCGGTCACGGCACTGCTCGAGCACGCCGAGTTCGATCTCCTGGTCAATACGACCCCGATCCCCCAGCACTTCGCCATCTCACTGGCCGCCCTGCGTGCGGGGCGCCACGTCTACACCCAGAAGCCGATGGCAGCGACGCTTGAGGAGGCGACTATCCTCATCGAGGAGGCCGAACGGCGGGGCCTGCTCCTCGGCTGTGCACCGGAGCATCCGGTTCGCCCGCACATCCAGGCAATCCGCCAGCTGGTGGCCGATGGAGCGATCGGGAAGGTGGCCTTTGCCCGGGTCCGCAGCTCGCACGGCGGCCCGGAGACGCACGATGTCCCGCGCGACTCGACCTGGTTCTATAAGCCCGGTTCGAGCCCGATCCTGGACATGGGCGTCCACGGGCTGAGCCAGATCACCAGCATCCTTGGCCCGGTGAAGCGGTTGAGCTGCTTTTCCGGTCGGTCGCTACCGGTGCGCGTTACGACTGCCGGGCCGTACAAGGGCAAGGTGATCGAGGTGGAGATCGATGATAACTCCCTGCTCATGCTGGACTTCGGAGAGGCGACCTTCGCTTTCCTCGATGCGACCTACTGCGTGAAGGCTGCCCTGGGGCCGGCGCTGGAGATCTTCGGGAGCGAGGGGACCATCGCCGTGACGACGCGCGGCCGCGAGGTGGAGGTCCAGCAGTTCCGGGTCAGCACGAACGCCTGGGAACCCGTGGCAATGCCGCCTCCGCCAGCGATCCGGGATCTGGGTCTCCTGCACATGGTGGACTGCCTGCGCCACGGGACGCCGCTCGTCCTCGACGGCAGGCGCGGGCGGCACCTCCTGGAGGTTATGACGCTTGCCCCGGAATCGGCGCGCCAGGGCCGCGCGCTTGAGCTGACCACGACGTTTTGATCCAGGCGGACGCAGAGGACGAGCACCCGTGCGACATCCGTCACGAGAGACAAGAGGAGGGCAGGAATGGGCATTATCATCGGCTCGCTCGCCGCACAGAACTGGCACCGCCAGGTGCGCCAGCGGAAGCTGACGCCAGCCGAGGCGTTTGATTACGTCTTCGAGAAGACGGCCGCCATCGGGCGGGAGTTCGGCTTCAGCCCCATGGCGATCGACTTCGGCGTGCGCTCGCTGCCGGACACCAGCCGGAGCTACCTCGACGAGCTCAAGGCGCGGCTTCGCGAAAATGACATGATCGCTATGGTTGGCTTTGGCAGCGTGGCGGTCTCGAACGATGCCGAGGTTCGGGCCGCCTCCATTGCCGAGGCGCGGCGCAACCTCGAGATTGCGGCTTACCTTGGCGCCCGGACCTCCAACTTCGCCTGTGCCCGCAACGGGCGGGTGACCCATGAGGGGCAGATCAAGATCGCGATCCAGATGCTGAAGGAAATCGGGCGGATCGCGCAGGAGTACGGGATCCGGATCTGCCAGGAGAACTATGATCACTGGACCTCCGACGAGCTCATCCGGATCTGCCGCGAGACCGGCCTGGACAACGTGGGCATCCAGAGCGACACCGGCAACTGGCTCATCCTCGGTGAGGATCCGGTGGAAGCGACGCGCAAGTGTCTGCCTTACACCTTTCACGCGCACGTCCGCGATTACGTCCTGGAAAACGATACCTACAACGGTGTCGCCGTCGGGGCCGGCCTGGTCGATTTCGAGAAGGTACTGCCCCTTCTCGCCCAGGCGGGTGAGAAGGAGGACATCATCTTCTCGATGGAGGTGGATACCGACGATCGGGATGAGGACCAGTGCGCCCGCGACAGCTACGCGTATCTCAAGGACTGGCTGATCCGGAGCGGCCACACCGAGCATCTCCGCCTCTAGCCGAACGGCGGACCACCGGACGCGGCACACCGGGTACAGAGACGCCGCATCCGGCGCCCCGGCCAGGGGAGACGCCGGATGCGGCCATCCGAGAGACGGTGGTAGCCTGCTGGCCGCACCGTCAGAATGTCGTGGACAGCTCCTGGGTTTGCCCCGTCTCGGCGGAGCGGTATGCCGACTCGATGATATCGATGACGTGGCGAGCGTGCTCGGCGGTCACGATCGTCGGCTTATCCTCGCGAATCCAGTCGACGAGCTGCATGATGTCCTCGAAGACGTGCTGCTCCTCGATCTCGCGGTGGGGACCGACGACGTGAGGCAGGAGCCACTGATTGCCGCGGTTATTCGGGGCCTGCATCGCGATCTCGCGGCCCGGGTAATCGAAAGGCTCGCCATTCAGCTTCAAGCCGATAATCGAGCCCTTTGTTCCGAAGTAGCTGCCGCTGAAGCCCTCGGTGATCCGGCCGGCGGCGGTTCCGTAGGCCAGGGCGAAGAGGTTGTCGCCGAAATCGAGCAGCATGAGCGTATTATCATCGGCGTCGCAGGGCACCATGCGGCCGCGGAACTCGCGCTCGCGAATCCGCACGCCGGAGAGGGCCGTGACCCGGCGGGCTGGGCCGAGGATGCCGGTCAGTGCGTGCAGGGCATAGACGGTCATATCGTAGAGCGGTCCGCCCCCGGGCTTGCGGAAGTACCAGGACGGATCGATGTTGGAGAGGACATCATCACCCTGTCGAACGCGCTCCTGCTCGTGGTAGGTGCCGAACGCGGCGCCGCAGGCTGCCCAGCAGACCGTGCCGATCGCGCCCTCGGCGATGAGCTTCTTGATCTGCTGGTTGTGCGGGCGGAGCATCTCGCCCGGCGAGGCGACGATCTTCAGGCCCTTGGCCCGGGCGCGCTCGATCAGATCGGTTGCCTCGGCCACGGTGGTTGTCATCGTCTTATTGAAGTGGACGTGCTTGCCCGCATCCAGCGCCAGGCGACCCTGCTCGTAGTGGAGGCCGATCGGCGAGGCGATAGTCACGGCATCGACATCGCCCTTTTCGAGAAGCTCCTCGTAGCTCGTGAAGGCCTTCTCGACACCGAACCGCTGGCGAGCCGCCTCGGCCCGACCGGGCACCGGGTCGCACACCGCGGCGAGGCGCACCCGATCCTGGACATCCTCCTGGCTCAGGTGGGGCAGGATCCCCCGGATCGCGATGCTCCCTGCGCCAACCACCCCCATGCGCACGACATCCGCCATCGTTCCTCCTGTACTGCCTGGCCTTTCACACCGGTGATGACCAATCCCTGCTGATAGTAGCGCCGCGCCCCGTGGAAGACAATGCCCCCTGCCTCGTTCACAGCCGTGCAGTTGGAATGAACCGCGGGAGCCAGGCGGCCTCGGCTGAGATCAACTCGTCCACCATAGTTCGGATTTGCCCGAGGGTGAGCAGGGCGCCGGTCAGGGGATCCAGCATCACCGCGTGGTAGACGTGCTCGCGCTGCTCGGAGAGGACCGCCGCGACTGCCAGCTCCTGCACGTTGATGTTCGTGCGGTTGATCGCCGCGCACTGCGGGGGAAGCGGCCCGAGTAGCGGCGGCTGTCGTCAGGGTGACCCTTCTGGAAGGAAATCCTCCAGAATCAAGACCTGGAGCTCGGTGATACGCCGCAGCTCCCGGTCATTCGTCAGAAACGCTGTTGCCTCCTGTTGGAGGCAGGCTGCGACCTGCAGCGCGTCGGCCGGGCGGAGGCGATGCTTAGCCCGGAGCTCGGCCGCACGACGCGCAGTGGGCCGGTCGATGGCGGCGATGACCAGGTTCGGATAGGTGGACAGCAGGATCTCGTACTCTTCTGCCACCTCAGGCCGTCCCAGTTGTAATGGCCTGGTCGCGATCTCCATCAGTGTCAGGACCGACGTCACGCCGGTGAAGGCACCGTCGGCGAGCGCGCTCATGGCGACGCCGGCAGTCGCGGCGAAACGGGTCGTGCCTTCGATGTGGTAGATAAACACCGGCGTATCGATCCCGACACGCGTGTGACGGTGGAGGATAACCGCTAGGTCTGCCACGCCTCGCGCTCGTGTCGCACGTACTCCTGGGGCTCGACCCCTGCCCAGACCTCGCGGTGCAGACCACGGAGGCGCTGGCTGTAGTTGTGGGGCTCGGGCAGGAGGACGATGTAGCCATTGCGGAGCTCCACGAGCAGCTCGTCGCCGCTCTTGATGCCAAGCTGCTTGCGCACCTCCGAGGGGACAGCAATCTGGTACTTCTTGCTCACCTTCACCCGGACCGCCATACCGGACCTCCACACTGAGCACGGTCACCTGCTAAGCATAATAACACGGATGCTAAGCGGTCTCAGCGTACTCGTGCGGTCATGAGTGAGAACGTCCGCTGTCCCCTCCTTCAGGCCGAGGGCTGGACGAACCGCGGGAGCCAGGCGGCCTCGGCTGAGATCAGCTCGTCCACCATAGTTCGGATTTGCCCGAGGGTGAGCAGGGCGCCGGTCAGGGGATCCAGCATCACCGCGTGGTAGACGTGCTCGCGCTGCTCGGAGAGGACTGCCGCGACTGCCAGCTCCTGCACGTTGATGTTCGTGCGGTTGATCGCCGCGCACTGCGGGGGAAGCGGCCCGACGGCAACGGGCTGGACACCGTTGCCGTCCACCAGGCAGGGGACCTCCACGCAGCAGCCTTCGGGCAGATTCGGGGTGAGGTGGCGGTTCTCGACGTTGCCGTAGATGACCCGCGGGGTCCCGGTCACCATACTCTCGATGATCAGGGCGCCGTACTCGAGGGATGGGGTCAGCTCGGCCTTGAGCCGGGCCAGTAGATCGCTGGTTCGCCCGGTCTCATCGTGTGCCGCACAGATCTCGTAGTAATCCCAGCGGTGCGGGATGAACGAGGTGATCAGCTCCGGTGACTTGCGAAAGTAGGGCACGTACTCTGAGGCGTGGTGGCTGGACTCGGTGTGGAAGTAGCCGAAGGCGGCCAGAATCTCCGTCCGGACCCGCTCGAAGGCGCCCTCGTAGACCGAGGCTCCGCGGTCTGCCTCGCTATGCTCGCCCCGATCCTCCGCTGGTGTGCCGCCGTCGGACGGCCGCAGATGGCGGCGAGCCATGACGTCCCGGAGGCGTGGGTAGAGATCCTCCGAGCCGCGCCGGAACTCGAGGAACCACGCCTGGTGATTGATGCCTGCGGCGACGAAGCGGACCTCTTCATAGGGGACACCCAGATGGCGGGCGAGCATGCGTGAGGTATTCTGGACGCTGTGGCACAGGCCCACCGTCCGGATGCCGAGGCGGTTCAGGAGCCAACAATTCATTGCCATGGGATTGGCATAATTGATCACGAGAGCATCGGGACACAGCGCGTGCATATCGGCCGCGATTGCCTGATAGGCCGGTGCAGAGCGCAGGAAGCGGAACACGCCGCCAGGGCCGAGGGTATCCCCGACGGTCTGATCGATGCCGTACCGCCGGGGAATTTCGACATCCAGGCGGTATGCTTCGATCCCGCCCACCTGGAAGGTGATGATCACGAAGTCGGCGCCATCCAGGGCGGCACGCCGATCAGTTGTTGTCTCGATGCGCGTTGGGAAGCCGTAATGGCGTACCAGCTCTCGAGCGGCCGCGGCGGTGCGCTCAGCCCGGCTCAGGTCAATATCCATCAGAGACAGGGTGCTTGCCCGCAGGGCGGGGAAGCTCAGCAGGTCTCCGATGAGCCGGAGGGGGAAGACGTACCCACCGGCCCCGATGATCGCGATCTTGGGCATATTCTGCGACCTCCACCGTGGTATCGCGGCGGGACGGGCCTGGCATCCGCTGTGCTAGAAGCTGATCCACTCGGCGTTCGCGGCAAGTAGCTCGTCAGTCAGCGAGCGCATCTGGGAGAGTGACAGCACCGACGATGCGAGCGGATCGACCTGAACTGCCTGGTAGACTGCATCGCGGTCGCGCTCCAGGAACGCCCGGACCGCCAGCTCCTGCACGTTGATATTTGTCCGGTTGAGTGCCGCGAGCTGGGACGGCAGATCGCCAACGTGACAGGGGTGGATGCCCGCGCCGTCGGCGAGGCAGGGGACTTCAACGCAGCAGCCCCGGGGCAGGTTTGTAATCAGATCGTCGTTCGGGACATTCGCGTTGAAGCGGAAGGGCTGATTCGTCTCGAGTGCGTGGATGATGTGTGAGCAGTACTCACTGCTGCGGTCGAGATCGATTGGTTCCA
>JADGGD010000138.1 GCA_019690095.1 Chloroflexota bacterium
GTATTATGCATCTCCGCGGTGTGGCCCACGCTAATGGATACCCGATCGAAGTGCTCCACCTCGCCGAGGTGCTCGATCGGGCTCTGGGACATTAGGCGCCTTGCCGCGGTGAGGCTTTCGTGATCCCCTTTTCTCCGATTCTCACCTGGCTTGTGCTCCTTGCAGTCATTGCCGCCCTGATCGTCCGGCCGGGCGGTCTCTCCGAAGCCGTCGCGGCAGCAGTGGGAGCGGCGGTGGTCCTGGTGCTCGGGACGGCAACCCCGGTGGACGTCATCCACGGCATCCAGGAGACCCTGGACGTTTTGCTCTTTCTCGTGGCGATGATGATTGTTGCCCTGGTTGCTGAGGAGGTGGGCGTCTTCGACTGGGCCGCGAACCAGGCGATTCGTCTATCTGCTGGCGATGGACGTTTGCTCTTTATCAACCTGTATCTTCTCGGGGCGGTCATCACGATCTTTCTATCACTCGACGTTACGGCGGTCATGCTCGCGCCGCTCATCTGTGCCCTGGTGCGGCGTGCCCGTCTGTCTCCGCTTCCTTATGTCGTTGCCTGCGCCTTTGTTGCGAACACAGCGTCGCTCCTGCTCCCGGTGAGCAATCTCACGAATCTCCTGGTCTACGGTCTGTTGAACCTGCCTTTCTGGTCGTTCGTTCGGTTGCTCTTCTGGCCTGAACTCGCCGCAGTCGTCGTGAATGTTCTTGTTTTCCTCGCGCTCTTTCGCCGCATGATTCCGTCGCGCTTCGCCGCCAGCGAGGAATGGCACGCGTCGACCGGTGATCCGGTGGGGCTCGTGATCGCTGGCGGGGAGCTCGTTGGAGTCGTTGCCGCGCTGATGATCTTTGGCCTGCTCGGGCTCCCGCTCTACATGCCGGCAGCTGCCGGGGCAGTCATTATGGGCCTGGTAGCGCTTCGTCGCCGGGATATCGAGCTTTCGGACCTGCGCCACGGTGTGGCCTGGTCGCTTCCCCTGTTCGTCGTCGGCATGTATACGGTTGTCCTCGCGGCGAATCGCTCGGGGTTGGATCTGCTAGTCGGCCGTCCGCTCCTGCATCTGCTCGATGGGCCGCTCAGCCCGGCTGGACTGCTCCTGCTCTCCTTCGCCGCCGCTCTGGGTTCCAACCTTCTGAACAACATTCCCATGGCGCTCGTTGTCATTACCAGCCTGATGACCGCGCCGGCGCAACACCGCGAGATCGCGGCGCTAGCCGCGCTGATCGGGACGAACGTCGGCGCGAATGGCACTACGTTTGGCTCCCTCGCGACCTTGCTGGTTCTACGGGCGGCGCGCCGTGCAGGCTTCCAGATAGACTTGCGCGAGTTCCTGCGCATCAGCGTTCTGACGACGCCTCTCATGGTCTGCGCAGCTGCACTCTCCCTGTGGCTGGCTCTGCAGTAACGGTTCGCACTGTTGGCTTAGCCAGATTCATGCCGACGCTTCAGTTAGAATGAATAAGGCTCATAGACTCTCTCGCGAGGATGGTGTTCCGGTGGCGAAGGATGATTTGACCGTGGCGAAGATCAACGCGGCGCTGAAGATCCTGGAGTGGAGCAAGGACAACATCGAGCCCGGGATCAGCGGCAACCCGCATCAGCTTCACGTCGCGCTTGCCGAAGCATTCCGCACGGTATATGCGGTCGTATGCGAGTCAGTGGGACCGGTGCCGTCATCCGATGGCGAGGCTGACGGCCAGGCCAAGGCGTCTGCGGCGGACGAAGACGAGCAGGACTGATCGTCCCGACTGCCTGAGGGGTTGCCTGCTACGGCGGCAAGGGCGCTGATAGCCTCGAAGACGTGTTCCGCCGCAGCGAAATAGGCCGGCGGTAGATCGGCGTGGCAGGGGAGCGCGATCCACCCGGTGTAGAAGGGTGGGGTGGTCTCGATGCCGTACTGTGTAGCGATGCGCCTGGCGGCAAACTGCCGTGCGGCTGCGAGGCGGTATACTGCTGGGACGATCCCTCCCTGATCAATCTGATCGACTGATCGAAGTCCGGAGCGCCGGGCAAGGGCATCGAGCCGATACCAGTTGCGGACCTGGCGCTCCTGCCGTCGGGCGATCTCGGCGGCCGTGCCAGACGCAGGGAGCCACTGGCCGAGCGTGTCCGCGTCATTTGCCGCAGGCGGGTATTCTCTACCTGGCGGCCGTACGAGGAGGCCGCCCTGGGCAATGGGGAAGAACTTGGGAAGGGAGAAGACCACAGTTGCCCCTGATCGTGCCAGGATCAGGCCGAGGATGAAGGCGTGGGCGCAGTCGTCGATTGCGCGCCAGCCGCGCATGCGGGCCTCGCGTAGGATGAGATCGCGCTGCGGGTGAGGGAAACCCCACTCGTGAACGAGTACCACGCCGACCGTCCGCTCGGAGGGTCTGCCCGAAGGAACAGCTCGCTGCCCGACTGCCCAGGTCACACAGCCGGAGATGCGGCGCAGAGGGGTATCCAGGGAGCTGGTGATCCAGACCTCGCCGTCGCGCGGAACGCCTTCGAGCGCGCGTACGATCGCTATCCGGCCGGACGGCGTCGTTTCAAAAGGCGGGCCGAACAGAGGGGGGTGAGCACCCCGCCGGGGCTGTGAGCCGGGCCAGAGGGGAAACCGGATTGACATATGAGAGAAGAGGGCACCGCCTTGAACGGAACGTATCAGCTGCGCTGTGACCGGGCGTAGAGGTCAAGTCCTTCCTGAAGGGTTGTCCAGGCGAGGAGCGCGCACTTGATTCGGACCGGGTACTTGCGCACTCCCTGGAGTGCTTCGATATCCCCTAATTCATCAGAGGGAGTGATCTCACCTCGCATCATCGCCTTGAACGTATCGATCAGCGCGCGTGCCTGGGCAGTGGTCTTCCCCTTCACCGCCTCGGTGAGGATCGACGCTGATGCCTGACTGATCGAGCACCCTTTTCCCAGGAAGCGGATATCACTGACGACATCGTCGTTTACCTTCATCGAGAGCTCGATGTCATCACCACAGAGTGGATTGTGCCCGCGGGTTGCGACATCCGGGTCAGGGAGCCGCCCCTGGTTCCGGGGGTGGCGGTAATGCTCCAGGATCACTTCCCGGTACAGTTCATCCAACGCCGACACCGCCGAAGATCTCCTTTACGCGCTGGAGAGCTCGCGCAAGGGTGTCGATCTCCTCCGGTACATTGTACAGGTAGAAGCTCGCCCGCGCGGTCGCGGGGACGCCCAGCCGCCGCATGAGCGGCTGACAGCAGTGGTGGCCGGCCCGAATTGCAACACCATCCCGATCGACCACCGTGCTGACGTCGTGGGGATGGACGTCGCCCACATAGAATGATACCACGCCGCCGCGCTGTCTGACGTCGCGCGGCCCGAAGAGGCGAACATCTGCGATCTCCCCGAGCACGTCCAGGGCATAGCGGGTGAGCTCTTCCTCGTGAGCGCGAATGTTCTCCATACCGAGATTGGTCAGATAGTCCACCGCCGTGCCGAGTGCGATCACGTCAGCGATATTCGGCGTGCCGGCCTCGAAACGTTCCGGTATATCTGCCCAGGTGGCCCGGTCGATCCACACCTCCCGGATCATGCCGCCGCCTCCGAGGAATGGCTCAAGGCTCTCGAGTAACTCGCTCTTCGCGTAGAGGACACCCACGCCGGTCGGACCGCACATCTTGTGTCCAGAGAAGGCGAGGAAGTCACAGTCGAGGGCCACGACGTTGACGGGCAGGTGCGGAACGCTCTGGGCACCGTCAACCAGCAGGCGCGCACCAGCGGCATGGGCCAGACGGCCGATCTCTGCGACCGGGTGGATTGTTCCCAGCACGTTTGACATGTGGGCGAGCGCGACAAGGCGGGTCCGCGGCCCGATCATTCGTCGGGCCGCTTCCAGGTCCAGCGTGCCCTCATCGGTAATGGGGATGGCTCGAATCACGGCCCCCGTCTGGCGCGCGATCAACTGCCAGGGGATGAGGTTGCTGTGGTGCTCGGCCTCAGTGACGACGATCTCATCGCCCGGGCGAAGGTGGGCCTGGCCCCAGGTTCGAGCGACGAGATTGATCGCCTCCGTGGTATTCCGGACGAAGACGATCTCGCGCGGCTCACGGGCGCCGATGAAGCGGGCAACCTTGCCCCGCGCCTCTTCGTAACGCGCTGTCGCCTCTTCTGCCAGCTCGTGGATGCCCCGGTGGATATTCGCATTCGTTGTTTCGTAGTAGTCCACCAGCGTCTGGATGACCGCGCGCGGCTTCTGGGATGTCGCGGCATTGTCGAGGTAAACGAGCGGGCGGTCGCCGTGAACCCGCCGCTCCAGGATGGGAAAATCCCGCCGGACCTGCCGCGCGTCAAACATAGCATCCCCCTGCGCTCTCCTGGCCGATTCCCTTCACAGCTCGATCTCGATCTGGCCGTCGATGATCCGCACCGGGTAGGTACGGACGGGAACCACGGCCGGTGGAGCTACCACCGCGCCCGTCCGCACGTTGAACCGTGCTCCGTGCAGTGCGCATTCGACGATCTCGCCATCCAGGTCGCCCTCGGCCAGGGATGCCTCCTCGTGCGTACAGATGTCGCTGATCGCGTAGTACTGCCCGTCCACGTGGAAGACTGCGATTGGTTCGCCCTCGACCTCGAAATAGCGTCCCTCTCCCGCGGGAACCTCGTCGGTCCTCGCGACTCGGACCCACCGTGCCATACTGATTCCTCAGGACTCTTCCGCCACGTTGATCTTTGCCGTGACCACCCGGCGCAGCCGCTCGGCCACGCCGGCGAGCGGGATCCGCTCGAGGATCGGCTCGAAGAACCCCTCCACGATCAGCTGCTTCGCCGCCGCCTCGGTCAGCCCGCGCGCGCGGAGGTAAAACACCTCTTCCTCGTCGACCGGGGCTACCGTCGCGGCATGGGTACAGCGCAGATCATTCGCCTCGATTTCCAGATTGGGAATCGAATCTGCGCGCGCGTGATCGCTCAGGAGCAGGTTCCGGTTGGTCTGGATAGCGTCTGTCTTCTGAGCGGCCTTCCGTGCCTTGATCAGGCCGGAGAAGACCGAGCGCGAGCGTCCGTTCAGTGCCCCCTTGTAGAGAAGGTCGCTCGTCGTGTGCGGCGCCTGGTGGTCCTGCAGGGTGTGATGATCGAAGAACTGACGATCATCGCCTGCCAGCAGGCCGAGCATCTCGACCGTTGCGCCAGGGCCTTCCAGCGCGCTTTCGACGTTGGCCTTGTGGAACCGAGCTCCGAATGCCACCACAAGGGAGTTCAGCGTCGCGTCGCGGCTGATCCGGGCGCGGTTGATGCTGAAGTTCCACACGTGGCGTCCCCACTCCTGGAGGGTTACGTAGCGGAGGCGTGCTCCCGCCCCGACGAAAACCTCCTGGACATTTGCGGCGATTGCCGTTCCCTCGCAGGTGGGCCCGATCCATTGGTCGATCAAGGTCACGTCGGCGTCGGGCTCGACGACGATCAGCGTATGCCCAAAGCTGCTCACGCCGGGCGTGCTCAGGACAGTTACTGCCTGCAGGGGTAGGCCAACCTCGACGCCGCGAGGAACGTACAGGAATGTCCCGCCGGACCAGAATGCGGTATGAAGCGCGGCAAACTTGCTGTAGGCGGCCGGAACTGCCTGGGTGAAGTACTTCCGTACCAGATCCCCGTGCGCACGGACAGCCCTCTCCAGGCTGCAGAAGATTACCCCGCGCTCGGCGAACGCGCTTCCGAGCTCTTCCAGTCGGTTGGCACTGTCTTCCTGGAGAACCAGGCCGCCGGTCTGGTCACCGGTATCCAGCGCCGCGCGGAGCTCGGCTGGAAGTGCCTCCCGGGAGGCGAATCGCCCGGCCGGTGGTGCGAAGGGCTGCACCGTATCCAGCCGGAGCCCGCGCAGATCCGTTCGGCGCCACTCCTCGTCCTTGAGCGTCGGCATAGGGAGCGCCGCGAATGTCTCGAAGGCGGCCAGACGGATATCCCGCATCCAGTCTGGCTCCTCTAGCGCGGCCGAAATCGCCTCGACGGTCGTCCGTGTGAGACCGCCCAGCGGTGTCTGAATCTGCTGGCTCAAAAGTGCTCTCCCTCCTTACCCCCGATTAGCCGACCGACCCTTCCATCTCGAGCTGAATGAGGCGGTTCATCTCGACGGCGTACTCCATCGGCAGTTCTTTCACCACTGGCTCGATGAAGCCATTCACAATCATCATCGTCGCCTCGTTCTCGCTCAGGCCGCGGCTCCGGAGATAGAAGAGCTGTTCCTCGCTGACCTTCGAGACCGTGGCCTCGTGGGCGATGCTCACGCGGTCCTCTTCGATCTCGATGTACGGGTAGGTATCGGTCCGCGACTCCTCGTCGAGCAGGAGCGCATCACACCGGACGTTTGCCTTCACCCCCTCGCACCCCTTATGGACCTTGAGGAGGCCGCGGTAGCTGGCCCGTCCACCGCCCTTGCTAATCGACTTTGAGGTGATGGCCGAGCTGGTGTGGGGCGCCACGTGGACCATCTTCGCACCCGCGTCCTGATGCTGACCGCGCCCGGCGAAGGCAATTGACAGAACCTCACCGCGCGCGCCCGGTTCCATCAGGTAGACGGCCGGGTATTTCATCGTCAGCTGTGAGCCGAGGTTGCAGTCGACCCACTCCATCGTCGCATCGCGGAACGCCTGGGCGCGCTTGGTGACCAGGTTGTACACATTGGTGGACCAGTTCTGGATCGTTGTGTAACGAACGCGCGCCCCTTCCTTGACGATGATCTCAACGACCGCCGCATGCAGACTATCCGACGACCAGATGGGGGCAGTGCACCCCTCGACGTAGTGGACGTAGCTGCCCGGCTCAGCGATGATGAGCGTTCGCTCGAACTGGCCCATGTTCTGGGCGTTAATCCGGAAGTACGCCTGGAGTGGAATCTCCACCTTCACCCCGGCTGGTACGTAGACAAAGCTTCCACCACTCCAGACGGCCGAGTTCAGCGCGGCGAACTTGTTGTCGTTCGGAGGAACGACCGTCCCGAAGTACTGCTTGAAGATCTCCGGATGCTCGCGCAGGCCGGTATCGCAGTCGCAGAAGATGACCCCCTTGGCCTCAAGGTCCTTCCGAATGCTGTGGTAGATGACCTCAGACTCATACTGGGCCGAGACCCCGGCCAGGAACTTGCGCTCCGCCTCGGGGATACCAAGGCGGTCGAAGGTGCGCTTAATGTACTCGGGCACCTCGTCCCAGCTGCGCCCCTGCCCCTCAGTCGGGCGAATGTAGTAGTAGATGTCATCGAAATCGATATTGCTGAGATCGCCGCCCCAGCGGGGAAGCGGTCGACTCAGGAAGTAATCCAGGGCCTTGAGGCGAAACTCCCGCATCCAGGCGGGTTCTCCCTTCAGGGCGGAGATCTCCTCAATGATCTCCCGGCTGAGGCCTTTGCGGGACTTGTAGACGTACTGCTCCGGATCGTGGAAGCCGTACTTGTACTCGCCAATACCAATATCCAGGACCTCGGTGGCGTCGGCCATCGCGTCATACCCCCTGCGGATTCAGCGCTTCGTTGATAATCCAATCGTAGCCGCGGGCTTCCAGCATCTCCGCGAGCTCCTGCCGGCCAGAGCGGACGATGCGGCCGTCAACCATAATGTGGACAAAGTCTGGTTTGATGTAGTTCAGAATGCGCTGGTAGTGCGTGATGATCAGGATGCCGAGGTGAGGACCGCGCAGAGCGTTCACCCCCTCAGCGACCGTGCGCAGGGCATCGATATCAAGCCCGGAGTCGGTCTCGTCCAGGATGGCGATTCGCGGCTGGAGGAGCGCCATCTGCAGGATCTCCGCGCGTTTCTTCTCACCACCAGAGAAGCCGTCATTGACGTACCGGCTCATAAACGAGTCATCCATTTTCAGGAGGGCCATCTTTTCCTTGACCAAGTTGCGAAACTGGAGGATCGGCACCTCCTGACCGGTCACCGACTTGAGAGCCAGCCGAAGGAAGTTGGCCATGCTCACGCCGGGGATGGCGGTCGGATACTGGAAGGCGAGAAAGAGGCCGCGGCGCGCCCGCTCATCCGGCTCCATCTCCAGCAGGTCCTCACCCTGGAACAGCACCTGGCCCTGGGTGACCTCATACTTGGGATGGCCCATCAGGGTATATGCCAGTGTGCTCTTCCCTGAGCCATTCGGCCCCATAAGGG
>JADGGD010000139.1 GCA_019690095.1 Chloroflexota bacterium
ATTCTGAAGTACGTCGAGCGGTCCCTGTACGAGCAGCACGTCCACAACGGCGATGTCCAGAGCTCGAGTTGGGGCTTTGATCGCTCCTCAGTGGTGAAGGCCGATCCGGGACGCTGGCTCGGAACGATTGATGATGGCCCGTGGGCTCCGCTTTTCGGCCACTGGTACGCCAAGTCGCCGTACAAGCAGCAGGAGCCGCCCGCGGATCATCCGATCCGGCAGATCTGGCAGCTCTGGGAGAAGACGCAGGCTGAACCGGACGAAGCGAAGCGGAATGCCTACTTCCAGCAGTTGATCGGCATTCACAAGCAGCATCCGTACGCGGTTGGCGTCGTCGGGGAGAAGCCGCAGCCCTTCATCGTGAAGGAAAACTTCCGCAATGTGAAGGACGGCTTTATCCAGGATGATACCCTCCGCGACTACGGCCTGATCAACCCGCAGCAGTTCTTCATCAAACAATAGCAAGTGTGCCTGGCTCCCGCCCATGCATGGGCGGGAGCCAGGCACCTGGAGACCCCGATATGCTCCAGTACATCGTGCGCCGTCTTATCCTCGCGATTCCTACCCTGTTCGCAGTATCCGTGCTGTCGTTCATCCTGATCCAGCTCCCGCCCGGCAGCTTTCTTGATGACTATGCCGCTCAGCTCGCCCAGCAGGGTGAAGAGATCTCAAATCAACAGCTCGAACGCCTCAAAGAGGCATACGGCCTTGACCAGCCGGTTTACGTGCAGTACTACAAATGGATGAAGGGCATCCTAACCCGCGGTGACTTCGGACTCTCATTTGAGTGGAATATGCCGGTCTCCCAGCTGATCTGGGATCGCATGGGGTGGACGCTCTTCCTGGCGGTAACCACCCTGCTCTGCACGTGGCTCTTCGCCATCCCGATCGGCGTCTACTCGGCAACCCATCAGTACTCCAAGCTGGATTATCTGTTCACTGCCCTTGGTTTCGTCGGCCTGGGGGTGCCGGGCTTCATGCTGGCCCTGGTCCTGATGTGGATCGCGCTCTCTCGCTTCGGCATGGATGTCGGTGGGCTGTTTTCCGACCAGTTCAAGAGCGCGCCGTGGTCGCTGGCCAAGGTCTGGGACCTGATCAAGCACATGTGGATCCCGATCCTGGTTGGTGGGAGCGAGGGGACGGCCGGTCTCATCCGCATCATGCGGGCGAACCTGCTGGACGAGCTCCACAAGCCCTACGTCCAGGCTGCCAGGGCACGAGGTCTGGACGAGCGCCGACTGGTGTGGGAATATCCGACGCGGGTGGCCCTGAACCCCTTTGTTAGCTCGGTCGGCTTTGCCCTCCCGGAGCTGGTGTCGGGTGGTGTTATCCTCTCAGTTGTGCTCAGCCTGCCGACGGCAGGGCCGCTTCTGCTCAACGCCCTTACCGCCAAGGATACCTATCTGGCCGGTGCACTGATCCTTCTGATCGGCACACTGACCGTCCTGGGGGTTCTCATTTCCGATATCCTGCTGGCGTGGCTTGACCCGCGAATACGGTATGGATCGCGATGAACGAGGATCCTGTGCAGGCGGCGCCGCCCGTCCCGATCGAGATCGAGGAAGGGACGGAGTCTGAGACTCGCATTCACGTCGCGACACCCTGGCAGCTCATGTGGTGGCGTTTCCTCCGCCACCGGGTCGCAGTCGTGAGCGCCTTTATCATCGCCTGTTTCTACCTGGTCGCCATCTTCTGTGAGTTCATTGCGCCAGGCGATCCGGAGCATATCGATGGGGCACATCGCTATGTGCCGCCCCAGACGATCAGCTTCGTGGATGCCCACGGCCGTCTGACCTTCCATCCCGGCGTCTACGGCCTCAGCCCGCACCGTGATCCGAACACCTTACGCCTGACCTACACGACGGATCCGACAAAGTGGTATCCAATTTACTTCTTCACCCAGGGGCCGCCCTACCGTCTGTGGGGGCTGATCCCATCAAATCTGCACCTGTTTGGCCTTGGGCCAGAGGCCCAGGACCAGCCTTTTTACCTGCTGGGAACAGATCGCCTCGGGAGGGATATGCTCTCCCGGATCATCTACGGTGCACGGATCTCCCTGTCGATTGGACTGGTTGGGGTTGCGCTAAGCCTTCTCCTCGGGATCATTCTGGGAGGTATCTCGGGCTATTACGGGGGAACGCCAGATCTCGTTATCCAGCGCCTGATCGAGTTTATCCGCTCGATGCCGACAATTCCGCTCTGGCTCGCGCTGGCCGCGGCGCTCCCGCCCAAGTGGCCGCCGGAATACGTGTACTTTGGTATCACCGTTATCCTCTCGCTGGTGGGCTGGACGCGCCTGGCGCGCGAGGTGCGAGGACGCTTCATCGCGCTGCGGGAAGAGGATTTTGTCCTGGCGGCGCGCCTCGCCGGGTCGAGCGAATGGCGCATCATCTGGCGGCATATGGTGCCGTCGTTCCTCTCGCATATCATCGCCGTGATTACCCTGGCAATCCCGGGCATGATCCTGAGCGAGACATCGCTCAGCTTTCTCGGTCTGGGCCTACGGCCGCCGGTGATCAGCTGGGGCGTGCTCCTCCAGGATGCGCAGAATGTCCAGACCGTGGCGCTCTATCCCTGGCTGCTCCTGCCGGGGGTCGCGGTAGTTGTTGTGATCCTGGCTTTCAACTTCATGGGTGACGGGCTCCGGGACGCGGCGGATCCGTATGGACGGTGAAAGCGTGATGGCAGCCGAAATGAGCCTCTCGAAGCTGGACGGCCGCGTGCCGACCGACGAACCCCTCCTGGAGGTCCGCGACCTCCGGACCTACTTCGAAACACTCGAAGGGACGGTCCGCGCGGTCGATGGCGTCAGCTTCACGATCTACCGCGGACGCACCCTCGGCATCGTCGGCGAGTCCGGCTGTGGAAAGAGTGTTACCGCGCATTCGATCCTGCGGATCGTTCAGCGTCCGGGGCGCATTGTCGGTGGGGAGATTATCTTCCATCGGCGGCGCCAGACCGCAGCCGGTGTGGTGGACGAGGCCATCGACCTGACGCGTCTGGACCCCTTTGGACGGGAGATCCGATCCATCCGGGGGAAGGAGATCGCCTATATCTTCCAGGAACCAATGGCCTCACTGTCGCCGGTGCACACGATCGGCCATCAAATCATTGAAACGATCCAGATCCATGAGAATGTCTCCCGAGACGAGGCCCGAGCCCGCGCGATCGAGGTGTGCGGTCAGGTTGGCCTGCCGCGACCGCACGAGGTGATTGAACGGTATCCGCACCAGCTCAGTGGCGGACAGCGTCAGCGGGCGTTCATTGCGCTGGCGCTTGCCTGTCGCCCGAGCCTGCTCATTGCCGATGAGCCGACAACTGCGCTCGATGTCACGACCGAGGCCCAGATCCTGGAGCTGATGAAGGACCTCCAGCGTCAGTACGGGATGGCGATCCAGTTCATCACGCACAACCTCGGCGTTATTGCCGAGATGGCCGATGACGTGGTGGTGATGTACCTTGGCCGCCAGGTCGAGCAGGCACCGGTCGATGAACTCTTCTTCAACCCGCGCCACCCCTATACGCGGGCTCTCCTGCGCTCGATCCCACGGCTGGGGCGTAAGACGCGCCAGCGCTTGGAGTCGATTCGCGGAATGGTTCCGGATCCCTACTCGATTCCGGCCGGCTGTGCCTTTCGGACGCGCTGCCCGCTCTACCGACCAGGGGTTTGTGATGATCCCCAGTGGATCGAGGTGGGACCAAACCACTGGGTCCGCTGTAACCGTGCCATGGAGTAGGATCGTGACACTGACCGAGACGGCGACAACTGGCGTGCCGGCCGCTGATGGCGACCTCCTCGTTGTTCGCGATCTCACCAAGCACTACCCGATTACCCGCGGCATGTTTCGCCGCGTCGTGGGATATGTGCGCGCGGTCGATGGCGTGAGCTTCTCGATTCCCGAGGGGAAGACGCTCGGGCTGGTGGGCGAGTCGGGGTGTGGGAAGACGACAACAAGCCGCCTGATCCTGCGTGCCTTCGATCCGACGCGTGGGGATATCTTCTTCAAGGACAAGAATCTCGGCTGGGTCAATATCCCACAGCTTGATCCCCCGCGTCTCAAGCAGATTCGCCGCAATATGCAGATGATCTTTCAGGATCCCTACTCGTCCCTGAACCCGCGTATGACGCTTCTGGATATCGTCGGTGAGCCGCTCCTGGTCAATGGCGTGGCGAAGGGGGACGAACTAAAGGAGCGGGTAGCCGAGCTCCTCCGGGTTGTGGGACTGCGGCCGGAGTACATGACCCGCTATCCCCATGCGTTTAGTGGCGGCCAGCGCCAGCGCATCGGCATTGCCCGGGCTCTCGCCCTGAATCCCCAGCTTGTGGTGTGCGATGAGCCGGTCTCGGCGCTTGATGTTTCGATCCAGGCCCAGACGCTGAACCTCCTCGCTGACCTCCAGGAGCGGTTCCGATTGACCTATCTGTTCGTGGCTCACGATCTGAGCGTCGTGGAGCACATCAGCGACCGGATTGCGGTGATGTACGTCGGGAAGCTGGTTGAGATCGCCGAAGCGGAGGAGCTTTTCCTCAATCCATTACATCCCTATACTGAGGCGCTCCTCTCAGCGGTGCCCAAGGCGAATCCGCGCCTCCGCTCCAAGCGAATCGTTCTCGAGGGGGAGGTTGCCGATCCCGCAAACCCACCCTCTGGCTGTTACTTTCATCCCCGCTGCCGCTACGCAATCGACCGGTGTCGCCACGAGGCGCCCGTGTTGCGCGAGATTCGTCCCGGCCACTTCGCAAGCTGCCATCGGGCAGAGGAGTTAAAGCTCCAGGGGGTACCGGAGTGAAGGTCGGTGCTGACGGCCGATGGAATGCGCTCGGCCGTGCTGGTGCCGCCTACGGCGTTTGGGTACTGACGGCGGCGCTCGCGGCAGTCGTGGCGCTGATCTGGCGGTCTGCCCTGCTGGGCCTGTTCGTTCGTTTGCGTCTCAACCACTACGCGTTTGCCCTGTATGACGATGTGGTCGTCCTGATCCTGGTACTGGCCTGGCTCGTCCTGCTGATCGTGGTTGAGGCTCGCTGTCGTGAGAGTGCGAGCCGTGGGCACCTCCTCGCATTCGCGGCTCGCCTTGACGGCGGTCTCGGTGTGCTGGGGATCGTAGGTTACGTGCTGTACCAGCTCGGGTGGTGAGGAGATCGGGCAATGAAGGTCATGCTATTCTTCCCGCCCAACTGGACGCCGTCCATGCCGCATCTGGCTCTGCCATCCCTCACGGCTTATCTGCGGCGGGCCGGCATCGAGGTGATCCAACGGGATCTGAACGCGGAAGTCTTCGAGCACGTGCTCACGCGCGATTTTGCCTGGCGAAGCGTCGAGCGCCTGCGTACACTGCGCCCGCGGCCAAAGGCACCGCCACGCGAGCTGGTGCGCTGGGGCCTGGAGCAGGGGCCGGCGGTGGCCGAGGCGGTGACGGCGGCAAAGGCGGTGATTCGCAGTCCAGCCTTCTACGATGGGACGATCAGCCGACCGGCCTTTGAGACCGTGCTGGCCGCGCTCCAGCTGGCCTCGCTCCCGTATTACCCGGCGCGCCTCGAACTCCAGACCTATGTCTCGGCCTACCGTCCGGATTCGTCACGCGGCATCCTGCGCGCAGTGGACGATCGTGACCGGAATATGTTCATAGAGATCTTCGAGGAGATGGTCCTGCCGGATGTGCTGCGGGAGAACCCCGAGGTTGTGGGGATCTCGATCCCGTGCGTCAACCAGATCATCGCCGCGATGACGCTGGCCCGCGTGCTCAAGCAGGGCGGGGTCCGGTCGCATCTCACAATCGGGGGGCCCATGGTCAGCATCTGGCGAGATCAGCTGGCGAACGTCCCGGATATCTTCACGCTGTTCGACAGTGCGGTGGTCTTCGATGGTGAAGAACCGCTCCAGCGGCTCACTGAAGCCGTGGCTGGCCGCGGCGTTCTCGAAGAGGTGCCCAATCTTATTTATCGTCACGGCACAGTAGTGAAGGTGAATCGCCGAAAGGAGCAAGCGCGGATCGCTGAGCTGCCGCCGCCCGACTTCAACGGCTTGCCGCTAGATCGCTACCTTGCGCCTGAGCTTGCCCTCCCACTTGCGATGACGCGCGGGTGCTACTTCGGCAGGTGCGCCTTCTGCAACGTTGGCTACGGTGAGCCCGAAGCGTTCAGTCAGCAGCGAGGCGATGCGCTGCTGGACCAGATGCTTACATTGACCCGGCGTTACAAGAGCCGCCGTGTCTTTTTCGTGGATGAAGCAATGACGCCCCGCCTGGTTCGCCACGTTGCCCCTCGCCTGGCAGAGCTGGGGGCTCCCCTGCGCTGGGCGGGCTGTATGCGCTTCGAGCGGATTCTCGATCGCGAGTTTCTGGAGCTCGCCCGGGCGGGAGGCTGTTGTATGATCCTGTTCGGACTGGAATCCGCCTCACAGCGCGTGATGGATTTCATGGTCAAGGGGACGCGCCTGGAGCACATTCGACGGATCCTCCAGGAGAGCCATGATGCAGGCATCTGGAATCATACCTTCTTCTTTTTCGGCTTTCCGGGGGAGACGATTGAGGACGCCCAGGAGACGGTCAACTTCGTGTTCCAGCACGGCGATCTCATCAATTCTGCTTCCATGGGGACCTTCCTCCTGGAGCGCTATGCGCCGGCCTATATGTACCCCAGCGCGTTCGGCATCACGCGCGTGATTGAGCGGCCGGAGGCCGATCTGGCCTTCTACTTCGATTATGAGGTCGCCTCCGGGATGGATGCGGCCACGGCGGAGCTCATCGCCAGCCGCCTGGAGGAACGCCTCCCGCGCAAGGAGTTTCCACAATTCTATGTGAGCGATGTATACCGTTTCTTGTACGCGGCATATCTCAGCGAGCAGGGGCTGCCCATGCCGCCGTGGATCGAGCAGTCGGTCGGAATCGCATCGTCGTGAGACTGCCAACCTCCGGCCGCGCTCTCTCCGTGGTGGGGCGGCGATCCGGGTGCGCGCCGCAGATCACGGCGCCTGCTGTGGAATACACGTGAAGGGAGAAGGAGCACTGTCGTGCCACGACCGGTTCGCATTAGCGTGATCGGGGCGGGAAGCGGTGTCTTCTCGCTCGGTCTGGTCAAGGATATCTGCCTGACGCCGAATCTCGCGGGGAGCGAGGTCTCGTTCATGGACATTGATGCTGAGCGGCTTGACTTCGTTACGAAGCTCGCGACCCGCTATGCACGCGAACTGGGGGTGGACCTCCGGTTCGAGCAGACGCTCGATCGCGCCGCATCCCTGCGCGATGCGGATTTCGTGATCAACACGGCCTATCCTCTGGGCCATCACCACGCCCGGCGCATGCGTGAGCTGACTGCCCGCCATGGCTACTACTACGGCGCGGTTGACCTCGGCGATTTCTACGAGCTGCGGCTGATGATGGACGTCGCCCGCGACATGGAGCGGATCTGTCCAAACGCCTGGCTCATCCAGTCAGGAAATCCGGTCTTCGACGGCTGTACTCTCATGACGCGGGAGACCGGCCTGAAGATCATCGGCCTCTGCCACGGCCATTACGGGTACCTGGAGATCTGCCGTGTTCTCGAACTGGATCCCTCTCGCGTCACCTGGGAGGCACCGGGGCTGAATCACTGCATCTGGCTGACCCAGTTCCGGTACGACGGGAAGGATGCCTACCCGCTCCTCGACGAGTGGATCGAGACCAAGGCTGAGGAATACTGGCGAACGCACGTCGCAGAGCGCACGCATGACATCCAGATGTCTCGCGGGACGATCCATCAGTATCAGATGTACGGTCTCATGCCGATCGGTGATACCCCTCGGACGAGTACGAATACGAGCAACTGGTGGTACCATACAGATCTGGCCACCAAGAAGTTCTGGTTTGGCGAGCCCTTCGGTGGGCCGGATACCGAGATCGCACGGCCGTTCTATGTGGCTAATCTTGAGGAACGGCTGCGTCAGATGAAGGCGGTGGCCGAGGATCCACGGGCCCGAGTGACTGACATCTTCGGCACAACCCGCACGCGCGAGCAGCAGGTGCCGATCATTGATGCTCTGGTCAATAACTGACTCTAATACACATCACCTA
>JADGGD010000140.1 GCA_019690095.1 Chloroflexota bacterium
GAGAAAGGGGAGGGCATTCAGGAGGAGTAAAGGGGCGATCCCAGTACCAGTCCCAATGACAATTGGGGTTAGCTTTGGTCGGTCCTCCGGGTGTCGAGACTTCGATGCAAGGAGTACTAAGCCGCCAATGAAGTTTGCTACTAGCCACAGCCAGAGTACTGTATCTAGTGGTCGGGGAAAGTTTGGGAAAGTGAAGATGACTGCCCCAATGGTAGCAACCAGTAGAGTAGTTGCTCCAACTTCGATAACCACAATACGGGTTAAGTGTGATATAGGGCGAGGAAAGATGGCTATGAGCAATAAAAACAAAGAAGATGCTGCAACTGCCGACGATGAGGCAAGGAAGAACGCCCACGGATATCCTAGAACAGCTGCTGGAACCGAGATCAACGCCGTCGAGACCCCTACCCCAAAAGCCAGGAAGGTTGCTCCCAGGAGCGTGTCTGCGGACCAGCGAAAGACGACGATAGCTAACCCTGCGAAGGAAAGGACACCGATACCAAGGAGGATAAGTACCTCTGCGGGAAGTCTCGCAACCTTGATATTCCGCTTCTGCCCCAAGTGATCCTGGAGGATTACCTCCCGGACAGATGCCATTGCATCCTGAGAGATTTCGTTTGGCGCCTGACCGTTGATTTCTAGAATGGTATCTCCAGGATTAACGTACTGGAGCCATGCATAACTTCCGGGTTCAATGGATTGAATTGAAAAAAGATGTCCCTGTATTACAGTGAATCCTATCCCCCAATGTGGTCCTCGCTCAATAGCGCTAGCAACTAATGAAGTAATCCCTACTATCCAGACAATAGCTATAAGACTCAGCCATAATCGCCTATTGTAAAAAGAGGACTCCTTCAGACGGTAGCCATAGAAGCCCAATGTTGCAATTGGCCTTCTAGCGAAGCCGAGTCGCTGCAAACCGTGCTCTCCTGGTCGGAGTGGGCCGAGGGACATCAAGCGAGCTCCCAATGCCTCGACCCACTCCAGACACTCAGTTGAACCAGAAGCTCGTTGGCACAGATACCGAGGCGTTCGGGCCGTGCGAGGTCGCGGCTGCGAGCAGCGGGGTCACCGCCTGCCGTGCTGTACCCTCCAGCCCGAGGAGATCCAGCGCCCGACTCAGGCTCCGGCGTGCCTCCTCGAGGATCCGCGCGTCGTCGCGAATCCTGCGAACTGCCTCGATGATCGCCTTGGCCTCACTCCGGTGCTCAACGCGAAAGGTCCCCACGATTTCCCTCCTTCACGGGAAGAAATATTTCTGCCAGAGACGGCCGTCCCGGCGATGGGCCAGCAGGCACCCCGTTACCATCGCCCCGCCGCCACTGTGCACGTAATGTAATAGAAGCAAGACAACCCGACCGATCGCCCGGCGGTGAGATGATCTCCAGCCCCACATTTCGTCATCGGCTTACCGTTCGTCCTGACCGGCCTCCCCCGTATCCGCCAGCCGGCTGATCGTCAGAAGCTCGCGCAATCCGGCGGTGTCGCGGCCGGCCGCCTCCAGCGCCGTCAGCGCCTCTTCAGCTCGCAGCCGTTCGGCAATAGCGAGGGTTTCCGCGGCGAGGACGCCACCCGCGGCGACGATCCGCTGCCGCTCGGCCTCCTCCCAGGCTGTGAGAGACGATTCATCCAGCCCACTCGGCGCACCGGTTGAGCGTGCATAGACCAGAGGAACTGTCGGACAGCCGTCCCGAACATCGCGCTTCCAGGACCGGGAACCTGGCAGGACATCGGCGGCATCGTTGGCAAGCTGCCCGGCAACCGCGAGATGCCAGCCGAAGCGGCCGTAGAGGTCGAGGAGAGATGGATCAGCCGTGCCGATCATCGCCCCGATCCGACAGGCAAGCTCGCCGAGAGGCCCACTCTTGCGGGCCGCGATCTCGTATGCTTCGGTCGCATCGGTCACCTGCCCGCGTCCCCGCAGGCTCCGGATCTGGCCGTCCACGGCCAGGGCAATGCCGTCGCCGAGGAGACGTCCCAGCCGCGAGCAGAGCGCAGAAGGACAGCCGTCCTCTTCCCCACGGAGCACAGCCGAGAAGCCCACAGCCAGGAGCCCAACCGCGGCGGTCAGCAGTATCCCCGGACTGAAGCGATCAAGCAGATCGATTGCCTCTCCATCGGCGAGATCATCGAACAGGTCGGCCGCCGCCATGGCGACTTCCAGACCGACTGCGGGCCAGAGGGCATGCCGCCAGTCACCGCTCGCCGATGCGCATGTACGGGCGACGACAATCGGCCACAGCGTAGCTGGCTTCGGGCTCAGGAGCCGCTGCTCACGGCCGAGAACGGCCCGGGCGACTTCTGCCAGGACTGGCCCCTGCTCGCCGATCAGTCGCTCGGCACGCACGCGCGCCGAGTCGTATACAGCATCTGACGCCGGCCACTCCAGCACCGCGCGAGCTTCCTCCCGCGGCGGCCGCTCGATCACGCCAGCCTCCCTGCACGCTCGCCCGGAGGGCTGCGGCTCCCACCTTCTCCGACGCCGTCAGGAACCAAGTCTACCAGGCCGCGGTGCGCACGGATCCACCCGTTCATCCCAGGCCCACAGGGTACAAAAGTCCCACCGCCATCCGAGCGCCCTTCTCACTACCGTGGGTGCCAGACTCTGTATCCCACCGATCGTATGATTCAGCGCAAGACAGCCAGCACCACCCCTGCTTGCCCCTATTGTAACCAATCGCCCGTCCGGCTGGCAAGACCATGCCCGGAGGCCACCGCGCAGCGCGGTCGTGCCCGCATCCTCTCTGGTCCCGTCCACCGCCCTCCACCCCGCACGCTGGCAGCGCATCAGCCTTTCCCAGATGACAGCAAAGCCTGCGCCACCGGGAGGTCGGGGGTGGCACAGAAATCCATCCTGTGACCTTTCCCCCTTGCCGAGCGTCTTGCTCTTGGACCCCCTTAGCCCGGAGAGCACCCCGACCGGTTGGCCCGGCCGTAACGGGAAATGCTGGATCGGGCTTCCAGCAGGGGGCGATCATGTCGTGAGGTTCACCGCAATGCCATTTCCACGCCAGTGGTTCCGCGCTCTCCTTCTCGCTGCCGTGATGCTCGTGCTCGTCGCGCGGGAGATAGTCCCGACCGTCGCTGAAGGGGCTCCGGAGCTCGGCAGTATCGCCTACATCCAGGGCGGTAATCTCTGGGTCAAGGATCTTCCTGACGGTCCCGCCCGTCAGCTCACCCGTGGCGGCGGCATCGATACTCCACGCTGGTCGCCCTCTGGTGAATGGATCGCCTTCCGTGCCGGTGGCCAGCTCCAGGTCGTGCGTCGAGCAGGAACCGATCTGCACGTAGTGGAGACGGGGCCCACCGGTGCGTTTGCCTGGTCGCCGGTCACCGACTCGCTCGCGTACATCACACGGGGTGGACTGGTGGTCGCCACGGCCGATGGGGCACGGCGACGGGAGATTATCCCACCGTCGAACGCGGTGGAGGCCGGGGTCCAGAGCTTCGCCTGGAGCCCTGATGGGAGCATGCTCGCCTTCTCAGACGTCACTATCCTCCAGCCGGCCCAGAACGGCCAGCCACCTGTCCGTGCCGCGCGGATCGTTCGGGTCCGGGCTGACGGGAGCGACACTCAAGAGGTCTATAGCGCCGGTCGGCCTGCAAGCTCCGGCCTCCTTGTCGCTGGCTGGGCACCCGATGGGGCGTTCATCCTGTTCTGGACGGTTCCCGGATTCTCAGCCTCACTGCTCGCCGATGGTGCTCCTCTCCTGATGGTGCCGGCGGCAGGCGGAACGCCGGTACAGCTGACCGGTGCCATGCTCGCCCACCCGGACCTGCTGGACTGGTCGCCGGCCAGTCGGCAGCTCGCGATCGTTGATGGGGGCGGCCGGGAGACCTGGAGCAGCAAGTTCATTGCCCTGGGCCGGCCCTCGGCCCCGTTGCGGCGGGTGACCGGGCCGGGGCAGGCCGTGCTGTTCCCCTCCTGGTCGCCCGATGGCCGTCAGATCGCCTTTACCAGTGGTTCGGCCGCGCCGGGTCTCCCCGGCGGCGATCCCGCTCTCCGGGCGATGGCCGGGCGACGGATCTGGGTCATGGCGGCGGATGGTTCCGGTCAGCATCCCCTGACGACTGATCCGCGCTATCGTGATGAGCATCCGGAGTGGTCCGCCAACGGCCGGGCCATCTTGTTCGCACGTCTTGAGGGCGATCAGGCATCAGTATGGCTGATGGACGCGGACGGGGCGCACCCGCGCCGGGTCATCGACGAACTGGGCCCGGGGCCTGGTGTGTTTGGGACATATGGTCTGCTGGACTGGGGGCGATTCTACGACTGGACCGGCCGGAACAGGCTGCATCGGCCAGTCCCTCTTCTTCCGGCCACAGGCGGCGATCCACAGGCGCTTCTGCTACTCGCGACCATCACCGGGCTGGCGGCACTTGCGGTTGGCTGGCACATCCGGCGCCGCCTCGCGCCCCGCTGACCCAAGTGATGCCCCCGGCGTAGCCGTGCTGTACGGGCGGCGTGTATAATCGGGCCGGTCCTGGGGGCAGCGTCTCCTGGGCGACTGCCTTCTCCGCGGATGGTTGACCGGTAGCCAGGGCTTCTCGACCTGCCGCGCCCGGGGGCGGCTCCGCCCCGGTTTATCTGTTCGATACTATTCGCGCCTGGACCAGCCGACTGGGGAGGGCGGCAGGGAGGTGAAGAGCGCTGGAGGTCACCGAGTTCCTGGTCGAGCCGATCCCACCTTTTCGCCTGGACGCGACGGTCTGGGCGCTCCGACGGCGTCCGGACAACCGCATTGACACATGGGATGGTGAGACCTATCGCCGGGTGCTCCTGCTCCGGGGCACTGCGGTTGGTCTGACGGTGACGCAGATCGGCCCTCCCGATCGCCCCCGTCTCCGGGTGCAGCTTCTCCAGCCGGTCCCGCTGTCCGGGGCGGAGCCCCTGGCTGAGGCATTCCTGGATCATCTCCTGGGCCTGCGGGTGGACCTGAGTGCCTTTTATGCGCTCGCCGCGCGTGAGCCGGCCCTGGCATCCCTGGCGCAGCGGTTCCGCGGGCTCAAGCCGCCGCGCTTCCCCACCGTTTTCGAGGCGCTGGTCAATGCCATCGCCTGCCAGCAGATCACCCTGACCTTGGGGATCCGTCTGCTGAATCGTCTGGCCGAGAGGTACGGCTACGCCGCCCCGGACGGCGGGGCCATTGGTCTTCCCGACCCGGGCCGACTCGCCCAGGTCGGGCCGGATGCGCTCCGCGACCTGGGATTCAGCCGTCAGAAGGCGCTGGCCCTGGTCGGCCTGGCTCAGGCCGCAGTGGACGGACGAGTGGATCTGGACGGTCTTGCCGCGCTCGATGATGCTGCGGTGGTGGCACGCCTGCGGGAGCTCCGGGGGATCGGGCGCTGGACGGCCGAGTACACGCTCTTGCGGGGCCTGGGGCGACTGCACGTCTTCCCGGGTGATGATGTGGGGGCTCGCCGCAACCTCCGGCGCTGGCTCGCACTGACGAGCGATCTGGATTATGCTGGGGTTCAGCAGGTGCTTACGGCCTGGCAGCCCTACGCTGGCCTGATCTACTTTCACCTGTTGCTGGACCGCCTCGCGGCAGCTGCCTCGGGTGATCCGCGCTCCGAACCGTCCGCTGAACCCGGCTGATTCCCCGTTCCCTCAACCGGTGCGGGCGCCCTGCTCCGTCCCCGTACGTTCGATGGCGAAGCGGCACCGGGGCTCGCCGCCGCGCTCGCAGCATTCGCGGACCGTGTCCTGACCGAGCAGAGTGGCGATCAGGACGCGCGCCAGTGTGCACACTTCGGCGTGGTCGGCAGCAACGGCGGCGAGGGGACAGCTGTAGCCGACGAGGAGCCATCCATTGTCGTGCTCCTCGACCTCAACGATCCCCCCAAGATCGGTGAGCACCCCGGCAACAGCCTCGACGCGCGCGCGGTCCGCGAGCCCCGCAACACGTGGCGTCTGCTCGCGACCGAGGTGCTCACCGATCTTCCGGAGCAGCTGGGCCAGTTTGTCACTTCCGTGCTCGTCGCGGATCGTCTGCAGGAGCTTTGACAGGACGGCGGCATAGGGCTTGGGCAGGAGCCGGTCTGCAGCGGATGTCGGGGCGTAGGTCGCCGCGGGGCGGCGCACTGTCGGCCGCCAGCCGTGGGGTGCGACCAGACCGTCGCGCTCAAGCGCCACCAGGTGCAGGCGGACGGCATTGGGGCTCAGACCCAGCTCCGCAGCGAGTTCGGGGATCGTGCGCGGCCGCCGGCGCAGAAGGGCCAGGATGCGCTGCTTGGTCTCACCAAGTCGCGGAAATGCCACATCGCCACTGCCCATGACCACTCCTCACAGTTTGATTCTAGCACTGCGGGCATATTCTGGAAATAAGTGAAATAAATTATTGACTTAATTCTCTAGAGTGCTAGGATGGGGACGAGGAGGGATCGATCCCGGGGGCAGCTCCAGCGGCCGCCTCGCTGCCCTCGCGAATAAGGGTATGAGCAAGGGTATGGATGAGGAGGACCCATCATGGATGACCTGTCGACGCGCAGCCTGACCAATCCGCTCGGCCAGGCGTTCTGGCTCATGCGGGCGACCTTCACGGTCGCGCCGATCCTGTTCGGCCTGGACAAGTTCTTCAATGTGATGACAGACTGGTCTCGCTATCTTGCTCCGTGGATCCCGGCGCTCCTTCACCTCAGCCCGCGTACCATCATGGCCGGCGTAGGGGCGATCGAGATCGCTGCGGGGATCCTGGTTGGCCTCTGGCCCGAGTATTTCGCCTACGTCGTAGCCGTCTGGCTCTGGGGCATCATCATCAACCTCCTGACGGGCCCCGGCGACTATGACATTGCACTCCGCGACTTCGGTCTGTCGCTGGGAGCCCTGACCCTGGCCCGCCTGGCATGGCTGCACCATCGGGCGGAGAGCCAGCGCGCCGGGCTTACCGCGCGTGCTGATCGCGGCCGCGGTTCGGTAATTCCCGATGAGGGTCTGCCAGCTCCCCATAGCCACTGATGCCAGGGCGCACGGGATAGCTTGGGTGGGGACCCGGGCGGCCCTGCCCGGGTCCCCACCCGGCGTTGGGGCAGACCGTGCCGCGAGGCCGGTGCAATGGCGACCTCCCCGGGCTCCGATAGGCCGGACCAGGTGAAAATCTGTGCCGTATATCCCGGCGGTCGAAGGTCCATCCTACCGCGGGCTGGCGTCGGGCGCGGGAGCGGGTGGGTCAGTCGCAGGGTCAGGGTAGGTCACGCGCTCGCCGTCGACCCGGGCGAAAGGGGTCAGGCGGTGGGGCGTGCAGCGGCGCAGATCCTGGATGTGCTGGACGGTGATGCCGCGAACGAGCAGGGCGTCGGCGATCAGGGAGCGGTGGCAGCGCCAGGGGACCGCCTCGGCGCACATGATCGCGATCGGGCCCCGGGCGGCGAGCTTGAGGAGCTCATCCAGACCCTCGGCAAACTCAGGCGTGAGCATGTAGTCCGCATAGCCCCGGAAGCTGGCGTTGCGCCACGCGGTGTTGGGCGAGGCCGCGCCCAGGCCCCGGCGCAGGCCGCCGAGCCGGGCCAGGTGGACATAGGTGATGCCGCGTCCGGTGAGGACGGCGGCGAGCGCCTCCCGGTTGAACTGAGGATTCCGCCGTGAACGGGGAATCGTCCGCACGTCGGCGAGCGTGGTAATGCCGTACCGGTCCAGGAGAGCGATGAGCTCGTCGAGTGGCCGTGTGGAATGGCCGAGCGCGTAGATCTGGAGCTCCCCGCTCACGCTCCCTCCGATCTTTTTCGCCTGCGTTGCCGTTGGAGGGTGACCCATCGGACCCTGTCTTATGCAGGGCATCCACAGGCAGGGAATCGCTGCAGGGGGAATGGTCAGCCCGCCGTCAGCATCGGCATTATATCCCGCACTGTCTGCGGCCGGGGCCATTTGACACGGCAAGACGCAGGCGTGTATGATTGCGGGCGGGCTGCCGGCCCTGGCTGGCGGCTTACCACAAGTGAAGATTTTCCGGTGGAGTGTCAGGGGAAGTCCGGTCCAAGGCCGGCGCTGTCCCGCAACGGTAGGTGGCATCTGCCACAAGCCCG
>JADGGD010000141.1 GCA_019690095.1 Chloroflexota bacterium
CTCGAAGCACCAGTACCAGTCGTAGCCGGCGCGCCGGAGGGCGGCGAACACCTGCCGGTAGTCGACCGACGGATTCAGCGCCGAGGCGTGGAGGGCGCAAATGCGGTCGCCAACCTCGTCGATCGCCCGCACCTGCGCGGCGGTATCACCGTGCGGGTGAACGTAGATCCGGAGGGCGGGGCTGGCGATCTCATCCACCATACGCACCAGCGTCTCCTGGCCGCCGAGGCCGACCCGAAACCAGATGCTTCCCTCGAACCCGAGGACCACCCCCACCTTCTCCGCCTCGGCAGCCACTTCCCTGAGGATGCCCTTCGCCTGATCCCAGGTGCCGGTCGAGGTGCCGAAGTGGATGAGGATGACGCGCGCCCCCAGGTCGGCGGCCAGCCGGGCGTCCTCGACGATAAGCTCGGCGCCGCGATCCCACCCGTCAAGCGTCGGATGGAACTCGGAGTATCCCCAGGCCCAGTCGGCAGAGAGGGTGGGGATCTCCAGGCCGACGGCCGCCGCATCGGCCTTGATGCGCGCCCGCGCTGCGGCATCGAGCTTCTCCGCCCAGATGCCTCGCCGCTGACGATAGCCGCGCATCTCACGATCCGGGATCGTGCTGAGCTCAACCCCCTGGTAGCCCATGCGCGCGAGCCGGGCGAAGGACTCGGCGAGCGGGAGCTCCGTGGGGCTGGCGCGAAAGGCGCTTTCGCGTACGGACAGCTTCATCATCGTCCTCCGGGGGAAGTCTGCCACCGAGGACTATAGCACGTGGCCGGGCGCACGTCAGCATGGGGATTCCGGCGCTGACGCACGCCCGGCCCGGGAGGACAGCCGCCTGCCGCGTGATGCTGCCCCTACAGCAGGGGGATTGGCGCAAAGCGCTGGCCGAGGATCGCCGTTGAGTCCGCCTCGAGCCAGCGCTCCAGGACGGTGGCATAGACCGACCGGAAGTCGGTCTGGAAGCGCAGATTGCCGTTATCCAGGCGAGCAAGGTCCGGCGGGTCGCCGTGGATCCCCTTCTTCACCGCCGGGCCGATCAGGAACAGCGGTGCGGCCGTGCCGTGATCGGTGCCGCCGCTCGCGTTCTCCGCGGCCCGCCGCCCGAACTCCGACCAGGTCATGAGGAGAACGTTCTCTGCCTTGCCGTGCGCGCGCAGGTCCGTGAAGAAGGCGCTGACCGCATCGGCGAGCGTCCGCAGCAGATCGGCATGGTGCTTTGCCTGGGCCGCATGGGTATCGAAGCCGCCGAGAACAACGTAGCCGACCCGCAGGCCCAGATCGCCGGAGATGAGCGCCGCGAGGAGGCGGAGACCCTCGCCGAGCCCGCCAGCCGGATAGCTAGCCGCCGCTCGATACTGCCCGGCCACGCTCTGCAGGGTCGCACTGCTCAGCTCGGCGGTCCGGGAAGTTGCCTCGAGCAGGGCGGCATAAGGCGCGGGCGCGGTGTAGCTGGCGTACAGACGGTTCAAGGCGGCCGTGCGCGCCGCGGCCGCGGCCGGATAGTGGGGATCCGGCTGGAGACGGTAGTCGGTCACCGAGCCCAGCGCAGGCGGCGGGATCGCCGGACAGCAGAGGGCCGGTGCGAGGCTCGGCCCGATGCTCACCGCCCGGAATGGGTGACCGTCCGCATCAACCGCACCGCCGACGAGCGTGGAGAGCCAGCCCTGGTGCCGCCCGGCCTCCGGGTCTGCCGTCTGCCAGATATCCATAGCCTGGAAGTGGGAAAGGCTGGGGTGGTCGTATCCCACGTTCTCGATAATGGCCAGCTGGCCCGCATCCCACAGCGCCTTGAGGCTGGCAAGAGACGGGTGGAGGCCGAGATGGTCGTCGAGCTTCAGGACCTGCTCGGGCGGGATGCCGAGGGTCGGACGAAGCTGACGGTAGTGCGCGTCGGCGTAGGGGATCACTGTATTCAGCCCGTCGTTGCCGCCAGCGAGCTGAACGATCACCAGCGTCCGGGTGGGTCCGTTCCCCGCGCTCCCGGCGCTCTGGTCGCGGGCGGCAGCGGCGACAGCCCGCGTAAAGATGCTCGGCATAAACGCACCGACGGAGACAACCGCGAGGCCGCTCCGAACAAGGTCGCGGCGACTGATCGAGGCCATGGGCTCCTCCCCCAACTCAATTTCTCTCTTGACCGCACCGTCATTCCCGGCACGGGCCTCAGGCAAGGTGGTACTCGGGCATCGCCAGGGCGAGGTAGAGCGCCCCGCGGTGGCGCTCGGCCAGCCACTCCCGGCCCGGCAGATTGCTCGCGGCGCTGGCGTAGTCGAGCAGAACCTGGCGCTGGGCCGGGCTGATCTGACCGTCGAGAAGCAGGTCGGCGAGATGATCGACAATCTCGGCCGGGCTCTCGATCCCTGCGGTGGGCACCGGGACGTGGAGGGGGCTCGCGCCGCGCCCGGGCGGGCCGAGGGCCGCCACAACCCGATTGGCGAAGTTCAACCGCTCCAGCCATGTACCGCTGGTCAGCCAGGACGGTCCGCCGGGCCAGCCGGCCACGTTGGGTGGGTTGAAAAGCTCCTGTCCCATCCGGGTCAGCACCGCCGGCAGTCCCCGCCCATCGGTCTCGATGCCGAGCAGACGCGCCGTGCCGGCCACCAGCTCGGCCGGGCTCTTGATCAGCGCACGGTAGGCGGCCGGCGCGTAGAAGGCATCCGAGGTCAGGATGGCGCGGACGAGCGCCCGAATCGAATACCCACTCGCGGTATAGGCGGCCACGAGCGGTGCAAGCACTTCATCATCGGGATCGGGGTAGGCAAAAAAGCTGAAGAGCTTGCGTGCAATAAACCGGGCTGAAGCCGGCTGCCGAACGATGATATCGATGATGTCATCCCCGCTGAACCGCCCGGTCTGGCCGAGGAAGGTCTTCTCCCCGTCATCGTGGAGGCGCGGATTGAAGACTGCCTCGAAGTCCACTGCACCACCGCCAGCACGCCGCCGCCGAACTACCCAGCCAGTGAAGGCCCGAGCGCTCTCGCGGACATCCTGCTCGGTGTAGTGGCCGATCCCAAGGCTGAACAGCTCCATCAGCTCGCGGGCGTAGTTCTCGTTGGGATGCCCCTTCCGATTGGCGCCCAGATCAAGCCACAGCATCATGGCCGGGTCTTTCGAGATGCCCTTGAGGATATCAGGGAAGCGACCGAGCGCATTTTGCCGGAGGAACTGGTTCTGCACGTACATCGGTTCCGGCCGTCCGACCTTGCTGATTGCCGAGGTCAGCAGGCCGTGCCAGAAGAGGGTCATCTTTTCCTCGAGCGGGCGCGCGGTGTAGATCATGCGCAGGATCCACCAGCGCTGGAGGTCCTGGCGCTGGTGAAGGTTCAGCCCCAGGCGGCTCAGCCGCTCGTCCAGCGCACGATTGTCAACCTGCTCGTAGTTGACCAGCCGGTCGATCGTGCCTGCTAGTCCGAGGGCGCGATACTCGGCGAGCTCGGCAGGACTGGCGCCAAAGCCCGCCCGCCGCAGGAGATGGCGCAGCTTGATCTCCTCGGTCAGGGCAGGCGCGTTCGCCTGCCGCGCCCGGGCCGCCTCGACCGCTGCCAGCGCCCCGAGGCCCAGTACCGCCGCGCCGACGATCAGACCGCGCCGCCCGACCGCGGCCGCGCCACTTCGCGGTGCTTCCTCACTCATGCCGCTCTCACCTCCCGTGACATCGCACCGGTCAGCCGCCTTCCCCGATCGCCGGGGATGCGGCCGACAGGAGCGAGTGTAGCGCGGCCCGGTTAGCGGCGCGTGAAGGTGGAGGTTAAGCGCGGGTTGATCTGCGGCCAATCAGCGCGCGTCCAGGTTAAGAGATGGTTGCGGGCCGCCGGCTGCCGGGGCAGGGTTCGGCACACAGCGCTCCGGCCGGGCGTACACGAAGCCGAGGAATATACCGTAGAGCAGGTGCAGGATCAGCGCGGCCAGGGCCGGACGCACTGAGCCGGTCCGCCGGCCGAAGACTCCCGCCCCCATGAACGGCATGGCCACGAGCATGGCCAGGATCAGCCAGACCCCGGCTGCGAATGCCACACCACCCACCACACCTCCCCGGAGGCGCCCGAGCCGGGCGGTCCATGGGGCCAGGGCCGGCTGGACGATACCGGCGTAGAGCAGGCCGAGCAGGGTGCTGTCGATCAGGTGGAAGACGATGCCGACGATCCACCAGCCGGCACGGTTGCCCGCGACATAGCGGAGGCCGGCGTAGGCGAAATTGATCTCGCCGATACCCAGAACGGCCTCGATCCAGTACCCGGCGAGCGCCATGACGTAGCCGGCGGTGAAGCCAGCGAAGGCAGCTCGGGGAAGATCACACCGCACCGGAGGTGTCTCACGAGAGGACATGGTGCGCCTCCTTTCGCTCCACCCGGAAGGATCCGTGCATCCGGAGGATCTCAATCTCAGTCGATCGGCCGACGCCCCGGCACCGCAGGTCGACCGAGCCGTCAAGAAAGCGGAGCCCCCGGAGCGTGAGGTCATCCAGCCATTCCGGCAGGGTTGGGTCCAGGATCAGGACGCGGCGCTCGACGTCCGGCCAGAGCCCAAGGATCGTCCGCAGGAGCATGGGAACGCTCCCCGCAGCCCAGGCCTGGGGGACGTTTGCCCGGGGATAGATCACCGGCCAGACCGTCTCCTCGCGGGCGAATCCTCCCCACAGCTCCGGCAGCTGTCCGCGTGCGAAGAAGCCGCTCGCGGCGAAGATGCCCTCGGCAATGCGGTTAGCCGCCTCCCAGTGCCCGTAGCGCTTCAGACCGAGCGCGATCAGCGCATTGTCGTGCGGCCAGATGGACCCGCGCTGGTAGGAGAGCGGTGCGTAGGCCGCGTTTCCGGTGGAGAGGGTGCGCACGCCCCAGCCGGCGAAGAGATCTGGCTCCAGCAGGCGCGCGGCCACGCGCGCCGCACGCTCCGGCGTGACCGCTCCGCTCCAGAGCAGGTGCCCCGGGTTCGAGGCGATGCTCCGGATAGGCCGCTTGGCCGGATCCAGGCCGAGGGCGTAGAAGCCGAGATCCGGCAGCCAGAATGCTTCCTCCAGTGCCGCCTGGAGCGCCGCGGCCTGCCCCGCGGCCCGCGCCGCGTCGCCCCCGCGGCCAAGAACCCGGTAGATCTCGGCCGCCCGCCGGAGAGCGTCGACATAATACCCCTGCACCTCGACGATCGCGATCGGGGTGGGCACAATACGTCCGTCCGGATAGACGATCGCATTGCCGGAATCCTTCCAGCCCTGATTGTGGTAGTCGCCGGGGTAGCGCGGCCAGTACTCGATGAACCCGTCATCATCGCGGTCGCCGAACTCGGCCGCCCAGCGCAGGCACCCGTCCATCGGTCCGGCGAACCGCTCGAGCAGGGCGCGGTCGCCAGTGAAGCGGTAGGTCTCGGAGAGCAGGATGACGTACAGAAGCGAGGCATCCGCGCTGCCGTAGTAGGGATCGAAAGGGATCCGTCCCATGAGACTGAGCTGGCCGACGCGGAGCTCGTGGGGAATCCGCCCGGGCTCCTCGCCGGTCCAGAGGTTGACCTGCTGTCCCTGGAGCTCAGCAAGGCGGGTGAGGACCGCCTCTGGAAACGGACAGCCGATCGGCAGGCCCTGAAGGGCGGTGATCAGGGCATCGCGGCCGAAGATCGCGTTGAACCACGGAACACCTGCGGCCGGGTACCAGCCGCGGCCGACGCGCTGAAAGCAGAGCGAGGCCAGGTCGCGCACAGCCTGGACGTACGCGCGTTCGACGATCTGGTTCGGCGTCTCGATCTGGGCCAGCGCCGTCGTCCAGCGCTCGGTCCGGCGGTCGAGGTGGTCGAGCACAGCAGCGAGAGACGGCATCCGATCCGCCGCGCGAGGGCTCGGCGCGGGGTCAGCAGGCGGATTCTCGATGAGCAACCCGGCCGAGCGGCCGTGCAGTGTGCCGGTCGGCTCGGCGGCGATCGCTGCGCGCCAGGTCTGTCCCCGGACGAGGGTGACCGGAAAGATCAGGAGTGCGGGCGCGAAGGACGGCGGGCTGTCTGCGCTGGTAATGCGGTAGCGGAGCTCGCGCGAGAACCAGGCATCGCGGTAGACGAAGCGGAGGAGGCGCTCCCCGGGATCCCAGAGCGCGCGGGCCACCCGCGGGGGCGTCGGCTGGAGCGCACGTACCTCGAACAGGTCGTCGAAGGCACTGTCGAGGTGGATCATGACGTGCATCTGGATGGGAACGGCCAGATAGCTGGTGATCTCGATCTCCTCGCAGAGCTGATCGGCGATGATCCGCACCACGCGCAGGGTGAGCGCCAGCTCCGGCACGTCAACCGTGTGGGCGCGAAAGGGAGGGTTCGTGTAGGTGAACACGGCCGCATCATGGCTCGCCTGCTCAGCAGTGAGGAAGATCGGAGAAAAGCCGTCAAAGGATATCCGGTAGGCCGAGAGGTAGCGCGTGTCATAGGCGAACAGGCCGGTCCGGCCGCCGGTGATCCAGCCCTCCCGGTCGGTCACCAGCATGATGGTTCCGCGGTGGATGGTCCGCTCCAGCGGCTGGATGGCGACCACCAGCTCGCGCTGCATCCTGTCTGCCTCCGTGCACCGTGGGCAAGGGCCGTGCCCCCGGTTGCCCCGGGACGGCGGCCGGATCAGCGGGCGATCCGGATGGCCGGCGCCGTGCCGCCGCGCTATCATGGCAGAGGATACCCCGGCTGCCTGGCCCGGGGCCGTGACGCGGCCGGCCGGTACCGTGAGGAGGTAGACAAGGAGGATCTATGGCGACCAGCGCGAAATGGGAGCGAGTAGAAGCGGCCCTGGCCGGTCGCCCGGTCGATCGGGTGCCGTTCGCGTTCTGGATGCATCTCCCCGAGGTCGACCGCGATCCGGAGCGGCTCGCCCGGGCCACGATCGATCTGCACCGCCAGTACGATATGGACTACGTAAAGGTCATGTTCCGCAGTTCGTGGTGTACCGAGGACTGGGGAGTGACTTTCCGAGGCTACCACCCGACTCGCGGATACCTGCTCACCGAGCGCTACGCGGTGCAGGAGCCGGGCGACTGGGAGCGATTGCCGGTCCTCCCGCCCGATGAGGGGACGCTCGGCGAGCAGTTGCGGGTTCTGCGGCTGGTGGCCGACGGGCTGAAGGGCGAGGCCCCGATTCTGGCCACTCTCTTTGCCCCATCGATGATCGCCGCCCAGCTGGCGGGAGAGGCCACCTTTGTGCGCCACCTGCGCGAGCATCCCGATGCCGTCCACGCGGGCTTGCGAGCCATTACCCGCACCATGCTCCACTTCGCCCAGGCCTGCCTGGATAATGGGGCCGACGGCCTGTTCTACGCGATTCAGCAGGCAAGCCGGCGGGTCATGACCGAGACCGAGTACCGGTCCATCGGACGGCTGTACGATCGCGCGGTCCTCGATGATGTGCACGGCCGCTCCCGCCTCACCATGCTCCATCTGCACGGCGACGACCTGATGTTCGACGAACTGGCCACCTACCCGTCTCACGTGCTGAACTGGTACGATCGGGTCAGCGGCCCGACCCTGGCCGCGGCGCGCGCCCGGACGACCAGATGCCTGGCCGGGGGGATCGATCACGAACGCACGCTCGTGCTCGGGACACCGGAGGAGATCGCCGCCGAGGTGCGCGACGCGATCGCCCAGATAAACGGGCGCGGCCTTCTCCTGGCACCGGGCTGCGGCGTTCCGACAATCGTCTCCGAGGCCAGCCTGCGCGCAGCACGCGAGGCCGCACTCGCACCGGTCGGCTGAGCTGCGGGTACGCGGAAAATAGTTGCCGCGCCGATGGAGATTGTTTATATTGTTGATCAACTGGCATGCAGTTCGGCGGTGCAATCGGCGCGAGCCGGCAAGGAGCGGCTGGCGGCGCAGACGGTACTGCGACAGTCCCTGGACCAACCCGTGATGCGGGTAAACCCGTGGAGGTTTGAATAGGTGAAGACGACCCGACGGCGATTCCTGGCCGGCCTTGCCCTCGGGGCAGGTGCGGCGGTTCTGGCAGCCTGCGGGGGGACCACGCCCGCGGCCGCACCTACCACCGCTCCGCCCCCGACCAGCGC
>JADGGD010000142.1 GCA_019690095.1 Chloroflexota bacterium
CGCAGATTGAGGAGACGACCTCGGACTATGATCGGGAGAAGCTGCAGGAGCGGCTGGCGAAGCTGTCCGGGGGCGTGGCGGTGATCAAGGTCGGCGCCGCTACCGAGGTCGAGCTGAAGGAGAAGAAGCATCGGGTGGAGGATGCCCTGTCGGCGACGCGGGCGGCGATTGAAGAGGGCATCGTCCCCGGCGGTGGGGTGGCGCTGGTGAATGCCGCAGCAGCCCTCGATAACCTCGGCCTCGAGGGTGATGAGGCGACCGGCGCGGCGATCGTTCGGCGGGCAATGGAAGAGCCACTCCGCCAGATCGCTGAGAACGCAGGCCTCGATGGCTCGGTGGTGCTCGAGGCTGTTCGCCGGATGCAGAAGGAGAACAATAACCCGAACTACGGCTACAACGTGGTCACCAATGAGTATGTTGATATGGTCAAGGCCGGCGTGATCGACCCGGCCAAGGTGACCCGCTCGGCACTGGAAAACGCCGCGAGCATCGCCGGGATGATCCTGACGACCGAGGCGCTGGTGACCGAGATCCCGGAGAAGGAGAAGCCAGCGACGCCTGCACCGGAGTACTGAGCCGTCGGGACTTTCCGCGGCCCCGTACACGTAGATCCATAGTGGGGAGGCGTATGCCTCCCCACTATGGATAATGGGCCCTTTCCACAGGGCCCATTCCCCTCTATCCCCCTCTCAACACGGATACCTACTACCAGATCCGGATGCCCAATTCGGCGGCCTTCTGGTCAAGGAATGCCTTCACCGCAGGCAATTCCTCGACTGCAGCGTGCTCGACAACGAGGAAGCGTTCCGGACCGAGCCCCTCCAGGCGGCGCATGAAGCGCTCCCAGTCCAGGATACCCTGCCCGGCGGGCCGCTCATCGATGTGGATCACCAGACGCTTCTCAACGACGACATCCTTCGCATGCGCGTTGAAAATGCGCCCGTCCAGCACATCAAACATGTGGTCGATCGCTGGACCGCTCCGGAACACCGTGTCAAGGGTCAGCCAGTTCACCGGGTCAAGGTCACAGCGGACAGCTGGTGAGCCAACCGCGTCAAGGACCTCGCGCATGACCTCGGCCGAGCGAAGGGTCACCAGCACGTGGCCTTCCAGGCCGATGATGACGCCCGCGTCTTCGGCAGCCGGCGCGGCCTCGCGCAGGCTCTTGATGAGCTGGTCGCGGCAGATCGGATTCCAGTTGTCCGGGTGCGGATCCCACGCGCCGCCCCATGCCGATCCATTGGCACCGATCTGAGCCATGCTGCCCGGGCCGGTGTGACAGCTCAGACTGCCAAGCCAGCCCGCGATGCGAATTGCCGCCTGGAGGGTCTTCACCGCCTGGCGCCGCACGCCTTCGTCAGGGTGGATCAGCGGCGGCCGGTGGCCGATTGCCTGGACCATCGTCAGGCCGTAGTCACGCAAGATCGCGCGGACACGCTGGCACTGCGCCTCGGTCGTCGTAAACGGATCATCATGATCGAAGCGGGTGAAGATGCCGGTAAAGCCGAGCTCACGCACGCGAGCCGCCATCGCCGCAGTGAACTCGTCCACATGGTGGGGAAAGAGACCTCCTGAGACTCCCAGGCGCACAGTTCCTCCTCTTCCTGCTGTGCTCTCTGCTTGCCGTGATCCCGATCTCCCCGGTCGCAGTGGTCCGGCCTACTCCCGGTCGCACCGGACCGCGACGACCTGGCGGTGAGCCACTGCGCACCTCCCGGGCGCACGCCCGCTGGCACGCGTTGTGCAGACGGAGCCAGCCGGGTGGCTAGAGCATAGCATTGGGAGGAGAAAGATGCCACACCACGAGCCGCTCCATGCACCGGTGGAAGAGGTTCTCACCTACCTGCACGGCGTGCACTTTCCCTGCACGAAGCAGGACCTGCTCGATACCGCGCGCCGGCATCACGCTCCAGAGAACGTGCTGCGCGCCCTCGAGATTATGTACCCGGAGGAGTTCTCCGATCTCGACGACGTCCGCCGGAACCTGACCAGTTCGGAGGCCCGCGCGGAGCAACGCGAGCGGCGCACCTGAGCCCCCGCGGAGACACACAGCGCCCGAGGCGTGGCCGCTCAGGCCGGTGGAGCCATCACGATCAACCCCTGCGGCTTCTGACCGACCTGAATGTGGGTAACCAGCGACAGCGAGGCGAGGTCGATTACCGCAACCGCGTTGATCCCGGTGACCGCGACGTAGGCAGTCTTGCTGTCGGGGGTGAAGCCGATATTGGTCGAGTCCTGTCCTACCTCGATCCGCTTGATCACCTTGAAAGAAGCTGGATCGCGCACAGTGACGAAGGTATCGCCCTCGTGCGTGAGAAGCACATAACGGCCGTCAGGTGACCAGGCGTTCGTCACCGGCCCTTTCCCATCCGGCTCGGTCTCTTTGATTTCCAGTGTCTCCGGATCCAGAATACTGTTGGTGTTGGCGCCAGTCGCCTGAACCCAGAGTTGCTTTCCATCCGGGGAGACCCGGAGCATATAGGGCTTGCTTCCCTTCGGGAAGTCCACCCGCTTGACCACCTTGCGGGTCTTCAAATCGATCTTCGCGACGCTATCCTGATCGCGCTCAGGAGTGAAGCCGAACGAACCGTCCGGCGAGAGATGAAGGTCTCAAGGGAACTTGCCGGTCTCGATCTTATCGGTGACCTGACCGGCCTTGAGATCGATCACGTCAATGACGTTACTGCCCGCTGCATTGAGGACCGCCGTCTGCTTATCCGGCAGGAGCATCAGGCTGTGCCCCGGGCCGACCGATCCGGTATCAATCGTCCGAACAACCTTGATCTCCTTTGGATCGATCGCGATGGCCTTGAGCTTGTTGTTGGGGAAGTCGTAGGTCCAGATGAGGCTCCCATCCCAGTAGCGCTGTTCGTTAGAAAGCCAGCGCACGACCGCGCCCAGCGGACGCGTGGAGAGCACCTTGTTCGTAGCCGTGTCGATGATCGAGACATCCTGGGAGCCAGTGTTGAAGACATAGACCCACGGTGCCTTCTCACTCGACGGGGTCTTTCCGCCAGCCGACGGGGTCGCCACAGGGCGCGAGCCTGCCGTAGGCGGCGGACCGCCGGACGTGGCCCGACAGGCCGCCAGCATCAGCGCGGCCAGGCCACCTGCCGCGGCCTTGAGCACCGTCCGACGACCGAGCAGTCGGGACAGTGCCTCAGCGATCGCACTATCGTAGGGGCTGGTCGGCTCCGAGACAATCGGCGCCGGGGTGCACGCGGGCTGACCGTCCGCACCAAAGGTTGCTGTTCAGAAAGGGCTTCGAATCGGAGAGATATTTCCGGAGAATGTCCGTCGGTTCACCCGGCTTGCTCCTCGCATTCAATCTGGTCCAGACGCCCGGCCACCGATGATCCGGCCCCTCTGACCGTGGAGCAGATGCTCACTCGGGCAGAGACAGCGCCGCAAGCTGCTCATTAAGATGCTTGAGCAGATCGGCTGGCTTCCGGGCCGGGTCAGCCGCACGCTGGAGAATAATCTTCCATTCCGACGGTCCAGCTGCTTCGAGCTGAGCCTCGTAGCCCAGCTTGGCCGCCTCCCAGGGAATCGTTGAAAGGGCCGGCGGGTGATCGGTGAGCACTTCCAGCCCTTCTCCTTCCGGTAGCTTCTTCAGGGCTTCGACCGCCCGCATCATCGGGTAGGGGCAGATCTCGCCCCGAACGTCAAGTTGCCGCACTGGACACCTCCCCGCGCGGCCCGGCTGCGTCCGCCGTGCCCGCGCGATTTATCCTCACAGACGCTTGATGATCTGCACTCCGAGGCCCGCCCCGCCGAGGAGCCCCACACCAAAGATCCAACCGTTTAGGCCGAGCGACGGGATAGCTGAGAAGAACGCACCAATCGTACACCCGGCAGCGATCCCCGCTCCGTAGCCCATCAGGACTCCACCCGCGAGAGACTGGGCGTAGCGCACCGGCTGGCGCGGCAGGCGGAGCTTGAACTCATTAGCATGGAGCGCCGCAACGAACGAGCCGATGATCAGCCCTCCATCGAGCATGGTGCCGGTCGACACGGGGCTCGCTGTCGGATTGTAGACCAGCAGACAGCCGGCGAGGTTACTGGCACCGAGCAGCGGCGGCGCAATGATTCCCCCGAGAGCCGCGACCCGATTGGCCCAGTTCGAGAGTTCGCCTGTCACCCCCAGGGGATGATCGAACAGGAAGACGAAGATGTTCAGAATCGCCAGGGCCACAACCCCAATGGTGAATGGCCAGCCGGTCCCGAAAACGGTCCGGTACCAGCGGGAGACCCAGTCGCGAAGGCTCAGGACTGGCCCTTCAGCGGCGCGCCGTGTCGGAAGGGCTGGCCGCGGGCCGGAACGCAGATCCCACCACAGCGACAGCAGGTATAGTCCCCCCAGCACGCCAACCGTCACAACCACCGCCCCACCATAGCCCAGCAGGCCGGGGAGCCAGATCATTGGTGCGTGCTGGCTGAATGTTGTCCACCACCAGTTCCAGTGCTGGGTCGCAACAACAAGGCCCAGCAAGATGCCAGCCAGAGCAACCAGCGACCCGACATAGCCCTCACCAATGCGATAGAGGGTCCCAGAGACACATCCGCCGGCCAGAACCATTCCGAGGCCAAACAGAAGGCCGCCGACGATGAGCTGGACACTCGCGGGCATCAGATGCGCCTGGTCCGGCAGTGCCCCGAACCCCGGCGTGGGCACCGCCCGCTCCTCGATCAGGGCGAAGCCGACACTTGCCACCGCCAGGCCCACCAGGATCGCCCGCAGGTTCCGCCCATCACGCATCAGGAAGAGGTCTCGGAAGGCCGAGGCGAAGCAGAGGCGGCTCCGCTGCAGGATCACCCCAAAGGCCAGCCCAAAGACCCAGTAGACGGCCAGGCCGCCGTTGACCAGGCTCGCCCAGACCAGCACCCAGATCACCAGAACGAGCGCCAGGGTCTTCGCGAGAGTAGGCTGGCGCGGCAGGGCCTGTTGTTGGATCGCCAGGGTAGACACGTCGATAGTCCTGATCACCAAGAAATTATCCAGTCAGCCCCATTATAAGCTATATCGATGAACTTACTCAATAACTTCCCAGAGCAATTTGCTCGGGAAACCCGGACGCGCAGGCGGGTTGACAGCGAGATTATTGCTTTTCTATAATCCGCTCACCTCGACTGCCCGGGTGAGAGGCTGGTGCCCGGCTCGGAAGCGGGCGCGCTCGCTCGGGCGAGGATCAGGCGCCCCCACGCGCTCTCTACAGTAGCTTTTACTCCTTCCAGGGAGGTCGTGATCGTGGCATTGTTTGCATCCAGGCAGGCAGACGCCCCCCGGATCTCTCGGTCTCGCTCCGGGCCTGCCGTCTATCGGCTGATCCGTGCCGGCGTGACCGCCATCGCCCTCGGAGCGGCAACGGTGACCCCGGCGTTCGCCGAGCAGCCGATCCTCTACACCGTGCGGGCCGGGGACACGCTGATCGGGATTGCCGAACAGTTCAGCGTGCCAGTCGATAGCCTGGTGAGCGCCAATGGCCTGAGCGACCCTGACCGGATTATCGCTGGCCAGACGCTGCGCATTACCAGCAGCTCCTCAGCGATGGGATCACCCGCCGCCGGGAGCGCGAGCGGGTCGGCGGAGGTTCCCCACGGGCACACCGTCTGGACCACCGCACACTATCCCGCCTTCGCGATCACGCCTGATGGGATCGTCGTCCGAACCCTGTCTCCCGATCCACCGCCTCCCAAGATCATTGACGCCCCCTATCACAGCCAGTTTGATGGGAGCATCTGGGCCGAATCGAACTGCGGGCCAACTGCCCTCTCCATGGCGCTGGGTGCGCTGGGCCTGACCGTAGACCAGATTACCCTCCGTCAATACGCGAACCAGCAGATGGGCGCGGCCGCCAGCCCGTATAACGGAACGACGTGGGAGTCGCTCGCGTATGCGGCGCGCAAAGCCGGTGCCAAGGTGTCCGGTCTCTTCGCCGGCCAGCAGTACCGCACGTGGACCCTGGCCGATCTCAAGACCGACCTGGCCAAGGGCCACCCGGTCCTCTTACTGGTGCGCTACTGGGATCTGCCGGATCACGCCGGCAGTTCCTTCGCAGGCGACCACTACATCGTCGCGCTCGGTTTCGACAACGACGGCAACCTGGTCTATCATGACCCGGCATTCCACGGCGACGGCTCCGACCGGACGATCAGTCCGTCCGCCCTCAACCGCGCCTGGACAAACACCGCTGTCGGTCTAGTCCGGACGGCTATGGCGGTCTATCGGTAGAGCCGCCTGGGGCACGGCTGGAGGCTCACGCGAGATGCCGATGCCTCCTCCCCGGGACGCTCGGTCTGGTCAGCGTTCCATCTGCACCGTCAGCCCGTTCTCCCCGGCCGTGATAACGACGGTGCCATCCTGATCGGTCCGGAGGACTGTCCGTCCAGCAAGCAGATCAAGTGTTCCTGCAGTCGGGCGACTGAAACGGCTCGCGACACCGGCGGGCAGGATGACGATGCTTGGATTGACCCGGGCGAAGAAGGCCGGATCCACCCCCCAGCGCGCCCCGGTTCCGGCGAGCTTCAGCACCTGCGCTGAAAGGGGTACGCCCAGCGCGGCCAGACGTGCCTGGTCGGCTGGATCACTACTGATCCACAGGATTGTCGCCCGGCCGAGGAGCAGGCGAACCGCGAGCGTGGAAGGTGATCCGGCCTGGCGGGCGCCCGCAGCCGGGCTATCGAGCGGATAGATCTCCAGGCTATCCGTCTCCCCGATGCGGATGTGCAGGCCCGGTTCAGCACGCAGGATCTCAGTTCGAGCGGCCCGGGCCGCCTCCTGCAGGCGATCCCGGCTGACAGCGGCGCCGCTCTGCGATGGAACGATGACCCGACGCATCTCAAGCCGCCCGATCAGGTCGGTCAGCTCGGCGAGCTCCCGATCATCCCCAAGCGTCAGCACACCCAGGGCAAGGGAGCGATTCCAGAAGGGAAGCATTGGTCCCAGGGCGCGGGCCGCCTGGTCTGCCCCGGCATCAGCCTGGATGTAGATGCGTGCACCGCTGGCCATCTCGATCAGCGCCGCGTCGCCCATATCCACCTCCAGCATAGTGATCCGCTCGCTCGGGGCTGGCGGAGAGACGAGAATCGCCCCGGCCAGCAGACAAGGGAGCACGAGGGCCGGGACGAGGACGCGGGCTGGCACGGTCGCGGTTGCACGGCGCCAGAGATCGGCAAGCGGCAGACCGGGGCCGGTGAGCGGGTTCGGCCGCCCGAGGACCACCAGCCCCAGAACGCCGTAGGCAGTCACAACCGCCTCGACCCCCAGGCGTGGGATCGCGAGCGCAGCGCCGGGAAGTGCGGCCGCGCCGTGCACAACCCTGATGATCGCCGTCAGGGGAATCCAGGCCAGCAGCCCCAGGAGATTTCCCACGGCCGGCACCAGGCTCCCGGTCACAGCCGTCAGCGCTGAGAGAGCAATCGCCATGGGAAGCAAGGGCATGACCACGGCGTGAACCGGAAGCGAGACGAGTGAGACGTGATTGAATGCGGTGATCACCAGAGGGGCACTGGCAATCTCAGCAGCTGCTGTCGCCCCCAGGGCCTCCCGCACCCCTTCCTGAAGCAGGCCGCGGCGGCGGGGAAGCCAGCGCTCGACGATCGGTACCAGCGCGGCCAGACCTAGCGTCGTCACGAACGACAGCTGGAAGGCAAGATGCCACGGCAGAAACGGGTTGATCATCGTCATCAGGAGCGCCGCGACTGCCAGGCCGTTGAGGGTATCTCGCGGGCGGCCGAGCGCCCGCCCGATCAGGTAGAGCGCCCCCATGATTGTGGCCCGGAGCGCGGATGGGGAGGTTCCGACCAGCACAGCGTACAGACCGAGGCCAATCACGGTGCCGATCGTTGCCAGCCAGGAGCGAAGGAACAGTCCGAGCACCCCCTCGACAACGCTCGCGACGAGCCCCACCTTGTAGCCGTCAACGGCAAGGATGTGACTGGT
>JADGGD010000143.1 GCA_019690095.1 Chloroflexota bacterium
CGCCACTCGCCCTGGTGGCGTCTCTGGTCGCCGTGGAAGCCGTAGACGTACAGGTCGAGCTCCTCGACGAGCCGCTCGGTCAGGAACTCGCGCACGAACTCCGAGTCGCGGTAGGCGGCGGCAACCTCGAAGACCTTGGCGAGGCCCTCGCCGCCCGAGCGGCGGAACCGTTCGCCGTACCAGGTCTCCTCCTCCTCGGGATGCTCCCAGCGCCGCTCGATATCCCGCCAGATCCGATAGCCGATGGCGTACGGGTTGAAGGAGTAGCGGTGGCCGGAGGAGATCACCCCCACGTGCAGGCGGCGGAACTGGACGTGCTCGTCCGGGGTGAGATGGGCGTGCTCCAGGATGCGCTCATGCCAGAACGAGGCATAGCCCTCGTTCATGACCTTCGTGCGCATGTTTGGATAGAAGTACAGGAACTCTTCCCGAATGATGTGGAGCAGGGTCCGCTGCCACTCCTCGAGAATCGGCGAATACACCGCCAGGAACTGGAGGAGGTCGCGCGCGGGCTCTGGTGGGATCCGGCGCGGCCGCGGCGCGGGCGGCTCCGGCCGGCGGGTCAGGTGCCAGAGGTCGTCGTACGGAGTGGATGGCGGCTCTGGTGGATGAAGGCGCTCGTACTCGTACTCCTCGCGCGTTTTTTCCCGAAAGCCGACCGCCGAGGGATCGACGTGGAAGGCGAGGGCGAGCGCCGCATCGAGGGTCTGCTCGACCCGCTCGACCCCGTACTCCTCCTCGAAGTCGTGGACAATCCGTGCGTGCCGCGCCGCCGCCTGGTCCATGTGGCGATCCGTCTCCTGGAAATAGATATTGCGGCGGAAGAAGTCGGCGTGACCGAGAACGTGGGCGATGACCAGCTTATGCTCGATAAGGCTATTGGTATCGAGGAGGTAGGCCAGGCACGGATCAGTGTTCAGGACCAGCTCGTAGATCTTCTCGAGGCCGAGGTCATAGCGCGTCTTCTGGCGGTAGTACTGGGAGCCGTGGGTCCAGTGGGCGAAGCGGGTCGGAAAGTGATAAGCGGCGAGTTCGTAGAGTGTCTCGACCGGGACGATCTCAAAGCGCACATCAGGTGGGCGAAGCCCGAGGGAGAAGGCGACCTCGGCCAGATGGTCGATCGCTCGCCGCAGCTCATCAAACTCGGCGTGGCTCATGCGGCCAACTCCTCGTGCCGTCGGCTCATGAACTTCCGGAGGGCGGGCCAGACATCCTCCTTGTCAGCGACGCGCACCATGACGAACCGCTTCTCGTGAGCAAAGGCCTCGGCGTAGGCGCGGCCGAGCGGTGCCCAGAACGCCTCCGGGTCGGTCGCGTGGCCGGCCCAGTAGCCGTAATTGGCGATCTCCCCGTAGCCGACGAGGTTGCTGATAGCGAGGAGGCGGCGCACCAGCGTGACGCACTCGTCATCGCCCCAGTTGAAGCCGTCTGAGAACAGGAAGGGATAGATATTCCAATCGGCCGGGTTGTAGCGCTGCTCGATGATCTTCAGGGCGAGCTGGTAGGCTGAGGCCATGCGGGTGCCCCCGGAGCTGCCGGCGTGGAAAAACTCCTCCTCGTCGACTTCCCGCGCCTCGGTGTGGCAGGTAATGAAGACCACGTCAACGCCGGAATAGGTGCGGCGCAGGAAGCGGACCATCCAGGTATAGAAGGTCCGGCAGAGATAGGCCTCGAACTCGCCCATACTACCGGAGACATCGCGCATGGCGAAGACAACAGCGTTGCGCTGCGGCTCGTGGGCGATCTCCCAGCTCCGGTAGCGGGCATCCTGGACCGGGTCGATCGTCCAGCCCGGCGATCCCTCGCGTGCCTGCCGTTTGAACGCCTCGAGCAGGGTCCGGCGCTTGTCCAGATTGGCCTGCGGGCCCGTGCGCCGCAGGGTGGTAAAGCGGACAGTGGGTGCCTGCAGGCTCTTCTTCCCCCTGTCCTGCAGGTTCGGCAGCTGGAGGTCCTCGAACGCCAGATCAACCAGCTCATCAACGCTGATCTCGGCCTCGTAGTAATCCACGCCCGGCTGCTGGCCCGCCTCCTTGCCAGAGCCGCCGTCCTCGCCAGTTCGCCCGAGGACAGTCCCGGGGCGCGTGCGCCCACCGTTCTGTCCACGTGTCCCTTCGTCCCCCTGACCTCCGTGCTCGCCGCGGTACGGGTCGAACCGGAAGCGCGGGAGTTCGAGCCCGCGAATGGGAACCTTGACCAGCCGCTGTCCATCGGAGGTGATCACATCCTCCCGGCTGATGATCTCCGGCAGGTTCCCTTTGATCACCTCGCGCACCTTCGCATGGTGCCGCAGGATGTCGCGGCGTGACCGGCGGCCGAGATCGGCCGGGTGCTCGACCAGCTCGAAGTGCGCCATGCCTCCGGAGCGGTCGCCTTCGTGAAATCCCGTGGCAATACCCATCAGACCACCTCTTGCGGCGTGCACTCTAGCGGCTCAGGAGCTGACCGGCGTACTTGAGCAGCTCGCGCGCGCACTGATCGCAGTAGCGCTCGTCCTCGGGGAGCGAGGGATCGGTAAGGCGGGCGATCACCGAGTCGATCTTCTTCTGCTGCTCCTCGTCCGGCGTTCGGCTGGTCGTGGTGATCTTCACCACATCCTTGAGGTCGCTGAACAGCTTCTTCTCGATAGCCTCCTGGAGGACCGAGTTCGAGCTCAGCGTGAAGGGGATGCCGCGCATCGCACAGCTCGCCACTGAGCGCATCACGCCCTCGCGGAACTCACGCTTGCGCGTCTCGCCCGCGATGCCGATCTGCTCCTCGATCGAGCTCATGAGCCGCTCATCCGGTGGAACCTCCTCGTCGGTCACCGGATCGCGCACCCGGGTCTTGTTGCAGTAGGCATCCACATTGCGCAGGTAGTTATCGAGCAGGGTCTTGGCCGAGTCCTCGTAGGCGTAGACGAAGGCCCGCTGGACCTCGCGCTTCACCCACTCGTCGTACTCCTTCCGGACCTCGTCGAGCAGGCCGAGCAGGCGCTCGATCTCCTTCGGGTTGCCGGCGTGTTGCATCTTGATGCCGTCCCGCAGGGAGCGCATCGCGTCGAGGGGATTGATGCAGCGCTTACCGCCCGAGACGAGCGCGCTCGACAGGCGATTGATGATGAAGCGGGGCGAGAAGCCGAACATGCCTTCGCGCTGGGCCTCGCCCTCCTCGCGGATCTCCCGCAGGTGCTTCTGCTCCCACTCGCCGACCCGCTGTTCGCCGTCGTACAGCTTCAGCTTGACCATCGGGGTGAGATTCGGGCGCGACGATGGGGCCAGGCGCGAGAGCACCGCCAGCATGCTCGCCACGCGCAGGGTGCGCGGGGCGATGTGGACCCGGCGGAGCTCGGCGGCGCCATCCTGCTCCGAGTCGACGGTGAGGCTCGCCTGGTCAATCAGCTTCTTGTAGATCCGCACCTCTTCCGAGACCTTGAGGTTGTACGGAACCTTGACGACGAAGATGCGGTCGACCATGGCCTCGTTGGCCGGATCGCTGAAGTAGCGGGTGAACTCGTACTCGTTGGTGTGGGAGATAACGACCAGGTCAACGTAGACGAGCGCGAACTGGGGGACCTTGATCCGCTGCTCCCCCGCGACCGTGTTGAGCTCATAGAGGAAGCGCGGCTCGGCCTTGAGCATCTCGATGAACTCGATGATCCCGCGACTGGCGACGTTCAGCTCGCCGTCAAACCGGTAGACGCGCGGATCCGCCTCACCGCCGAAGCGCGAATCGACCAGCAGACTAAGGTTGATGTGGCCGGTCAGCTCGGCGACGTCCTGGGACTTCGGATCGGCCGGCTTGAAGGTGCCGATGCCCACGCGCTCCTTCTCCGAGATCAGCAGGCGGCGCACCTTGACCGTGCTGATCCGCCCCTCCCACTCATTTTCCAGGCGCCAGTGGCAGAGCGGGCAGAGGTCGCCCTCGATCGCCACGCCGAGCTCGCGTCGGAACTGCTCGCGCTGGTTCTCCGGAATCAGGTGGAGCGGCTCCTCGAACATCGGACAGCCTTCGATGTAGTAGGCCGCGCCCTGCGGTGTGCGCACGTACTGCTCGAGCCCGCGCTTGAGCATGGTCACGATCGTGGACTTGCCACCCCCGACTGGCCCGACGAGCATCAGGATGCGCTTGCGGATATCGAGACGCTTGGCGGCGGGCTTGAAGTACTCCTCAACAAGGTGGTGAAAGACCTCGTCGAGCCCGAAGAGCTCGTTCTCGAAGAAGGCGTAGTGGTTCGTCTTCCCGTCCGGCGAAGGGGTGATGCCGGCGTCGCGGATCATCCGATAGATGCGTGCGTGGGAAAGGTCGGCGATGTGGGGGTTCTTGGCGACAAGCTCGAGGTACTCGGCGAAGGTGATGGCCTCACCGGCTAGCTCCCGTTCCAGCCGCGTCTGGGCCTCGGCGGTCTGAAGCAAGCCCTGCAAATCCACTTTCTCTACCTCCTGGCGGCGCGCGTGTCAGTGGTGCGACACCCATATGGTCTTCCTGGCGCAACCCTCTCTCCTCGACGGCGTTGACTCGGCCGGGGGCAGGTCAACGCCAGTACCCGTGTTGATTCGGTTCACACCCCGCCGTGCGGTGGGGCGGTTGGGTGGAGGTGCAGATGCACCAACTTTACGGAAACAGTATACCTGCCGTATAGTGCATAGTCCATATTGAATCAGCCTGCCCGACAGGCTGTGCGGGACGCCGGACCGCGACGGATGGAGGATTTCGGGGCCGGGGTGTTAGACTTTCGTGTGAGATGCCCGCGGCCGCGGCGGCCCAGCCGTCGCCGGTCCGCCTTGCCGGAGCGCTTCACCGCAATGATAACCCTGCACGCCTTTCTGAGTCGCGTGATCATGCTCTATACGCTGATCGGCGCTGGTTGGGGGCTCCTACTGGCCGTCCGCCGCCGCCCGGCGTCAGACTCGTACCGTACGACCCTTCTGATCGCCGAGGGGCTGTTCGCGGTCGAGGCGCTCGTCGGGATCATCCTGCTTGCCAGCGGACGGCGGCCGGCCGACCTGCTCCACTTCCTGTACGGCCTGCTGGGGGTCGCGGTCCTGCCGATCGTCATGGGCTCGGTGGGGACCGGGAAGCGGCGGGACAGCCTCTGGCTCGGGCTTGCCACGCTCTTCCTCTTCGGGGTTGCCGTGCGCGCCCTGATGACTGGCGCTCCCTGACCCCGGTCGGGATGCCGGGTGCCCGGTGAGGTCACCGGGCGGCCTCGATCTGGAGGACCCCGATCTCGACACTGTCCCCGCTGGGGGTCGGGAGCCGCTCGCCGGTCGCCAGGTCATACCAGCCGACCACGACGCGGCAGGTTCCTGGCGGCGTTCCCAGAGGGATCACCAGCCGGAAGGGGTGCCGGATCAGGTCGCCTGGCCGCCACGCCGAGGTGGGGAAGGCGCCGCGGAGGGGCTGGCTGTCGTCCTGGGCGATCAGGCCGTGGGGACCGACGAGGTGGATGAAGAGGGTGTAATCGCGCGGAACCGCTCGGACCGCACCGAGGAGGAGTTCTCCGGTCAGGGTCTGACCGGCTCGCCGCGTGGTCTGATCAAGCCGTCCCGCGACCAGGGTCACGGCATCCGCGAAGCGCACCCCGCGGCCGGCCCGGTCGGGATCTGGCGGATCGCGGACGACCACCGGGGCGATTGGGAACGCGCCGCCGAGCGGCGGCCCTTCGCCGGCACGGACCGGCAGGGGTGTCATAGTCGGGCGCCAGTACATCCCCACCGCCAGCCGGTACACGCCAGGGGCGGCGATCGCTGCTGGAACGTGGAGGTGATAGCGGTCAACGATAACCTCTCCCGGCTGCCAGAAGCTCGTCGGCCAGGCCCCGCGGCCTGGATAGGTATCGAGGCCGATGACCTCGCGCTGGCGAAAGTCAAGGAGCTTGACGAACAGGGTGTAATCGCGGGTGATCGGGCGTGTGCTCGTCAGGTAGAGCGCGATCTCGAGATCGGTGCCTGGTCGGATATCGCCCGGGTCTGGGTGGATGTCGGCCCCGAGGAGGCGGATGTCACCGCCCAGCCACGCGTCGAGTGGGTGGGTCGGCTGGATCGCAGTCGGAGGCAGACGGGGCGGGCGGGCATAGGCCGGTGCGATGACCGTCCAGGGAAACAGCGCGGCGGGGACGAGCAGGCTGGTCGGGAAGATGATCGCGAGAGCCCGACCGGCGCGGCCCGGTGCGAGGGAGGCCCACCCGATGGCCAGGAGGCTGGAGATTCCGGCAATCGCCCCGAAGACCAGACGCCCCTGGAAGGCTTCGGTCACCAGTCGGTACACCGCGACTGCCCCGAGGACGCTCAGGACCAGCCAGGCCACCAGGAGCAGCCCGGCGGCATCGGCCAGGAGGGTGGGATGGGGTCGCCGCCACAGCGCTCGCGCGGCCAGCAGGCCGAGCCCCATCGCTCCGAGCGCGAGCAGGGTATCGCAGAGGCGGTAGAAGAGCGGCGGAGCAAGGATGCTGAACCAGCCGAAGACCCCCCAGTACGACCAGCGAAGGCCGGCCAGGTCGGCGAGCACCTCCCCTGCCGTCGGCAGGCTGTCCAGCAGGACGCGCCGACCGAGGAAGCGTGCCAGGGGGACAGGCGTACTGTACACCAGAAGATTGTACACAAACCACCAGCCTGCCGTTGCCAGAAGCGCCCCGGTCGCCGCGGCCAGGTGCGCACCGATGCGCGCGGCCGGGGCGTCGGTGCGGCGTCCGGCCAGGATGATCGCCAGGCCAGCCAGCCCGACTGCGCCGACAGCGATCGGCTTGCTCAGCACGACGATCCCGCTCGTCGTGCCGAGGAGAAGAGTGCGCCGCCAGCCGAGCGGGCGATGCGCGGCGCGGAGGGCGAGCCAGGTCAGCAAAGCCCCGCTCGCGGCGACCGCCGCGTCATTGCTGATCGCGGCGGTCATGAACAGAAACTGGGGATTGAAGGCCGCGGCGGCGGCCGCGCCGAACGCAACGGCCGATGAGCGGGTGAGTGCGCGCCCAACGGCGTAGGTCAGGATCACTGTCAGTGCGCCCCAGAGCGTTGAAACCAGTCGGGTGAGGTGCACGGTGAGCACCTCACCGCGCCAGGGGAAATCCTGCGCGGGTGGGTGGAGGAAGCGATTCTTGTTGCCTTCGGTCCGTGGGTCGCCGATGCTCCCGGCCGGGTTCTCGCGCGCAAGAGCCGCGAGGTCATCGCGCGGGGCCGGAGCGGTGAGGATGGCGGCGGTCAGGTAGTAGAGAGGGGGCTGGGCGGCCTCCTGCTGGGCCAGCACGGCGGACGGCGGCCCGGCGCCCGCCTCTTCTCCCCGACCGGCCTGGAGCGGCAGACGGCGGTCGAGGACCAGGGAGCGGATGTACAGGTAGTGCCAGATCTCGTCCGGTGCTTCGAAGATCGGGGTCGCAAGGTTGTAGGTAGCGGCGAGGCCAAGGTAGATGACTACCAGGCCGATCAGGGCCAGGCGGGCGCCGTCGGGGGCGCACAGGGACCGGGGTGGACTGGCGGGATGCGGGGCGCGGGAGAGGCGGAAAGAGAAGGATATCATCGTCAACGTCCTTCGATTGGGTAGCGTCGATTATATGCAGATGGACAGACGGCCCGTCAATCCTGCCGAACCAGGGCAGGCCATCCGTGCTACAATCCGGGCAGAGCGAGCAATTCAGATAGAACGAGCGGAGCGGGAGCCGATCCTGGTGGTGAGCGATCTGATTCGGCGGCGAATCGAGGAGGGCGAGCACGCCCGGCTGGCCCCGTATGCCTGCTTCAGCGACCAGACCCGCGGGCGCCGCTACCCGGCGGTCGAGCACGACTACCGCACTGCCTTCCAGCGGGACCGGGATAAGGTCATTTACACACCCGCCTTCCGGCGCCTGCAGTACAAGACCCAGGTCTTCGTGAACTTCGAGGGGGACCACTATCGGACCCGCCTCACGCACACGCTGGAGGGGACGCAG
>JADGGD010000144.1 GCA_019690095.1 Chloroflexota bacterium
GTACGGCGGTCACGGCATCGCCGACCGGCCGGGTGGTGAGTACCGCGGGAAGGGGCAAAGGGGCGGCTGTGGGGTCGCGAGCGTGAAGACCGCGGCACTGATCGGGCCGGGGCCGGTGGTTCCGCTGGCGCTGGCGGCGGCCGGGCTGGTTCTGGCCCTGGCCGCAAGTCTCGCCGGCCGCGACGGCGCCGCACGCCGGGTGGCGCTCCTGAGCCTGGCCGGCGCCCTCGGTGCGGTGCTCGGGCTTTTCCCGTCCGCGGCCCCGCTGGTCACCGACGTCGCTGTCCCCGGGGGAGTGCCGCTCCCGCTCGTCCGGCTGGATCGGCCGGGGCTGATGGTACTGGCGGTCCTGTTTCTCCTCGGGATCGCCGCCGTGCTGGCCCTGCCGGGACGGCACGCCGGGCGCGCGGCCGCCGCAACCGCCGCAGCAGTCCTGGCCGCCGCAGGGGCTGTCGCGGCCGCCGATCTGGCCGCCGCCGCAATCTGCTGGACGCTCCTGGTCGCCCTGGGCGCGGCCGACCTGGTCGGGGCGCGGCTCGCCGACGATGCCGCCAGCTGGGCTTCACTCGCAGTGTGCGGGGCACCCGCCCTCCTGCTGGCGTCGGCCGTGGCCAGTCCGCCGACCGGCGCGGTGGCGGCTGTAGGGCCGCTGTCGCACGATCAGGTAACGGCGGCGGCCGTTGTGCTGGTCGGGGCGGCGAGCGCGGGCGCGGCCCCGCTGAACGGATGGCTCCGCCGCGCCAGCCGATCAGGGCTGGTCGCGCTGATCGGCGACGGCCTCCTGCCGCTGGCTGGCATCACCCTGATCGCGCGGACGCTGATGGGAATGGATGGGGGCTGGCCCGCCGGCCTGCCAGTCCTGCTCGCCGTCCTGGGAACGGCGGGGATCGCGGAGGCAAGCTTTTCCGCCTCGCGGGCAGGCGACCTGCCCGAGCTGAGCCGGGCGGTCGGCCAGGGCGAGGCATCCCTGGCGCTCTACGCGCTTGCGCTCGGCACGCCGGGCGGAGCGGGCGCGGCGCTGTTTCTGACCGCCGCCAGCGTGCTGGCCCGGACCAGCACGTGCCTCGCCGGGCGCGGCTGGCTTGCGCGAATCGGCTGGGCGTCCATGGCCGGCCTGCCGCCGCTCCCGGGCTGGACCGGCCGATGGCTCGTCCTGCTCGCCGCGCTCGATGCCCGCCAGTGGGCTCTTGCCCTGGCAGTGGGTGCCGCTGTCGCCGTACTCGGCGTCGGACAGTCGTCCAGCACAGCGCTCTTCCGACGGGATGCCGCGCCGCCTGCCGGTGGGGATCCGGGCCTGTTTGCCGTCCTGGCGCTGGCCGGCCTTGCTCCCGGGAGCCTGGCCGCAGGGCTGTTCAGCGGGGAAAGCCCGGCGGTCGGCCGAAGCCTCTCCTGGCCGCTCGTTGAGCATCTGGTCGCGGCGGTCGTTCCTCTGGCGGGGGTGCTCCCCCTTGCCCTGGTACGCACGCGGCCGCGCCGCCGCCGGGCCGGCCTCGGCCGCTCGGTGGATGAGCGGCTGGGCGAGCTGGCGGCGGCGCTGGCCGAGGACGCCGCCCGTGCCGCGGGCGTCATCGAGCGCCGCTTCGGCCTGGCGGTCGGTATCGTGGCAGTGCTGGCGGCGGTTCTGACGTTCGTGAGGTAGCGTGGCGCTGGTCTGGATCGCGGTCGGACTGGTGATCCTCGCCGCCGCGGCGGCCGGGCTGGTCGAGCGCTGGCCGGCCGCCGCGCTCGTTCTCGCCCTGCACTACCTGGGCGCGAGCCTTCTGCTCGCCGCGACGGTTGGGCCGGCGCCGTGCCTGTCCGCGGCGATCGTCGGCGCGGCGGTCAGCGTGATCGCGGCCGATGTCCCGGTCGAGGCACTGGCACGGCTGGTCAATCGCGGCGCGCGGGCTGCTCCGCGCCTGGCGCGGCCCGGCCTTGCCAGCATCCGCTCGCGAGCAGTCGATCTCAGCGTGAGTGCCGTGGCGATCGCGGGTGCCGTCGAGCTGGCCCTGGCGCATCCCCTGCTCGGCAGCCGGGCCGTCGATGCAGCGGTTGGTGTACTGGCGCTCGGGGGGCTTGCCTCCTGCCTCTGGAGTGTTCGCGGGCGGGGCATCGCGCCGCGGGCGACGGTCGGCCTGCTCTCGCTGGCGCTGGCCGGGCAGGTCGCCCTGTCGGAGGCCGGGCGGGCGCCCTCCCCGGCTGAGACACTTCTCCTGGCGGCATTTCAGCTCCTGCTGTCGCTCGCGGCGGCGCACCTGCGGGCGGCTGGCGAGCGGCGGGATGCCGGCGGCACAGCGGCGGAGCGCTCTGCCGAACGGACCCCGGTCGGCGCGCTCGGCGAGGAGGTGGATGGATGATCGGCACAGCGCTGGTCGGCGCGCCGCTTCTCGGCGCGGCCCTGGCCGGCCTGCTCCCTCCCGCGCGCGGGCGATGGGTCCTCCTGCTGGCGGCGGTTGTCGAGGCGGCCGCCGTCCTGCTCGGAACCCTGGTGCCGGCGACCGGGATACCGGCCGATCCGGCCACTGCGGGCGCGCTCGGCACAGCCGCGCTGGCCGCCCTGCTGGTCGGGGCACGCGCGCTCGAGGAAGAGGGCGGAGCGGATCGCGCGGCAATCGCCCTCGTCGGCCTCGGAGGCGTGGCGCTGGTCGGTGAGCTTGCGCGCGGTGTCGATGCGGCGCTTGCCCTGAGCGTGACTGCGCTTGTCCTCGTCTGGGCGCAGGTGCGCCGCTCCGCGCCCGGCGCGGCCGCCGCGACCGGTCAGCAGTACGTGGTGTGGATGACCCTGGCCGGAACAGCCCTGGTCCTGGCCGCGGCGCTCGACCGCCGCTACGCCGAACAGCCCGGCCCCGGCCTGCTCGGCCCGGCGGTCGCGTTCTTCATCATCGGTGTCGGCATCGTCCTGGCCGCCGCCCCCTTCTCCCTCTGGCTTCCCTCCCTCTGCGAGGAGGCCCCCGCCGGCGCGGCCCTTTCCGTGGGCCTGCTCGGTGCCGCGGCCGTGGTGCTCCTGACTGGCTCGCCTGGCTTTACCGATCTCCTGGCCAGCGAATCCAATACCCGGGCTGTTCTGGCGGTGGGCGGAGCGCTGGCTGGCCTCGCGGCCGCCTTCCTCGCGCTCGGCGAGCGCCGCCCCGGACGCGCCGCGGCCCTCCTGCTGGGAGCAGGAAGCGACATCGCCCTGGCAAGCCTCGCCTCGAGCCCGCCGGGGGCTCGGGGTGCCGTCCTCGCCCTTCTGCTGATCCAGTCGCTCGCCGGTGCCCTGGCCCTCGCCGTCCTGGATGCGGCAGGAGCCGGGCCCGGGCTCCAGGGGCTCCTGTGGCGGCGTCCGGCGCTCGGCCTGGCGCTGGCGGTGGGACTGCTGGGCCTGGCGGGCATGCCGCTCACCGCGAGCTTCCCGTTCCGCCTGGCCGTCGCGCGGGCGTCGCTGGCATACGGGCCCGGCCTTACCCTCGCCCTGGCGGGCACGAGCCTCCTCGGCGGGCTTGCCGCCCTGCGGATCCTTGCCGAGGCGGCAGGCCGCACAGACGCGCCGCGCGAGACCTTCCGCCTGCTCGACGGGCTGGCCGTCCTCACCGGCGTCCTGCTCATCGCGGCAGGGCTGATCCCCTGGCCGCTCGTGCCGGTGGGAACCTGAGGATGCGGACACAGGCCGGCTTGACAGGGCTGGCGGGTTTCGGGTACCGTTCGGAGTGCCTGGCACAGCACACTGCCGGGCGGAGGGTCGGCCCGTGCGGCGGAAATGGCTCCTGGCCCTGCTCCCGGCAGTCCTGGCCCTGCTCATTATCCCCCTGGCGGTGCGTGCCGCGCCGTCGCCCGGCCCCAGCCGTCAGGTCGCAGGCACCACGCTCCTGTACCTGCCGCTCGTCTACGGGCCGCCGTGCCCAACCCCGGTCCTGATCGCTCCGGCCAACGGCGCGACCCTTTCCACGCTGAGCCCGCTCTTCCAGTGGCAGGTGGTGACCGACCCTGCCGCTACGGCTCTGGACCTCCAGATCGCATCCGATCCGTCCTTCACGGACATCGTGACCGAGCCTGGCCTTTATCCCACTTCCTCGTTCTGGACCGACGGGGCCGTGCGCCTGCCGGGCACCCTGGCGGGGAGCACGACCTACTACTGGCGCGCTCGCCTGGACTGTGCGGCCGGATCGGGAGTGTGGAGTACGGCCTGGCACTTCACCACCCCACCAGATGACCCGGCGCGCCACCTTCCAGCGCCGGCGCTGGTATCGCCGCCCAACCAGGCTGTCGTCGCATCGGGAACAGTGACGTTCCAGTGGAAGCCGGTAAGTGGAGCACTCGACTACCTGCTCCTCTGGGAGCAAGACGGCGGCGGCTCGTTCGCCTTCGCCTGGTCCTCCGGCACGACGTACACTGTCAACGACCTGGCCCCAATGACGACCTACGTCTGGCAGGTCGCGGCACGCAACGACTTCGCCGTTGGCTACGTTCAGCCGCCCTGGAGCTTCACCACCGGCCCGGCGGCAGGAGTACGGTCCGCCGCCGGTCAGCGCGGGCCGGTGCCGGTGGGGCGGCTGGTGCGAAGTACCCTGCTCCGCCGCCGCATCCCGGCCTTCGACGTCCCCTGGTCGGCTCTCACGCCGGAGCCGGACGCGGGCGGCTAACTCTCTCCCGTCGGGCGCCGCAGGCGGTAGCCGACACCGCGGACAGTCAGCAGGTACTCCGGCGCGCTCGGGTTGCGCTCGATCTTCTCGCGCAGGTGCCGGAGGTGGACCTTGAGCGCCTCTACATCGGCGTCGAGGTAATCACTTCCCCAGGCGAAGCGCAGGAGCGTCTCGTGGGGAACCACCCGTCCCGCGTTCAGCATAAGGCACTGGAGGATTGCGTACTCCTTTGGGGTCAGCTCGACGATCCGTTCACCAACCCGGACCTCACGCGCGGCGAGATCGATCGAGAGCTCACCGACGCGGAGGATACCGCGGTCGAGGGTGCTCGGGACAGCGGCACGCCGCGCGACCGCCCGCACGCGGGCCCGCAGTTCTCCATGGCTGAAGGGCTTGGTGATGTAGTCGTCTGCTCCCAGATCGAGCCCCCAGACGCGGTCGGCCTCTTCTCCCCGCGCGGTCAGCAGGATCACCGGAATGGACCAGCGCTGGCGCACGCGGCGGCAGACCTCAAAACCGTCCAGGCCGGGGAGCATAACGTCCAGGATCACCATCTCTGGCGGGTCCTGGTCGATCTGCGCGAGCGCCTCCTCGCCGCTCGCGGCGGTGGTGATCGTGTGGCCGTCTTTGCGCAGGCTGTAGGCGATAATGTCAACCAGGTCCGGATCGTCGTCAACGACCAGGATGCGCATCTCTATTCATCCTCGAGCTCCGCAATCGGCAGGGTGACCGAGAAGCGGGTCCCCTCTCCCAGCCGGCTCTCGACCCGGATCTGGCCGCCGTGGAGCTCGACCAGGGATCGGGCGATCGCCAGGCCAAGGCCGCTCCCGTGCTCCCGGCGGCTTCCCGCCGTCGTCCCACGGTAGAACGGCTCGAAGATCCGTGCCTGATCCGCCGGGCTGATCCCCGGGCCGTTGTCGGCAACGGCCAGCTCGACCGCATCGGCCCCAGCAGTGCGGACCTCGACGCGGATGTGCCCGCCGGGCTGGGTATACTGGCTGGCGTTGATCAGCAGATTGGTGAGGATCTGCTCCAGGCGCCGCCGATCAGCGAGGACCGGCGGTACGGACGGCTCAACCGTGATCTCCAGCGCCTGCGCCTTCTGCTCGAGCAGGTTGGCCACTGACCGCACTACCGATCGGACGAGCAGGCCCGGATCCACCGGCTGGAGGTCCAGCTCCACCCGCCCGGCCTCCAGACGGCTCACCTCGAGCAGGTCATTGACCAGGGTGATCATCCGGTGGCCGTTGCGCCGGATAGCATCAAGAAAGCGAAGCTGGTCAGCGGTCAGGCCGGCGGTCTCGCTATCCAGCAGGAGGTCGGTCGCCCCGACGATCGCCGCCAGGGGCGTCCGGAGCTCGTGCGAGACGACCGAGAGAAGCTCGGTGCGCCGGCGCTCGGCCTCTCGCTCAGCAGTCACGTCGCGCAGGACGGTCACCGTGCCGACCGATTCCCCCGGGGCAGTGGAGTAGCCGCGGAGGATGCGTCCACCCACCGCGATCTCCGCAGTCGCACCGGGCGGAGGAAGGATGGCGACGATCTCTCGCTCGGTCGCTGTTCCATCCAGGTTGAGGAGCGACCGCGCCCGGGCATTCATCAGAACAAGGCGGTGGGCATCATCGCTGAGAATAACGCCGTCCTCAAGGGCGTCGAGGGCGGCGCGGAGCCGCTCGGCCGCGGCGGTGAGAGCGGTCGAGCGGGCTGCCGCAGCGGCCCGCTCCTCGGCCAGGGCTCGGGCAACCAGGGCGACCTCACGAACCGACGAAGCCGGCTGGGCCGTCGGATCGGCGAGTGTGCCGAGCGCCCTGCCGGCCGCACGGCCGATCAGTCCGCCGAGGGCACCAGCAGTCAGCGCGGCGGCCAGCATCGGCCAGGGCCGCAGGCCCAGGAGCCCGGCCGGGGTGCTCTCCTCCGGGACGGCCACCACGAGTGTCAGCGCGCTGTCGAGCGGCTCGGCGGCGGCGGTGAAGGCGGCCGTACCGATCGTCAGCCGGGCCAGGGGAGCCGCGCCCGCCGTTGGGCTGATCGCGACCGTCTGGCCTGGATTCCGCTCCGCCGCGGCCCGGAGCGGGCGGGTCGCCGCGGCAAGGTGCCCCGCGTCGGCAATCGCCTCAGCGAGACCGGTTCCGGTGGAGAGTGCCTCGAGGGTCCGATCGCTCAGCGGCAGGTAGGCCAGCACCGCCCCGGCGATCCCACCGGTCCCGCGGACTGGCGCCCCGGCCAGCAGGCCCGGGCTCCCCGGACGGTCGATCAGGACGACTGCATCAGCGCCGCGCAGGGCCTGACGGGCGACCGCCGTCTGGGCCAGGGGAAGATTCGTCGCAGGCGCCGCCGCGAGCGGCTGGTCATCCGGGCCGATTGCGTCAAGCACGAGCGCAGCGGCGGGCCCGGCGGCCGCATCGCGCCGCTGGGCCTGGAGGACCTCGAGGGTCCGCCGGACATCGCGGTGGACAAGGGCATCGGCCAGGCCGGGCGCCGCGCTCACTGCCTCCGCCGCCAGAAGGGTCCGGGCGTGCGCATCTCGCAGGGCGGCGGAAGCGGCCGCCAGGCCGCGCTCCAGGCGTGGGCCGAGCGCGGCGGCACGCTCGCGCGCCTGGACTGCGTCCTGCACTGCCTGCCAGCCCAGCATAACGATCAGGGTCGTGAGGGTCAGGCTCACCGCAAGAAGGAGCGATAAGGGCAGGGACGGCCGCACAGCGGGCCGCCGACTCCATCCGTGGATGGCGGCCAGGGCCCGCATCAGCCTCCGCGAAACCGCCTGCCCCGCCGCAGCGGGGTCCGACGCCGCGAACACCCGTGCTCCTGTTGCTCACCGTGCTACCTGCCATTATATGCCGCCGGGCGGCACGCGGTGCGGCCCCCCACCGGGCCGGGAGGGCGGGAGTGGCAAATATTCTGGATCCGGTGATGCATAGATGGATTCAGGCTCACCAACCTCTTTTCCGTCGGCCGCCTGGCGAGTATCATAGCGGGAGGACCGCGCACTGCTCCACAGCGGGGGAGCACGCTCGCGGGTCGTCAGGAAAAGTGGATATCCTATGGGAGGAACCCTTGGCGAGAGCGGCCCGGGCAGCCCCACCCTCGGGAGAAGCCGCCGGACTCCACGGCCCCGGCGGGCTGGGCCGAATCTTCGGTGCCCTTCACAGCTCGCCCTACTATCGCACTTACTGGTTCGGCAACCAGGCCAGCCTGCTCGTCAACCAGATGCAGGGCGTGGCCATGGGCTACCTTGCCTATGAACTGACCCGGTCCGCGGCTATCCTC
>JADGGD010000145.1 GCA_019690095.1 Chloroflexota bacterium
GGCGCGAGGACTTCCTGGTCACCCAGGCCAGCCGGGAGATGATCGCCACCGCTGAACTGGCGGCGAACCGCGAGGGGCGCTTCCTCGGATTTCGAGCGCGCGTTCTGACGAACCTCGGCGCCTACTCCTCGTCCTTCGGCCCAGCCCATCGGATCGTGGGGCTCCTGACCGGCGCCTACGATATCCCGGCCGCACGGGTCGAGGTATCCGGGGTCTATACGAACACCGGGCCAACCGGCGCATACCGGGGGGCTGGTCGGCCCGAGGCGGCGTTCGTCATCGAACAGCTGGTTGAGCGTATGGCCGCCGCCCTCGGTGTGGACCCGATCGCCCTTCGCCGCAGAAACTTTATCCCGCCTGAAGCTTTCCCTTATCGGACGCCCCTCGGGACAACCTTCGATTCCGGCAATTACGCCGGGGCACTGGACCGTGCCCTGGCTCTGGTTCAGGAGCCGTCAGGCGAAGCACCATCCCCCGACACGGGCGAGGCCGAACTGGTCGGAACCGGCGTGATCAGCTACATCGAACCAACCGGGGGAGGGTGGGAGAGCGGCCGCGTCCGGGTCGAGGCCGACGGACGGGTTACCGTCATCAGCGGCTCGGTTGCCCACGGGCAGGGGCACCATACTGCCTTCGCGCAGATCGCCGCCAGCTGCCTGGGCATTCCTCCCGAAATGATCGAGGTCCGGGAAGGAGATACAGCTGACGCCCTGCCGGGCGTTGGCACCTTCGGCAGTCGCAGTGCCGTGCTCGGAGGCGGAGCCATTGCCGCGGCGAGTGAAGAGATCTTCGCCCGGGTACGCGAGGAGGCTGCACGGCTTCTGGAAGCCAGGCCAGAGGACGTGATCGCCCACGACGGGCGATTTCATGTTGTCGGCGTCTCGCCCACAGAACGCTCGGTAAGCTGGAATGAGGTCGTGCGCTCCTTCTACGCCCGGGGAGCCGGCTCCCAGCTCGATGCACAGACCCGCTTCGAGCTGAACGGCGAAGCGTTCGCTTTCGGCACGTGTGTTGCCGTCGTCGGCATTGATCCAGCAACCGGTCAGGTGCGCCTGCGCCGACTTGCGATCGTTCACGACTGCGGCAGGGTCATCAACCCCCGCCTCGTGGCTGCGCAACTCCACGGCGGCCTTGCCCAGGGAGCGGGTGAGGCACTCGGCGAGTGGATCCGCTACGACGACGGCGGGCAGCTCCTGACCGGCTCGCTCCTCGACTACTGGATCCCGCGGGCAGATGACCTGCCGTCCTTCGAGCTGGCAAGCACCGTAACCCCTTCCCCGCTCAATCCGCTCGGCATCAAAGGCGTCGGGGAAGCAGGCACGATCGCCGCCCCGGCCGCGATTGCCAGCGCCGTCCTGGCCGCGCTCCGGCCGCTCGGCGTGACCGCCCTGGATATGCCGTTCACGCCGGAGCGTGTCTGGCATGCGATCCGTGCGGCTCGTCAGCGGGCCTGAGCCGCACGCACCCCTCAGGCAACGCTCCCTGAGGACATCTCGTACTGTCCCTGGATGCCCTTGATCACCGTCGGCCGACCGCGCCGGAAGAAGGTCCGCCCGTAGGCCGAGGCCAGTCGCCGCGCCTCCTCGGGATACCGGTCAATCAGATTCTGCCGTTCGCGAGGATCTTCCAGCAGATCATACAGCTCATCCGGCTCCTGCTCCGGCCGCAGGATCAGGCTCCAGCGCTGATCACGAATGCAGCGATCCACGCCATCGTGATAGCCAGTGATGATGTGCGGCCGATGCTCATCGGTATCCCCTTCCAGGACCGGGCGGAAGCTCCGCCCGTGCATCGCGTGTGCATTACTCGCGAGGCCGAGCAGATCCAGCAGGGTTGGTGCGACATCATCGAACTCGACCAGTGCCCGGGTGCGGCGCCCACCTTGTCGGCCGCCAGGCAGACGGACCATGAAGGGGACTTTTAGCAGCTCATTGTAGAGCCGATCCGCCCCTTTCAGAAACTTGCCGTGATCGCCCAGCGGATGACCGTGATCGCTCAGGAACAGGATGATCGAATCATCGAGGTAGCCGTACTCGCCCAGCGCCGTGAAAAGGGGGCCCAGTGCTGCATCGACCGCCGCGACCTCGCCACTATACAGGCCCCGGATCGCGCGCTGCTCTTCCGCTGTTGCCCAGTCATCCGCCCGTCCCCCCATGGGAAGGATCAGTCGGGGTCCCCGGTAGGCGGGATCTCCATAGGTATCGAAGCGCGGCGGAGGATCCCACGGCTCGTGGGGATCGAAGCTGTCGATCCAGAGGAAGATCTTCTCGTGCGTCCGATTCTTCCGAAGCCATTCGACTGCCAGGCGCACAACCTGCGGGGCAAACCAGTCCTCCTCAGATCGGAAGTCATCAGTGTTGGCCAGGAACTGGGCCACCCGCCGCCGCCAGATCTCCGGGTAGTGCGCGTTCACGTAGGCATCCACGTTCCGGCGGGGCGGTGCCGACTGATAGGGGTCGTACTCCTGCCCGCGGACCCATTCGTAGGCGTGGAAGCCGCGGTGATAGTTCATGCCCGGCGCGCGATAGTGGTAAGTATCCGAGATCAGGCCGCAGACGTAGCCTTCCTCACGCAGGATCTCGGCGAGTGTGACATCGGTCGGCATCAAGGGCTGCCAGGGACGGAAGGGAAGGGTCCGCTGGCCGGTCATGAGCTGACAGCGGATCGGGATGGTCGGCAGTGCCTCCGGGTAGGCGTTGTCAAAGACAATGCACTCGCGTGCGAACGCATCAATATTGGGCGTTGCGACGGGGGGAACTCCCTCCCAGGCCGGGCGGCCCCGGTGGTAGTACCCCACGTGGTCCTGGCGCCAGCTGTCGACGACGATGATGATGAGATTCACCGTTCCTCCAGACACGAAAAGAGGCGCATCTACACGGCTTCCCGCGCCCGCCTGATCCATCAGCAAGGGCATGAGCGGCACCGCACCGAGAATGCCGCGCGCCGCCGGTTAGGGGCGGGATCCTTTCACATCCTCAATGGTCCGGTCGCCGCCCTCCGGCGCGCTTGTCCCGGCCTTGCCGATGCGCGCGATCACGACGGTGACATTGTCCGGCGATCCGCGCTGATTGGCAAGCTCTACAAGTGCACGGGCGGCACGGCTCGGATCGGGAGTGCACACGGCAATTCGAAGGATATCCTGATCGGCAATAAGGCTCGTCAGACCATCTGTGCAGAGGAGAAGGATGTCACCATCATCGATCTCGAAGGCACCGGTCTCCACACTCACTGTTGCGGCGATCCCCACTGCTCGCGTGAGCACATTCCGGCGCGGGTGCCGGCGTGCCTCGGCTGAGGTGAGAAGACCGGCCCGCACCTGCTCGGCGACCCAGCTGTGATCACGTGTCAGCTGATAGATATTCTCGTTCTCGATCAAATAGGCCCGGCTATCGCCAACATGGGCCAGGACGACCCGTCCGTCAGTGATCGCCGCCGCTACCACAGTCGTTCCCATGCCCCGGAGACGCGCATCGCCGCTCGCCGCCGTGAAGATCCGCTGATTGGCATCCTCGATGACCCGCACGAGCAGGCCGGGGAGATCAGAGGGAAGTACGATGCGTTCCGCAGCACCGGATCGGAGCCAGTCGGCAAATCCGTTGATCACCAGCCCGCTCGCGATCTCACCCGCCTGATGCCCGCCCATGCCGTCCGCCACGACCAGGATCGCTCGGATCCCGAGTGGTAAGCCGGGCTCGAGGAAGAGGGCATACTGGTCCTCGTTGTTTGGTCGCACGCGCCCCTGATCGGTCGCCGCGCCAACCGCCAGGAACACTCCAGCTCCTTTTCTGCGGTGTACTGAATCGTCGGATGCCAACAACCAGTGACCATGCGGCCGCATACCGTGCCGTCCCGAGAACACCGCGATGAGCGATCACGAGATGCCCGGGTGCGTCAGACAGGAATAAACGGACACTCAACAGAGACCGCCCTGCCGTACGGCGGCAGTTGCAATATCCTGGCCGCTTCGGGACCAGACGCCCGGGTGAGCCGTCCCGGCGCTTACTCCGGCTGATTGCTGGTGCGCGCGGCATCCGATTCGGGAGGAAGCGGTGCCATTGCTCCGGAGCGCGGCGGCATATCTGCCGCCACGGTCGGTTCCTCCCGCGCAACGGTCTCCGCATCCCAGCTGCCGCCCGGAGATCGCACCATAGCCTCGTCCATTGGGATCGCCGACTGCGCGGCCAGGGTCGGTCCGCCGTCGGTCGGTACCGAACTCGGCAGCGCGTCAAGCGCAACGGCCGCGGAGCGGACGCGCTCGGACCCAACAGTCGGGACGAACGCGTCGAGCGCCCGCCATGCCGCCGCCGCGACGAGCGGACGCGCCCGTTGATGCAGCCAGACCAGAATCGCCAGCAGAACCACCAGGACGCTCGCCCCGTAGATGATCTCGATCTGCCAGGCGCTGCCGAGCGCACTGCCCAGAGCGATAATCGGCGCGCGGAGCATCGCCTGGACCACCAGTACCGCCCCGACGGCCACAATCAGGGTTGCGACATGATGGGCCTGCCCTCGATCCAGACGCCAGGGAAGGGCGCCTGCGGCGGCCTCCAGGGGCTCAAGAAGCGCTCCCAAACCGCGAGCCAGCGACGGGGTCAGGATGATGAGCCAGGCACTGAGAATACCCTCGAGAACAAGCCAGGAGAGCATTTCTGGTCGGAGGTCACTGGCCGGACTCGCCGGGCCGAAAAGAGCCGGGAGGACCACCAGGCCCAGCAGGGCCGCCAGGACTGTCTGCGCCGCGACTGCTGTCTTCCTCACGCCCGGACCTCCTTTCCCACCAGGCGAACGCCTGCCGCCAGTGCAGGCACCTGGCCGGTGCAGATCTGCCGGTACAGGGCGACCGTCTGCTCCGATGGCGCCATGTCCAGCTCGTGACGAAGGGTTTGTGAACAGAGGTCGTACCAGTGGATCGCCTGGCTCCACTGACCAAGCATCGCGTGACACCGCATAAGCCGCTGGTATGCATCCTCACGGCAGGCATCCTTGCCCAGGATCTTGTGGCAGCGAATGATGCATCCCTCAAGATCGCCGCGTGCCAGCGCGATATCGGCCAGGCGGGTTAACACCATCAGATACTGGTCCTTGAGCTCCTCCCGGCGGACCAGCGTCCACTCCTCGTAGATATCCTCGAGGAGATAATCATCGCGATATACCTCTTCGGCGCGCTCGAAATGACCAATCGCCGCGTCGAGGTGGCCCTGACGCTCCAGCCGCAGGCCGTCGGCAAATCGTGCACTGAACTCCTCGGCATCGACCCAGATATCAGCGGAGGGATTCAGGTAGTAGCTTCCCCCCTCGAAAACGATGATGTCCTGCCCCGGCCGCCCGGCAATCGGCTGCGAGCCAAGGGCCTGGCGCAGGGCATAGAGCGTCACCCGTAGACCGTTGAGCGCAAGACGGGGATCAGCATCGGGCCAGAGGAGATCAATCAGTGCATCCCGGGAAACCGGCTGGCGTCGGACGACCAGGTACTTCAACAGGGTCTTCGCTCTGGCCCGCCGCCAGCATTCGATGAGCTCTCCCTGCCGATAGACCTCGAAATGACCGAAGCAACGGATCTCGATCGCGTGCCGCTGCCTACCCGGCGATAGGCCGGAAAGCCCGACGACTCCTCGTGGCCGGGGAGTAGCCGCGGATCCACCGTTTCCAGTCAGCCGAGCGCGGGGACGGCGCTTCCGCGGTCTGGATGATGCCCCTCCCAGCGCTTGCAGCAAACGGCTCAGGAAGAGCATCGCGCGGCGCTGCTCCTCCAGCACCGCAATCAGGACACCTAGGGCAACCGTGGGATCCAGCAACGACTCACGGCCGCGCTCTCCAGCCCGCGCCACCGTCTCGTACCTCGTACCGTGAGGGATGCCCCAGCGGATGGAGGCAGGGTACCATTCGATAGCCGCCCCGTCAAGAGAGCTACCTCACCCTCATTCCGGCGCACCGCGGATCAATCGCCGCGGTCGCTCCCACGCACCTTCAAGCGCCCTGCTGGGCCGCCGGGGATGGACGCACTCTCGGGACAACTTCCCGAGAAAACCGATACAGAACGCAGATCAGTCGAAGGAGAAATGCCGCGTACAGCACTCCTCTGACCCAGCCCAGATATATCGTAGCCGCGACATCCCCCTGCCACCGGGCCGATAACCGCCGCATATGCCACAATGGGAAAAGTCGGACCTCTTCGTCGAGCTCCTGCCGTCATACCCCTGCCGGCGCGGCAGGCCAGCGGCCACCGGGTTGAGCATCATGCCCGCTACACCACGCGGAAACCCTACCATGCATCCGTTACAATCGAGTTACCATGGAAAGTCCACCGGCAGGCCATCCGGCGCACCATATGCCGAGCACTCCTGCCTGGCTCCGCCGGTGACAGGATAAGGGGCAAGCGGCGCGATCCTGTAATGGCCATGTAACGCGCTGGTCACTGTTCTTGGCTATACTCTGGCCAGTGGCGCTGGACGAAAGGCCGAATCGGGCGATGCGCCAGCGTCCTCCGGGTGATGATCGAGTGCAAGCAATGCAGAAGGGAACCGCATCAAGCGGAAGGATTGCGCGAGCGCTCCTTGCCGCCCTCATCACGGTGCTCCTCGGAGCGACAGTGGCGACAGCGGCCGGGGTCGGTCTGGCGATCCAGCAGGTCGACTCGTCTCAGTTTCCGCGGGTCCGGGTCTACGTGAGCGTGGCTGATAGCGACGGTGTGCCGATCACCGGTCTTGACGCACAGGCGTTTCAGCTCAGCGAGGATGGGAAGCCGGTTAACGGCCTCCAGGTTCAGCCCATCATTGACAGTCAGGAGCCGATCGCCGTCGCCTTGATCATGGATGTCAGCGGCAGCATGAACGATGCAGGCAAGCTTACAGGCGCCAAGAATGCGGCCTCCGCCTTCGTCGATACCATGGGGCCGAATGATACCGCCGCCCTGATCAGCTTCAGTGATTCTGTCACGATCAGTCAGGGGTATACCGGCAACCACGATGCGCTCAAGAAGGCGATCAGCCAGCTGGCGGCGAAGGGCGACACCGCCCTGTACGACGCGGTTATCCAGGCGGCAGTGCTCCAGGGCGCGGTTCCTCAGCAGCGCAAGGTTATGCTTCTCCTGACTGACGGCGCGGATACGAAGAGCAAGCAGTCACTTGACGCCGCGATCAGCGCCGCGAAGGGAGCCGGAGCGCCCGTCTTCGCTGTTGGACTGGGTGGGGACGTCAAGAAGGATGTCCTTGATCGGCTTGCCGCCGCGACGGGCGGGCAGGCCTTTTACGTCTCCGGGGCCGACCAGCTCAAGCAGGTCTTCCTGTCGATTGGAGATCAGCTGCGCCGCGAGTACGCCCTGGAGTACTCCTCCAGTCTGCCCGCGGATGGTAAGAGCCACAGTATTGCGGTGCAGGTCAACTACCGCGGACAGACAGCACAGGGGTCCGGCACCTTCGTCGCACGAACGGCTCCCCTTGCGATCGACGTCACCGGCATCACGACTGCCTCGACCGTGAGCGGTCCGCTCCAAATCCAGGTCGCTGCAACTTCGGGCGCGATTGCCCGGGTCGACCTGCTGGTGGACAATCAGGTTACCGCGACCGCGCGGGCTGCGCCATTCATCCTGTCCTGGGACAGCACGGCCGTATCCCCGGGCCTCCACCGCCTGGTGGTGAGGGCCAGCGACGCCAGCGGGGCGACGGCGGAGAAGGAGTTCGTGGTCCAGGTTGCCGGAGGAGCATCGCCTATCCCGACTGCTGCCCCACCCCATCCCACCGCGCTTCCGGCCACCGCCGCACCGACGCCAGTCCCCACCACTGCGGCAGCAGTCTCTCCCCTCTCCTACGCCATCGTCTTTTAAACAA
>JADGGD010000146.1 GCA_019690095.1 Chloroflexota bacterium
TAGCCCATCTGACGGACCTTCTCCTCCTCGCCCGGCTTCTCCGCATCGAAGAGCACCAGCGGGTGCAGGTTCCCATCCCCCGCGTGGAAAACATTGGCGATCCGAATGCCGTAGCGCTGGCCGATCGCGGCAATCCGCTCCAGCACCTCCGGCAACTTGTCCCGCGGCACACAGCCATCCATGGTGTAGAAGTCCGGGCTGATCCGCCCCATTGCGCCGAATGCGCCCTTTCGGCCGAGCCAGAGCAGGTTGCGCTCCTTCGCCGTCCGCGCGATGCGGATCTCACGTGCGTGCCACTGGCGGCAGATCGCGCTGACCGCCTCGACCTGCTCATCAATCCCCTCGGCCAGGCTGTCAATCTCGATCAGCAGGACCGCCCCCGCATCAGTCGGATAGCCCGCATGCACCGCCGCCTCGACCGCCTGGATGGCCAGATTGTCCATCATCTCGATGGCCGACGGGATGATCCCGGCGGCGATCACCCCGGAGACGGCCGCGCTCGCATCCTCGACTCGATCGAAGACCGCCAGGAGGGTCTTCACCGCCTCGGCGATCGGCGAGAGCCGGACGATGATCCGGGTGACGATGCCGAAGGTCCCCTCTGAGCCCACGATCAGACCGGTCAGGTCATAGCCGGGGGGATCCAGTGCCTTCCCGCCGACCTCGACGATCTCGCCCTCGTTCGTGACAAACTGGAGGCCGACCACGTGGTTGGTCGTCACTCCGTAGAGCAAGGTATGCGGTCCCCCGGAGTTCTCGCCGACATTCCCCCCGATCGTACAGGCCTTCTGGCTCGATGGATCAGGGATGTACTGAAGGCCTGTCGCGGCAATCGCCTGGCTCAGATGAAGGTTCACGACACCCGGCTCGACAACCGCGCGCAGGTTCTCAACGTCAACCTCCAGGATGCGATTCATGCGCGAGAAGATAAGGAGTACCCCACCCGCCAGGGGAATCGCCCCTCCGCTGAGGCCGGTGCCCGCCCCGCGGGCAGTGCAGGGAATGCCCTCGCGGGCACACAGACGAACGATCTCGGCCACCTGTTCCGCAGTCGCTGGGAAGACAACAGCGTGCGGCCGGGACCGGTCGATCGAGCCGTCGTACTCGTAGAGCACGAGGTCATAATCCTGCCAGAGGACGTTCTCCGGTCCAACGATGGCACCGAGCTTCTCGGCGAGTGCGCGACGGTCCATAGCTGGCCTCCTCGCCAGGGGCGGAGATAATCACCCGATTCCCGGCGCGCCGCCCGAGCGGCCGGGCCGAGCTCTGCAGTCATCTTCTACGCGGCTCATGGTAGTCGGGCCGCACGAGCGAGTCAAACGACCGCGCTCCGGCCGAGTCGCGCGCCATTGACGGATCGGTAGGCGACGACTAGGATACACCGTGTGAGCGGGCCAGCGGCAGGAGAGCGAGATGAGCCTGTGGGATACGGTCCGGCAAAAGGCAGGCAAGGCCGCGGCAGAGGCTGAGCGTCAGGCGAAGATCGCGCGCCTGACCGTGGAGATCAGCAGAACGCGGGGAAAGATTACGGAGCGCCTGGAGGAGATGGGGCAGGTCGCCCTCGAGTTGTATCGCCAGGGCACCATCGAGCATGCCCGCCTGGAGCCGCTTGCCGCTGAGATCTCGAAACTCGAGGAGCACATCAAGGCACTCGAAGACGAGATCGCGGCACAGCGGTCAGGCGGACAACAGATAAAATCCTGAGCCGCCGTGAGACCCGGTGCGACCGCGCGGGGAGCGGCATCCCGCCGACCCGACGGTGCCGTGATCAGGGACGACAGATCGCTCCATGGGTACGGGCACCATACCAGGCGTGCGCTCAGCCGATAGTTCGGTATTGTACACCCCACAGCGATCGTGAGGATCGAGGCGATGCCAGCAGGTGAGTATTACGTTGATTCCCCCCGTCTCCGAGAGTTCATCGAAGCGGTCGAGGAGCTCCGCCGTCGGATCATCGATCCACCCAATCTGATCGCCGCAATTCGCCCGTTCTTTGTCGACCTGCTCGCCGACCAGACCTGGCTACCCGCACGCTACCAGGAGACAGCCGAGCACAGCGGGATGGGACGCGGGATCGGAACCTGGCTCCTCTATCGCTCTGCGGATCGGGGGCTGGCATTCTCATCGCTTGTCGTTCCGCCCGGCGCCAGCACCCCGATCCACGACCACCTTGCCTGGGGTCTGGTTGGACTCTACCGCGGCGAGCAGGAAGAGGAGATCTTCACCCGACGGGATACAGGGCCGGCAGATGATCGGGCAGTCCTCGACATTGCCGCGATCAAGCGCTTGCGGCCAGGAGACCTGTACACACTGCTCCCAGAGAACGACATCCACCGCGTGCGGACGATCTCGGCCATAACCTCCGTCTCGCTCCACCTCCTCGGCAACGATAACGGCTGCATCTGGCGCCACCGGTTCATTCCGGAAGAGGAGCGGATCGAGCCGTTCCGCTCGGGATACTTGAATGCCCCCTGCACCGAGACGGTTCCGGCAGAGGCGAGACCCTACTGAGATCACCACGCCAACCGAGCCACCGCCTGCTATCCAGGCCGGCGCCGGGCGGCCTGAGCGCGGCTTTGGGGCTCTGCGGGGAGGGGTCTCACCTGGTGGCCCCGGCGGCGATGCCGCTCTCGCGGCGAGTTCGCCGTCAGGCACGGTCCGAATGAAGGGTTCGTTCCGCGGCGTCACGGTAGGGATTCCAGTTCCCCGGACAGACCGGCCAGCCGTCGCAACCCCTCTCGCATGACGTCCACTCCGTCTGGCGGCCGTTCCCCACGGCGGACCGCCCGGGCGGTCGCCAGGGCAGCAGCCAGCTCGGGACGTTGCTCCCCGAGCCAGAGCGCCGCCTCGGTCTTGGTACAGGGGCGACCGATCCGAAGGCCGAGGAGACAGCGCGCGGCGTTGAGCAGGGTATCGGCAAGCGCGACCAGATCAGCAGCCACCTCCGGTGCCCCCCGGACCAGCTCGGCGAAGTAGGAACGAAGAGCGGTAGTGAAGGCAGCATCGTCAACGACGGGCAACACCGACGACGGGGGAACGCCGTGCAGGACTATGCTGTGGTCGCGCATCGCTCGACCGTTCTCTGCGGTGAACGCGCTGGGAACGCCTGCGTGCAGCTCACCCCCAGCCACAATGGCGACCACCGGTCCGATGATGCCGGCGGGGCAAAGCTGATGAAGCGCGGCATACTCGCCTTCCAGCCGTCCCCCCCAGCGCAGATCGCGCGTCAGGCGCGCGTGTAGACGAGCGAGCTGCTCGACCGGGGCGGCGTCGAGCGGTGCCCGGGTCACGACCAGCACATCCAGGTCACTCGTCGCAGGTTCGAAGTCGCCCAGCGTGAGTGATCCGTCGGCGTAGATCGCCACGACATCCGTGCCGAGCACGGCCAGGACACCATCGCGGAAGTGTTCGAGCGCTGTCCAGACCTCCGGATCCATCCCGCCCTGGCCGGGATCCCCCGGTCCCCTCATGGCCGCCAGGGCACCCGCACGCCGCCGCCGTACTGCGGCGGTCTCCGTCCATCCCACCGCCGCCGCTTCTCCGGCAGAAACTGGGCGAGATGACGCCGACCGATGTCGAACCCCTCCAGGCCGGGGACCCCGCGGTCCTCGTTCTCCACACAGAGCACATAATCGTAACCGGATTCGCTCAGCGCGCCGATGATCGTCCCCCAGTTGAGCTGTCCCCGCCCGGGCACCCGGTACTGCCACCACCAGTTCCCGATGATGCCCTGTCGGAAGAGCATCTGCGGGCTGATCTCGCAGTCTTTGACATCGGCGTAGTACCACTTCCCGGCGAACAGGCGAATCGCATCCTCCACGGGGGTCACGTGGAGCCAGAGCAGATGGCTCGGATCACATGAGAGCCCCAGATAGTCGGAGGGGATTGCATCCAGGCACCGCTCCCACATCTCCGGCACGCAGGCGATATTGCCCATGCGGACGGCCGTATCCAGGGCGATCTTCACCCCCTTCTCCTCGGCATGCCGAACCAGCGGGGTGAATCGCTCTTTGAACAGCGCGACCATTTCCCGACTCCGGTCGGTTGGATTGCCCGGCGGGCTCGACGGCATGCCGTAGAAATGCCAGCGCAACGGGCTTCCGGTGTTGGTGACGATGACCGGTACACCGAGAACGGCCGCTGCGTCGATAATCCGGAGCATGCGCGCCTGATTGCGATCCATCAGGGCGGGATCCTCTTGTAAGGGTGCACCAGTCGTGCTGCCAGCCTGCAGTGCGGCAAGGTAGAGACCGTGCCGTGCCAGAACACTCTTGATGCGATCCGGCCCCTCGGTGAGCACCCGCTCAGGATCCAGGTCACCAACCGTGGCAAGACGCACGCAGTCAAACTCGTGAGCGGCCGCCCATTCGGCCATCTCTTCAAGGGACCAGGTCTCCTCGGTCCCGGTGCTGGTCGAGAAGCTGAGATCCACGATGTTCTCCCCCTTCGCACGGTTTCCCGTCCGACACCCTCGGCCCCATCCGCTCGCTCCTCCGTACCGGGCCGCGTCGGCTGATCAGGCTCCTACGGTACCGGTCCGGACCGGCAGTGTCAACGTGCAGTGGCTGGATGGGGTCGGTGAATTCGCGTTGGGAGTATCCGCCGGGCGCTCCACTGTTCCAGGAGACGCGGCCGTCTCATCCCAGGGAAGAGACGGCAGGGCTCGCCGGCGACGGATCAGATCGAGCGGAAGGCCGGTCTGTTGCGCAATCAGCTCATCTGGTAGGGAGCACAGGGTTCGCCAGCGCTCCGACGGAAGAAGATAGTAGGCAGCAAAGCCCAGCTGTTGATCCGGTGCGAGGAAGGGCGCCTCGAAGACGGCCAGGGCCATCGCCCGCAGGACCGGCCGCTGATCGGGCTCGACCCAGCCAACCGCGTACACCTCGCCATTGGCCGCGACCGCGGCCAGTCGCCCCTGATACCAGATCGGGTGCGCCAGATGGAGAATAGGGAGGCTATCTATGGTATTGCTCACGGCTTCTCCTGTTGACCCCGAGAGTGGACGAACGAACGTTCGCCGAGACCTAGAATATCCGTTCGCCGGATGGGGGTCAATGAGAAACCCGTGAGAGCGGCATCCTCTGCTGAAGCGGCCCGGTCGCGCCTGTTCCGAGACCTGCTTACACCGGCATCGTCCGCCGGGAGTACACCCGTCCCGCGGCGGCCGTATCCTCTCGCTGGCCGCTGATGATCCGCACCCCTTCATCAATCTTGCGGGCAATCGACTCCGGTGTCGCCCCTTCGAGAAAGGCGATGCCGTATCGTCGACAGGCGGCGAAGACGCGCTCGCGGGCCTCCTGCATCTCCGGTGGATAGGGCTCGCGGGGCACCCGCACGTAGCCAAGTGATAGACCGAGGTCGCCAGGACCAAGTTCAGCGAAGCCGATCCCGGGCACGGCCAGGATCTCCTCACAACGCGCGACCCCCTCCGGGCTCTCGATCTTGACCCCGAGGAGAAGCTCGCCGCGCGGGTTCAGGGGCCAGACATCACAGCGCTCCAGATACTCTTCTGTTGACAGCCCCCAGATCGCCGCCGCGGTCGGCTCCGACCCGCGCCCGCGGGTGCCGATGCCAAGATACGGCCGTCCGCTCGCGTCTACTCCGGGCGATCCTCCCTTCCCCGCTGCTCCCCTCAGGCGCTCGACCGGTGAGGGCAGAGAAGGATCGACCCCCTGGGAGTGATGGGGATAGCGGCAGGATTCCACAAAAGCCCGGACTGCATCCGGCGATTCGGCCTGGCAGAGCAGGATCCCGTGAACGCCGCGACCGAGAATCTGTCGGAACTGCCACGCATTCACCCGGATGCTGGCCTCGTCAGTGCCGTTGACCGGTGCCTCGACAATCACCGCGGGCGTTCGGTGACCGGAGGCCGTCGGGCCGCCATCCACGAGCCCGCGCATATACTCCGCCAGACCGGCCGGGTCAAACGCGCCGTGTTCCATCCCCACGTTGATGTAGTCCGCCCAGGTGCGGGCGTCCTTCCGTCCCTGCTCGTAGGTCAGCACGTGGCCGGTATGGCCCCCCACGTAGTAGATCGGCTGATCCTCCTCCAGAAGCTCGATCGCTCGATTCACGCGCCGTGGCACTCTTTGTCCTCCCCGCTCGACTCTCTGGCGGCGAGCCGGTCCTGCGCCGGCCGCCGGGCACGCGCCCCTTCGGGCACCGCACGCCGGTTCTCAGACTGGCCGCGCCCGGGCGGCCCGGCGGGCCGCAGCCGTTGCGACGAAGTCGCAGCGCTCGTTCTCGGGGTGACCGGCGTGGCTCTTGATCCACTGCCAGTGAACCTGGCGCCCGCGCGTGAGCGCGGCGAGCTGCTGCCAGAGGTCCTGATTCTTGACCGGCTGGCCAGACGCGGTCTTCCATCCGCGCCGCTCCCATTCGGGAAGCCACTCGGTCATTCCCTTGACGAGATACTCACTGTCGCTGACAACCGTAATCTCGGCCGCGCCCGCCTCCACAGCCGCCCGCAGGCCAGCAATCGCCGCCATGAGCTCCATCTTATTGTTCGTCGTATGGATGGAACTGCCTGACAGCTCCCGATCCGGCTGGCCGGGCAGGCGAACGATCGCGCAGTACCCACCCGGCCCCGGGTTCCCTTCGGCCGCCCCGTCAGTATAGACCGTTGCCGTCAGACGAGTCGATCCAGCAGCCGGCGCCGGTGCCGGTTCGCCGGCCGGCTCGGGCCGTGGGAGCGGCACGAGGATCGCCTCGTGCGGCCGATTCGCCGTGCCGTCCCCGGGCTCCGCAGATCGCTCCTCGAGCATGGCCAGGATCCTCCGCTCCAGGCTTGCCAGCTCCGCCTGAATCGGCAGCGCAAGGGGAACGCGATTCGCTCGCGCGATCCCACTCGCCTCGCACAGTACTCGAAAGCGGCGGACAAGATCCGCCGGTTGCTCTCGCAGCTCGTGCACCGCCACGTTCTCCCCCTCCATCATCGGCTCACTCCGGTGGCGCCGCCGACCGGACCTGCTCGTGTGATCACGTGCAGTATCGGCGCCGACGATCGATCGCGCAAGCGAAAACCCCGTTATGATAGCATAGCGGTGTTCTTCCCCAATTCACATCAGGAGGCAGACGTGCCGCGCGTGGGATTCTGCTTCAAGGTCAAGAAGGAGATGATCCCCGAGTACAAGGCGCGCCACCGGGCGGTCTGGCCGGAGATGCTCCAGGCCCTCCGGGAGACGGGCTGGCGCAATTACAGCCTGTTTATGCGCGATGACGGCCTGATCTTCGGCTATCTCGAGACAGACGACTTCGCGCGGGCCCAGCAGGCCATGGCGGAACGGGAGGTCAACCTGCGCTGGCAGAAGGAGATGGCGCCATTCTTCGAGGGGCTGGAGGGACGCCGTCCGGACGAGAGCATGCAGGTGCTCGAAGAGGTGTTCCACCTGGATTAGCCGGATCGGCCGGGGTCGGTCACGGGGGCAAGCACGACCAGCGAATAGTACGAGCGGCTGGCCGTTTGTGGATACAGCATATAGACCCCTATGCACCTATTGTCACGCGTGCTATAATGGCGTCCGATCTCGGGCGCACTGTGCGGGGATGTCGCGGGACAGCACGGGATCAGGGCTATGCAATGCCGATCCTGGCGGCAGCGTGCGTCCGGGTGATATGACCGGGGAGGTGAGCTCGAAGGAGTGACGTTCAGCCCGATGACCTGGCAGTCAATTCGGGAGAAGCGGTACAGGCGATGAGCCCGTCCGTGCGCGTGTCGCGCGGACCGACCGAAGAGTTCTGTTTTCTCGGATGGCTGTACCCGGCTCGGCGAGGCGGTTGCACCGAACGTCGCGACGCTGGGTTACAGATCAACCGAA
>JADGGD010000147.1 GCA_019690095.1 Chloroflexota bacterium
CGGCGGCGCCGCGCATTCACCACGCGCTGCTCCATGCGCGCCACCCACTCCTGCTCTTCCTCCGGCGTCAGGCCTGCTGGCAGGTAGACAACCAGCGTATCGCCCTCCTCGCGTGCGCTGATCGTCCGGCGCCGCCGCGCGCTTCGAACGATGCGAATATTCATTCTTCCCCTGCCCCCGGACTCGACCCCTTCCATCTCCACTCCCGTGCTCTCCTCGGAGCCGCCCACGCCGGAGGATAGCAAAGCGAACCGATCGCGGTCAACGCGGCACTGAACCGCCCGACACGGTCAATCGGGACGCCGTGCGAGCCGGCCTTGCAGTCCCGTCTCGACCGGCGCTAGAATCTCTCCCGGAAGGAGTGCGGAGAGACGAGGAAGGAGAGCCAGGTGACGCCGGGGGGCCCTCCAGAGAGCGGGCGGTCGGTGCGAGACCCGCGGTAACTGGCGTCACCATTACCCTCTGGAGTCGCCGCCCGAACGCCGGGTACTCTCTGGCCGGGGCGTGATCCCCCGTCTGGATAGACACCCGGTCCAGTAGGCGCGTGCCGGGGTGCGCCCGTTATCGCGCGTTTGAGGTCATCGGGGGAAGGATGTGCTCAGAGTCCTCCGATCGACGAAGCGCGGTGGTACCGCGAGGGCATGTCTGGCCTCTCGCCCGTGTGGCGAGAGGCTTTTTCGCGTAGAGTGCTTTCACGTAGAGGATGACCCGCCCGAGGCGGGAAGCAGAGGGGACAAGTAAGGACAGGGTATCATGAGCAGCAATACGGAACGGCCGATGCGATTCGGCATCGCACCCGAGGTGCTGGCCGCCTTTCCCGACTACTGCGTGGGACTTGTTGTCGCTACGGGGATCGATAACCGCCGATCGGCCGACCATGCCGCGGCGGAACTCGACCAGGCGAGTGCGCTTGCCCAGCAGGCCTTGGCCGACCAGCCTGTCGCCGCCAACCCGCGTCTCAAGGCGTGGATCGAGGCGTTTCACCAGGCTGGCATCGATCCGGTTGCGTTCCCCCCGTCAGTCGTTGCCCTTGCCCGTCGGGTCGTCGAGGGCGAGGGTATTCCCCGGGTCAATCCGGCCGTTGATCTCGCCAATGCCGTCAGTCTGCGCTTTCTCGTGCCGGTCGGTGCCCACGACCTGGACCGCCTGCGGGGAGACTTCCAGGTGCGCTACAGCCGCGAAGACGACATCTTCACTCCCCTCGGTCATACCGGGGCGGAGACGGTCGCTCCAGGCGAGATCGTCTTCGCCGACGACCAGGCGGTGCGTACCCGCCGGTGGATCTGGCGGCTCGGGGAGAAGGGGAAGGTGACCGAGAATAGCCGCGCGATCATCTTCCCCATTGACGGCTTTATCGGACGGACCGATGTGGCCGTCCACCAGGCCACTGCGGAGCTCGCCCGCGCCGTCCAGTCCTTACTTGGGGGAACGGTCTGGACCGGCTTTGTCGACCGTGGCACGCCGACCGTCGATCTGCCGGTGCCGATTCGTCTGCATCCTGATCCGATCGAGGCCGTGCTCGAGCGCGGTATTGTCGAGATCATCGGTCGGGAGGAGCTCGAGCGCCGCCTCCGCGCTGGCGAGCGCATTCGGATTTACCTCGGCGTGGATCCGACAAGCCCGGTCATTCACCTTGGCCATGCGGTCGCCTTGCGCAAGCTCCGCCAGCTCCAGGATCTCGGCCACACGATCATCTTCCTGATTGGCGATTTCACCGGGCGGATTGGCGATCCGACCGACAAGAGTGCCGCCCGGGTCCAGCTGACCCATGCCGAGGTGCTCGAGAATGCGCGGACCTATGTAGCGCAGGCCGCGAGGATCCTGGACGTCTGGTCGCCGACGAACCCGGTCGAGATCCGCTACAACGGCGAGTGGTGGGACAAGATGACCGCCCGCGATATGATCGAGCTCGCGGCCAACTTCACCGTCCAGCAGATGCTCCAGCGCGATATGTTCCAGCGGCGGATCGAGGAGAATCGGCCGATCGGCCTGCACGAGCTCCTCTATCCTCTCCTGCAGGGCTACGACAGCGTGGCTCTCGAGGTAGATGCTGAGATCGGCGGAACGGATCAGACATTTAACATGCTTGTCGGACGCACCCTGGTGCGTCTTCTTCAGAATCGGGAGAAGTTCGTGATCACCGTGCCGCTTCTCGAGGGGACCGACGGCCGTAAGATGAGCAAGAGCTATCAGAACGTCATCGGGGTCACCGATCCTCCCTTCGATATGTACGGCAAGGTCATGTCATTGAAAGACGAGCTAATCACCCGCTATTTCGAGCTCCTCACCGATGTGCCGGAAGCGGAGATTCGCCAGATGGCCCGCCAGATGGAGCGCGGCGAGGTGAACCCGATGGAGCTGAAGAAGCGGCTCGCCTTCGAGATCGTGAGCCAGTTCCACTCGCCCGAGGATGCGCGATCCGCGGCGGAACGTTTCGCGCGCGAGGTTCAGCAGCGTGAGCTTCCGGCGGAGATCCCCGAGGTTCCCCTGCCGCGCGGCGGTGACTGGCCCGTGGCCGACCTGCTGGTCGCGCTGAAGCTTGCGACCAGCAAGAGCGACGCGCGCCGTCTCGTCGAGCAAGGGAGTGTTTCAATCGATGGCCAGCGCGTGACTGATCCCCGTGCGGTGATCCCGGTCCGCCCGGGCATGATCATCCGGGGACGCCGCCGCCAGTTCGCACGCGTCGCCCTTCCGGACTCGGTGGGCATGCGCTGAGGCGCGTCAGCACATACGTATAATGGGGATGATCGCTGGCACAGGTGTCCGAGCCTGGCCACCAGGACAGAGGGAGCGATGGTGAAGAGGGTAACGACGATACTCGGCCTGGCTGCGGGCGCAGCGGCTGGCCTCGGGGCTCTCAATACCTGGCTGAGCTGGCAGGCCGGACCGCTGGAGAATCCCCTGCCCGGCTCCGGCCACTTCTACCACTGGGTGCGCGACAACGAGGTGTACAACATCTTCTACAAGGTGCAGGGGGGGGGCCGGCCGGTGGTCCTGGTGCACGGCATTCACGCCGCGGCGTCGAGTGCGGAGATGCTGCATCCCTTCAGCGGCCTGGCCCGCGACCACCGCGTTTACGCACTGGATCTCCTCGGTTTCGGACTCTCCGACCGCCCGGGCCGGACCTACACTGCTATTGATTACGTTGACCTGCTGGATGACTTCTTGCGCGACGTTGTCCAGCAGCCAGCGGCGATCATCGGGAGCGGCCTGGGCGCGGCCTACGCCATCACGGTTGCGGCGCGTGCTCCGGAGCGCGTGGACCGTCTGATCTTGATCTGCCCGACCGGTCTGGAGCACCTGGCGGATCCCCCCTCGACCTGGCAGCGGCTGGCCGGTCGCGTCCTGCGGACGCCCATCCTGGGCAGTGCCCTGTTCAATGCCCTGGTCTCGCGCCGTGCTCTGCGCTACTTCCTGACCGAACGCGTTTACGCGGATCCCGCGCGGGTTACCGAGGCGATGATCGACGCCTACTACTGCACCAGCCACCAGGCCGGAGCCCGGTACGCCCCCGCGGCGTTTATTGGCGGTGCCCTGAACCAGAGCGTGCGCGAGACCTACCCGACGCTGTCCCAGCCGGTGCAGATCGTGTGGGGACGCGCGGCGAAGATCACGCCGGTGAGCGATGCCAATCAATTTATCCGTCTGCGCCCTCAATCGCATCTGAGGGTTTTCGACCGGGCCGGCCTGCTGCCGCACGATGAGTGTCCGGACGAGTTCCTCGCCCTGGCCCGGGAGGCCCTGGGAGCGGCCAGATCTGAACCCGCGGCCGACGCCTAGCAGCCGGTGAGGCAGTGGCGTGCCGTGCCTCCCCCGGAACGCTGGTCGGCCAGAGGGTGCTGCGGCGTTCGCACATTGGTTCGTGCTGGCGTCGAGGCGCCGAATTCGGTACAATCACCGTGACGAGATACAGGTGTGAGCACGGGCGGGTGAGCACTTCCCCGGACGGTACCTGGTGACCCGGTGACGAGGTGGGGTGTGGATATCGGAAACGTTCGGTTGGTGAAGATCGAAGAGGAGATGCGCGGCGCCTACCTTGATTACGCGATGAGCGTGATCACGGCCCGGGCGCTCCCCGACGTGCGTGATGGGCTGAAGCCGGTCCAGCGGCGCATCCTCTACGCCATGGACGAACTCGGGCTCCGGCACACCGCCCCCTACAAGAAAAGCGCCCGCATCGTTGGCGAGGTGCTCGGCAAATATCACCCCCATGGTGATGCTCCAGTCTACGACACGATGGTTCGGCTCGCCCAGGACTTCACGATGCGTTACCCGCTCGTGGATGGTCAGGGGAACTTCGGGAGCATCGACGGTGATCCGCCTGCGGCCATGCGGTACACCGAGGCGCGACTCACTGCGCTGGCTGAGGAGCTCGTCGTCGACATCGACAAGAATACTGTTGACTTCCAGCCCAATTTCGACGAGTCGACCCGGGAGCCGCGGGTTTTGCCAGCCAAGCTTCCCAATCTCCTCGTCAATGGCTCCTCCGGCATCGCCGTGGGCATGGCCACGAACATTCCGCCGCACAATCTGAACGAGATCGCCGATGCCGCGATCTACCTGATCGATCACTACGATGCCTGCATCGCCCGGGGGGTGCCGTTCGATATCGTCTGGGCCCGGGCGATGAACCTGCCCATCGATGATGCAACCCTGGCCGCGGCCTTCAGCCGCCTGCCCCGAAGCCTGCAGGCAGAAATCAGCGAGCGAGCGAAGCAGCAGGCCGCCGCGACCGGCACGCCGGTTGATCTCGGGCACGCCCTCCTTGACTATGTGAGCGCCATGATCGATGTGACGCCGGATAAGCTCATGGAGTTTGTCAAGGGGCCCGATTTTCCCACCGGCGGCATCATCCACGGGATCGAGGGGATCAAGCAGGCCTACACGACCGGCCACGGGCGGATCGTGGTTGGCTCGCGGGCAACCATTGAGGAGCTGCGGGGCGGACGCTACCAGATCGTCATCACCGAGCTCCCCTATCAGGTCAACAAGGCAAGCCTCATCGAGCGGATCGCCGAGCTGGTCCGCGAGCGGAAAATCCCCGGCATCGAGGGCATCGCGGATTTGCGCGACGAGTCCGACCGCGAGGGGCTGCGCATCGTTATCGAGCTGAAGCGTGATGCTGTTCCCCAGCAGATCCTGAACATCCTGAACAAGCATACTGCCCTGCGCAGCTCCTTCTCAGTCAATATGCTCGCCCTGGTTGACGGTCAGCCCCGCACGCTGACCCTGAAAATGGCCCTGCTCCACTACCTGAACTACCGCAAGGGCGTCCTGACGCGGCGGACGGAGTTCGAACTGGAGAAGGCCCGCCAGCGTGCCCATATTCTGGACGGGCTGAAGATCGCCCTGGATCATCTCGACGCGGTGATCCAGACCATCCGCCAGGCGCGCGACGCCGATGCTGCGCGGGCAACCCTGATGAGCCGGTTCGGCCTTTCCGAGGTGCAGGCGCAGGCGATTCTCGACACGCAGCTCCGGCGTCTGGCCGCCCTTGAACGCGAGAAGATCCTCCAGGAGCTGAAGGATGTCCAGGCGCTGGTCCGCAAGCTCGAAGGCCTCCTGGCCAATCCCATCAAGATCCTGCACCTGGTTCGCGAGGATCTCATCGAGCTCAAGACGAAGTATGGCGACGCACGGCGAACTCAGATCGTCGCAAAGGAAGCTGATGAGCTGACCCTGGACGACCTGATCCCCGAGCAGGACATCGTGATCGTGCTTACCCGCCGCGACTACGTCAAGCGGCTTCCTGCCGACACCTACCGCGTGCACTCGCGGGGCGGTAAGGGTACGATGGCGACCATCTCCAAGGAGGATGACGGCGTCCAGCATCTTCTCGTCACGACCACCCATCACGATGTGCTCTTCTTCACTAATCGAGGGCGGGTCTTCCAGATCCGGGCCCATGAGCTGCCGGACGCCGGGCGCGCGGCACGCGGCCTCCCGCTGATCAACTTCGTGAAGATCGCGCCTGACGAGACGGTGACTACAGCGCTGGCTGTTGCGGAGTTCGGCCGGGACGGCTACTTCGTCCTGGTGACGCGCAAGGGGGATGTCAAGCGCGTTCGGCTCGAGGAGTTCGCGACAGTGCGCTCGAACGGGCTGATCGCGATGCAGCTCGAGGAGGGAGACGAACTGGTCGCGGTGCGCCAGACCCGTGGCGCCCAGGATATCATCCTGGTGAGCCGCCAGGGCCAGGCGATTCGCTTCAACGAGGAGGATATCCGCGCCTCGAATCGCGCCAGCGGCGGCGTCCGGGGCATGCGCCTGGCAGACGGCGATACCGTCGTTGCGGCTGATGTCGCCGAGCCTGGCGGCGACCTGCTCGTTGTGAGCGAGCGCGGCTATGCCAAGCGCACCGCGCTGGAGGAGTTTCCCACCCACGGGCGAGGCGGCGGTGGGGTCCGCGCGCTCGGGATTACCGCGAAGAACGGGCCGGTAGCGACAGCGCGTGTTGTCCGTCCACACGATGAGGTTATGGTCATTTCCGCCGACGGACTGGCGCTCCGTACGCCCGTTGAGGGCATCTCGAAGATTGGCCGTGCCGGACAGGGGGTTATCCTGATGAACCTCGACCCGGGCGACCGGGTCGCTGCGGTCGCTGTCCTGGCCGGTGCAGCTGAGCGGACCAACGGCCGTGCGAACGGCCGCGCCGGCCGCCCGACCCGACGAGTGAGCGGTCGTCCTGGACCGAATGGGAAGGGCTCCGATCCAACCGCAGATGGCCACTAAAACCATATTCTGCGCCGCCGTCCGGCGGCGCGCTCTGGAGGGGCTCTCGTGTACGCGCTTCTCGTGACGATCCGCATCCAGCCCGAGCATCGTGCGGCCTTCATCGAGTCCATGCTTGACGACGCCCGGGGATCGGTCCGGGATGAGCCGGGCTGCCTCCGCTTCGATGTCCTCACGGACGCGAGCGATCCCAACACGATCTATCTCTACGAGGTGTATCGGGATCGGGATGCGTTCGAGGCGCACACGCGTCAGCCGCACTACCTGCGCTGGCGCGATACGGTGAAGGACTGGTACGCTGCCCCGACCCAGGTTGTGACCTGTACTCCGATCTTCCCGCCGGACGCCGCGTGGGCGAAGCCGACGGTCGCGTGAGCTCGCCGGGGGGGATCGTCGTCGGCGTCGGGGCAATTGTGACCCGCGGGGACCGGATCCTCCTGGTTCGCCGCGGTCATCCGCCGATGCAGGGCGCCTGGAGCATTCCGGGCGGGCGGGTCGAGATCGGTGAGACGCTGACTGAGGCAGTGCGCCGCGAGCTTCGCGAGGAGTGTGGGCTTGCGGTTGCGGTGGGCGATGTGGCGATCATCCTTAACCGGATCTCGCGCGGCCCGGATGGCCGAGTTGCCGCGCACTACCTGATCATTGACTTCTGGGCCAGTGCGGACGTCGCGGAGGCGCGCGCGGCCTCAGATGCGACCGAGGTCGGCTGGTTTACCCTCGAGGAGATCCGCCACCTCCCCACGACCGCCAATCTCGCGCGCTACCTGGAGGAGGCCCTGCGTGCCCGGGCGCAGGGCCCAGCCGGCTGCCTGGTGGTAAGTGAGCAGGACGTGCCCGCCGGCGAACGGGATGAGGAGAAACGTGGCGATCCGGATCCTACCGCCTGATGTCGCCCGCCGGATCGCTGCGGGCGAGGTGATCGAGCGGCCGGCGTCGGTCGTCAAGGAGCT
>JADGGD010000148.1 GCA_019690095.1 Chloroflexota bacterium
CGCCAATGTTTTCCACGCGGGGGATGGGAACCTGCACCCGCTGGTGCTCTTCGATGCGGAGAAGCCGGGCGAGGAGGAGAAGGTCCGTCAGATGGGCTATGAGATCCTCGCCGTCTGTGCTGAAGCCGGCGGGGCGCTGACCGGCGAGCACGGGATCGGCGTGGAGAAGCGCGAGATGATGTGTCTCACCTTCACCGGCGACGATATCGACTGGATGTACCGGGTCAAAGAGGCGTTTGATCCGGCGGGGATGTTTAACCCGGGCAAGATCTTCCCCACCCCGGGCAGGTGCTGGAATCCGGAACCCCGCCGCACCGGACGGATCGCCGCGGTGGGCTGGTAAGGGCAGATGAGCCGGCTGGTAGATTGGACGGGACTGGCTGCGGGCCTGGAGTCGGCCGGCATCGCCTGGCGCGAGCTGGCTGAGGACGAGCGTGCCGAGTACGCTGTCGATGGGGTGCAGCCCACGGCGATTTGCTGGCCCGCCAGTTACGAGGAGGCGGCCCGGGCGCTGGCGGTGGCTGACCGTCTCGGTCTTGCCGTTTCGCCTCGCGGGGCGGGCACTAAGACCGCCCTGGGTAATCCTCCGCGTGCCTGTGACCTCATCATTTCGACGGAGCGGCTCGATCAGGTTGTCGAGTATGCGCCAGCAAATCTGACCGCGACCGTGCAGGCCGGCCTGCGCCTTGCGGCCTTCCAGAACGTGCTCGCGGCGGGTGGGCAGTACCTGCCGCTCGATCCGCCGCATGCTGATCAGGTGACGATCGGGGGGATTATCGCAGCGAACGCGAGTGGTCCGCGCCGCTTCGGCCTCGGGTCGGCCCGCGATCTGGTGATCGGGACCCGGGCCGCGACCACGCGCGGCACGGTGGTCCGGGCCGGGGGGCGGGTGGTCAAGAACGTCGCCGGCTATGACTTGAACAAGCTCTACATCGGCTCGCTTGGCACGCTTGTCCTGATCGTCGAGGTCTCATTCAAGGTTGCCCCGCGGCCTGCGGCGCAACGGACGGTGGTCGGTTCCTTCCCGCGGATCGAGGCGCTTACGCAGGCAGTCCAGACGGTCATCCGATCACCACTCTTTCCTGTGGCGGTCGATCTGGTCAACGGGCCTGCTCTCCGCGGATACGACGGCCCGCCCGTTCCGGAACCGGGGTCGGGGTTTCTCCTCGCGACGCTGGGGACGGCGCCGGGCCGTGCGGTGCTTCGTCAGCGCGACGATCTGGTGCGCATCTACCAGCAGGCCGGGGCGACCGAGATCACCGACCTGGCCGACGCTGATTCGGAACGGTTCTGGGGATGGATCGCCGAGCGGCCGGCGCGCCAGACCGGGCCCCGCACGGTGCTGGCCAAGATCGCTGTACCGATCGCCCGGGTCGGTGAGATCGTGCGGGTGATCGAAGGGCGACGGGATGCCTTCGGGGGTCAGCCAGCGATCGGCGGCCGCGCCGGAAGCGGGGTGATTTATCTGAACTGGGAGATCCCCGAGAGTGACGGCCGTGACGAACCGCTCGCGACGACTGCCCGTGCGATCGAAGCGCTGCGAGAAACGTGTCGCTCGCTGGAAGGAAGCCTGATCGTTGAGGAGTGCCCACGGGCGCTGAAGGATCGGCTCGACGTCTGGGGGCCGGTGGGGCCCTCATTTGTACTGATGCGCCGGCTGAAGGAGGCGATGGATCCCCGGGCGATCCTGAATCCAGGACGGTTTGTCGGCGGCATCTGAAGCACCGCGGTGAGCGGCCCCGCGAGCCCGCGGTACCGAACCAGGCCGGCAGGATGGAGAAGCAATGGCGATCGAAGTACAGCCAGATGGGCGAACACGGTTTAACTTTGTTGATCGCAGCCTGATCCGGGCGTGCGTCCACTGCGGGATGTGTCTGTCCTCCTGTCCAACGTACAAGCTGCTCGGCTCGGAACTCGATTCGCCCCGGGGACGGATCTATCAGATGCGCCTCCTCCACGATGGGCAGATCCGGGTAGACGATCCGAACTTTCGGCTGCACATTGATCGGTGCCTGAACTGTCGGGCCTGCGAGACGGCCTGTCCGTCCGGCGTTCAGTACGGGCGACTGCTCGAGGCCGCTCGCGCGGTCATCCCCCCGCGGAACGCGACCGAGCGATTGCTCCGGGCAGTCGTGCTGAACCGGGTCTTTGCCTCGCCGGCCCTTCTCGATGCCCTGGGGCTGGGCATGCGCTTCTACCAGAAGAGTGGCCTGCAGGCATTGGCCCGTGCGAGCGGCCTTCTCGAACGACTGCCGCTCAACCTGGGCCATCTGGAGGCCCTTCTGCCGCCGATGCAGGGTGGGATCGTGAAGGCCGCGCTGCCGCCGCTTATTTCAGCCCGCGGTTCGGCCCGTCACCGCGTCGCCCTGGTCACCGGCTGTGTCCAGGAGCAGTTCTTCAGCCTCACAAATGCGGCAACGGCACGGATTCTTGCCCTGAACGGGTGTGATGTTGTGGTGCCGCGCGGGCAGGCGTGCTGTGGCGCCCTGCACGTTCACGGCGGCGAGCACGAGATGGCCCGCGTCCTGGCCCGGCGCATGATCACGGTGTTCGAGCGGACAGGAGCTGACTACTACATCGTCAATGCGGCTGGCTGCGGCTCGACGCTCAAGGAGTACGGTATCCTGCTCGCCGACGATCCCCAGTGGGCGGAGCGGGCGCGTGCGTTCAGCGCGCGGGTGCGCGATATCGCGGAGTTCCTGGCAGCCATCGAGCTCAATCAGGACTTCGGCGAGATTCGCGCGCGCGTGACCTATCAGGATGCCTGCCATCTCCTCCACGGGCAGAAGATCAGCGCGCAGCCGCGCGAGCTGATCCAGATGATCCCGGGGATCGAGCTGGTCGAGATGGACGAGGCGGATACCTGCTGTGGGAGTGCGGGCGTATATAACATCACCCAGTATAGCCTCTCCATGCAGCTTCTCGAGCGGAAGGTCACGCGGATGGCGGCGACCGGTGCAGAGATCGTCGTTGCCGGCAATCCTGGCTGCTTGATTCAGCTGGCCCACGGGGCCCGCCGACACGGCCTGCGGATCAAGACGATGCACCTGGTGGATCTGCTCGATTGGGCCTACCGGCTGGGGCGGGCGCGCGAATAGGAGTGCCGCCGGGTACCCACCGCAGTGGAGGAGCCTCAGGCGAAGGACGCGGAGCCGGCGTACTGCTGGAGCATCGCCGTGCCGATGCCCCCCATGGCGCAGATCCGAGCGTAGAGTTCCCCGCTGGGCTTAACGGTCCGCTTCAGCGTGTCGTAATCAACGTGGATGAGACCAAAGCGGAGCCGCCGTCCCTCCGACCACTCGAAGTTATCCAGGGCTGACCAGTGCAGGTAGCCCTGGACCTTCACCCCCTCCTGCATAGCTCGATGGATCTGCTGGAGGTGTGTGATCAGGAAGGCCGGGCGGAGTTCATCTCGCTCGTCAGCCACTCCGTTCTCAGTGATCAGGATCGGCTTGTTAAACCGGGCCAGGAACTTGAGGACGCGGTAGATGCCCTCCGGATAGATCTCCCAGCCAGCGGCCGTCTTGGGACGGTCCGGGTGGGCGAAGAAGCTTCCGAAGTAGCTTCGCGGATGGCGGAGGTCGAAGGTCGCCATATCGCGCGAATAGTAGTTGAGCCCGATGAAATCGAGCGTGTCCTGTCCTTCGGGGATGGCACCGCGCCCGAAGGGGAACTGGAAATGTCCGTCCAGCATCGAGAGGAGGACTGCCCGATTGAACAGCGCCTCGCCGGTCCGCGCGACGAAATGGTCGAACGGCAGAATCGGCCGATAGGGATCGAACACCCGGAGGTGATGTGCCACGCCGATCTGGACGTCCGTCCGGGGGCTGTGCTCCCGGATCATGCGCGCCGCTCGCGCATGGCCGAGGATCATATTGTGCAGCACGCGGGTCAGCCGCCGGAGACTGCGCTTGCCGGGCGGCCAGACCGCCTCGAAGTAACCTTTCGTCGCGTATACCACCGGCTCGTTGATCGTAACCCAGTAACGGACGAGATCTCCGAAGGCATCCACGGCGCGGGCGACGTAGCGTCCAAAGGCATCAACGACCTCGGCTGTCTCCCAGCCGCCTTTCGCGCTCAACCAGCGCGGGTTGGTGAAGTGGTGGAGCGTGACGACCGGCTCGATGCCAAGCCGCCGCAGGTATTCCAGCACGTCCCGATAGTGGGCGATGGCATCGGGATCGAAGAACCCCGGCGTCGGCTCGATGCGCGACCACTCCAGTGACAGCCGGTGGGCATTCTGGTGGAGCGCCGCGAGGAGGTCGAAGTCCTCCCGATAGAGTCGGTAGTGATCGCAGGCCAGCCCCGAGCGAGAGCCATCCAGGATCCGCCCTTTCTGCTCCCACTCCCACCAGTCGTTGTTCGTATTGTTCCCCTCGACCTGATGCGAGGCCGTTGCCGTGCCCCAGAGGAATTGATCGGGGAAGAGGAGAGCTGCGCTTTCACGTTCCTGCCGCATCGTCTGCCCACACCCGTGCCGTGGAGCCGCGCCGCTGCTGGCGGTGACCAGGTCAGGGATGGTCCACGCACTCCGCACGCCCTGCCCTCCCTGGGGCCGGCGGCCCCGGGCTCTCGGGTATCCCTCGGGTCATGCGCGCGTGCGAGCCATCTCGGCCCGTACTCACTCAGGATGAGGTCACCGCGACGGGCTTTCGAAAATTAATCGTATAGGCGATGAAGTCTCCGAAGGTCTCGAGAGGCTCGAAGCCGGCCTGCTCACCATACGCGGCCGCCTGCCCCCAGAGGGGATAGGCCGGGTCGCTGATGATCTCGCTGATCGAGAGCCGGGCAGCCGGCCGCAAGACTCGCCAGATATCCTGCAGGGCTGCCCGCACATCTGCCAATCGCCCGAGCGACGAGACCAGACAGGCGGCATCGAAGCTCTGATCAGGAAACGGGAGCCGCTGGCCGTTCCCGGGGATAACGCTCGCATTCTCGATCCGCGCGGCTGCGAGATACACCCGCGCCTTCTGGAGCCCCTCTGGATCGAGGGCGACCGCCTCGACCCGACCGGTGGACCCTACCGTTTGCGCGAGTGCCTCGACCAGGGGGCCACTGCCCGGGCCGATGTGCAGCACTCGCATGCCGGGCCGCAAGCCAACCCGCCGGGCGACCGTCGCCGGACTCAGGAACTGCTGGCGAATCGGTGCGTCCAGTATCAGCGCAAGCCGCGCGAGCACGCGAGTCGGAACCAGCCGATAGAGAAGACGAATGACGATCTGAACAAGAAACAGGACGACCAGCGTCCCTACTGCCAGTCGACCGAGGGTCTGGGCCGCGACCCGAACGGTTGGTGTCCGCCGGTCGGCAAGGAATCCCAGGCTCGAAGGTGTCACCGATGCGTCCCCGGACAATCCACTTGCCTCACCATGATTCTAGCGACCCGACCCGTTCTGTCAACACGACCCTCGTCCTGCCCCATTCGGGCCATGGGCCATACCGAGGCGTCGGGCCGCAGTCCGCTGCGGCCTGGCGCGTTTCATCGGCCGACGCAGTCACCGCGAGACTGCCGTGAGTGGGATAGCCGTCCGCCCGGCCAGTGTCTCATTCAGACTTCCGGAGCGCAGACCTTGCAGATCGAGCGTGACATAGTGGAAGCCCAGCTCCTTGAACCGCTGGACAACCCCTTCGAGGATGTCGTCCTGGAGGAGCCGGGGCATATCCGCCCGTGGGACTTCAATCCGGGCGATGGTGTCGTGATGGCGGACCCGCAGGTGACGGAAGCCGAGCTGACGCAGGTACAGTTCGGCCTGACCGATCTGTCGGAGCTTCTCGATCGTCACACGCTGACCGTAGGGAATGCGCGAAGAGAGACAGGGGGCAGCGGGCTTGTCCCAGATGGCGAGCCCGCGCTCGCGGGCGAAGAAACGAATCTCAGGCTTGGTCAGGCCGGCTTCCTGCAGGGGGCTGCGGACCCCGCGTTCGTGTCCGGCCTGCATGCCCGGTCGGAAGTCGCCCAGGTCGTCAGCGTTGGAGCCATCCGCGACCCAGGCGAGCCCGCGCTCGCGGGCGATCGCGAGAAGGTGGGTGAAGAGGTGAGCCTTGCAGAAATAGCAGCGGTTGGTTGGATTGCTGGCGTACCGCTCGTCCTCGAGTTCGTGGGTCTGGATCTCAAGGTGCGGGGCCCCGATCTGCCGCGCTACTGCCGCGGCCTCGGACCGCTCGTACGGCGCCAGGCTCTCGGAGACGCCGGTCACAGCGAGGACGCGTTCGGGGCCGAGCGTCTCCAGCGCGACGGCAAGCAGGAAGGTGCTGTCGGTCCCCCCGGAGTAAGCGATCAACACGCTCCCCATATCGCGCAGGATCGTAACAAGCCGGTCAAGCTTGGCCCGGGAAGCGGACAGATCGGTCATGGCGGGCGCCTCGCGGTTAAGAGGAATCAGGGACGTATCCCCCCTTGATTATGGCACGCCGCCCGGGAGGGATGCAACCGAACGCGGCAGGATGGGAGGCACCAGCAGCCAACCCCCACCGCGCCAGGGAGGTGGAGACTGTCCGGATGGCGATCGGGATATTCCCCGCTCAGCCATCCGGACAGTCAGGAACTCGTCACATGTGGATCGACGCCTGTGCCGCGTGCTCGAAGCAGCCGGCTGCGCAGTCCTCGCTCCGGTGGTCCGATCCGGCGCAGTGCGGGGCTGCTCACCGGGCGGGAGACCTGACGGGTAGCGCCGCCCAGGCTCCGACGAGCAGCAGGAAGACGATCAGCGCAAAGAGGGTCAACATCGGTTATGCTCCTCCGGGTTCTCCCCACGAGATCTTGCCATACAGTGCCCGATTCCGCTTTAAAGCTGGTAAGCCAGCTCACCGTGCTGGCTGGTATCGAGGCCGACCCGTTCCTCGTGCTCGGGAACGCGCAGACCGACCAGACGATCCAGCACCTTGAGGATCACGAAGGTCGCCGTACCGGCATAGGCCCATGTTGCCAGGACGGCGATGATCTGGATGCCCAGCTGGGCCGGGTTGCCGTAGAGTGCCCCGTTTGCACCGGCCGCGTTCACCGCGACCGTGGCGAAGACGCCGGTCAGGATCGCGCCCAGGGTGCCGCCCACGCCGTGGACGCCGAACACGTCAAGCGCATCGTCCACGCGCAGGCGAGGCTTGAGCTGAACGGCGCAGTAGCAGGCGATTCCTGCCAGCAAGCCGATCAGGATTGCCGCCGGAACGGTCACATAACCAGACGCCGGCGTGATCGCCACCAGGCCAGCGACCGCACCGGCGGCCGCGCCAAGCACGCTGGGTTGGCCTTTGTGCCACCAGCTCATGGTCATCCAGGTCAGGGCGGCCATCGCTGCAGCGGTGTTCGTGACCACGAAGGCTGAGACGGCCAGGGTCCCGGCCGCGACCGCGCTTCCGGCGTTGAAGCCGAACCAGCCAAACCAGAGCAGAGAGGCGCCAAGGACGGTCATTGTCGCATCATGCGGCTCGATCGGCTCCGCGCCGAGCCCGAGCCGCTCGCCGAGGACGATCGCCGCCACCAGGGCGGCTACGCCCGAGCTGATGTGCACGACGGTGCCGCCGGCGAAGTCCAGTGCGCCGAGCCGGTGGAGCCAGCCGCCGGTTGACCAGACCCAGTGGGCGATCGGG
>JADGGD010000020.1 GCA_019690095.1 Chloroflexota bacterium
GAAACCCACCCATTGAAACGAAGGACATCTCCCGCCCCGATCCCGCCCTCATCGCCGCCCTGAAGGGCATCGGGAGCGCCACCGCTACCAGCGAGCTGAAGCGCCTGGGCATCCGCAGTGCCTTCATCCAGGGACCGGTCTGCATGACGCCAGGCGTCTCGATCGTCGGACCCGCGCTCACCCTCCAGTTTATGCCCAAGCGCGAGGACCTCTACTCCGACGCCGAGTATGTGGATCCGGAGCGCCAGCTCCACCGCCACGTGCTCTACCACACCCAGCCGGGCGATGTCGTCGTTGTTGATGCACGGGGCGATATGACGAGCGGCGTCTTCGGCGAGATGATGATGACCTACTTCCGCGGTCGCGGCGGCATCGGTGTCGTGATCGACGGCTGCATTCGCGATTCGGCACGGGTCAAGCAGCTCGGCCTGGGCCTCTGGCTCCGGGGCGTGACGCCGAACTTCCACACCCAGACCAACATCTTCCCCTTCGCCGTCAACGTCCCGATCGCCTGCGGCGGCGTCCTGGTCATGCCGGGCGACATCATTATTGCCGATGACGACGGCGCGGTGGTCGTGCCGATTGCCCTGGCTCCCCAGGTTGCTGAGAGGGCCACTGCCCACGCCGAGTGGGAGGAGTTCAGCCGCCTGAAGCTGGCCGAGGGCGGGGATCTCCGCAAGTACTACCCGCTCACCGAGGAAGCCCGCGCCGAGTACGAGGCCTGGCGCCAGGCCCGGGGCCGCTGAGCCCCGGCCGGACGGTCCCGCGCGGCGGCCTGGGGCCGGCGGGTGGGGGATCGGCTTACTCCCGTGCGTCCGGAGCGCGCGGCCCAGCCCGGTCTGGATCGAAGGGCTGGAAGCCGATCTCCCTCGCCGGCGAGTCCGCCGCGAGGGTGAAATCGCCCCGCTCCGGGGCCCGGAAATTCGGGTCAGCGACGCGCGAGTGGCGGTCCTGGCCGCGCTCCTGCCATGCAGCGTGATCGAGGCGCCCGGTGATCACCCACTGCCCGTCAGGGGTATACCACCCGCTGACGTGGACGATCTCCCCACCCGCGGTATCCCAGAAGAGGTTCAGATCGCTCTGGAACCCGGCCGGCCGCGGCTCCCGGGCCCGGCGGAGCACGAAGAACGGCTGACCGTGCCCGAGCAGGATGTTGCGCTCGAAGGTGAAGGCGTTGTGCTCCTCCGGCCGGCTGAGCGCGGCCTGTCCCTCCTGCCCGAAGGCGAAGATGTTGTTGCGGACGATGTTCTCACGCCCGTAGTGCTGGTTAAACCCCTGACTGCTCGTGTCGCGGCAGAGGTTCTGCTCAACCAGGATGTGAGCGCTCCCCTCGTCGAGGTAGATCCCCCACCCGCCGTAGTGGTACGCCGCGACCCGATAGATCACGTTCCCCCGGATCACCGTGCCGGGCTGAACCCCCAGGGTATAGATGCCGCCGAGGTCGCTGAGCAGGCCGCGGCCCAGGTCGTGAATGCGGTTGTACTCGATCCGGTTGTCGCGGGCGACGTTCTCCCCATAGCCCCAGACCCAGCCGCAGGAGATGCCGCTGTAGAACAGATCGTGGATGTGGTTGTACGAGATGTCATTATCGAACGCGTGGGCACAGAGGATGCCGACCCCGCTGGGAAATATGTGCCCACCGTCGTGCACGTGGTTGTCGGTCAGCCGATTCCGCCCACTCCGAAGGTGCAGCGGACCGTGTGCGTCGGCGCCGTTCAGCTTGATGCCTCCGGCCCCGAGGTCCACCAGCTCGCACCCGACGATTCGGTTCCCGATACAACCCTCGCGAAGCTCGATGCCGTAGCCGCCGACGTGGGCAACCCGGCAGTCCTCGACTGCGCAGAAGCGTGCCCCGCGCAGACTGATCGCCGCCGGCACGGTGATGGCGCCCTGAGGCGCCGCGGCGTGCGGCCCCGGTCCCGCACCGGGTGTATCTGCTGCGGTGAAGTACGGCGTCCAGTCCGTCGGCACCTCCGGCTCGGCGTGCTCGAAGTCGATCCGCTCGAAGCGCACATACTCGACGTGGCGTCCCTCCTCTGGCACGCCGATGAGTCGCAGCAGGTCGCGCGCCCGCGGGGCAACCACCTCGGTTGTCGCCGGATCCTCACCGGGGAGCGGCAGATAGAAGAGGCGTCCGGCCGATCGATCCAGATACCATTCACCTGGCTCGGCAAGCGCCTCGCCGACATTCTCGACATAATATCGAGCGAAGCGGCTGGCCACGTCATCCCGGAGGACGAAGGTGCTCCGCCGGGTAAACCGAACCTCCCGGGTATCGGGATCGAAGGACGCGATTGGCAGGCGCTCCTCGATCCAGTAGTGCAGGACGACGACCTCAACATCGCCGAGGTTCCGCCAGGGCTGGATATCCCCGGGTGCGCACCGGAAGCGGTCAGACCCCTCGAAGAGCTGGGCGCTCATCGGCGCCGCCAGGTCCACGCCCTCCACGTGCTCGATCCAGAAGTAGCCCTGGCGGGGAAGGCGTGGACGGGGCCGCCGCTGGCCGTTGACGAAGAGCTGTCGGAACCACCACCGACCGGCGGCAACCTCTGGCAGGTCGGCCACCCAGCAGACGCGCCCGTCCCGCTCGGTGATTTGCCAGTCGGTGATGCGCTGGCCGCCGTCGATCACCGCGCGCTCGCCGGGGAAGGAGGTGTAGGTCACCGGTCCCGAATCCTCTGGTCTCAGGGTCAGCGGTTCGGTCAGCCGGTAGCGTCCACCCCGGAGGAACACCGTCACAGGCCCGGTCAGCCGGGCGGACTCCTTCAGCGCCCGGCAGGCATCGCGGGCGCGCGCGAGGCTGGCGAATGGCCCGTCTTTCCCATCGGACCGCGGCTCCGGAAGACGGCCGGACCAGTCATCTCGCCCCGACGGGGAGACGTAGAACGCAATCGCCGTGACCATGCCTCTCTCCTCTTCATTCGGCAAACCGTTCGGTCGGCCTGGTCTCCCGGGTGACCGCACGGGTGCCCGTGAGCGCGCGGCGTGCGGGAGCCCGGTGATGCCGTCTTCTACCGCCGCTCACGGCCGTAGACGGCCTCGTGCAGACCCTTGATGTAGCCGATCGCGAAGAGCCGCCCGAGGTTTGAGTACGATGGGTGATCGTTGCTGTCGCCTTCCATCGTCGGGACGTGGTCCGGGCGGCATACGCCGTCAAAGCCGATCTCCCGGTAGGCCTGCATGCAGGCCAGCATATCGGTCTTCCCATCGTCGTGGAACGTCTCGACGAACTTCTCCGGCGTGCCGCGAACGTCCCGAAAGTGGACGAAGAAGATCTTCCCCTGCCGCCCGAAGTGGCGGATTACCCCGGGGAGGTCGTCGGTCATCAGGGTAAAGTTGCCCTGGCAGAGGGTAATGCCGTTCACCGGGCTGGGAACCAGATCGAGCAGGCGCTGGAAGTTCTCCACGCTCCGCATGATCCGTCCCAGTCCGCGGATCGGCGAGAGGGGAGGATCGTCCGGGTGCATCGCCAGCTTGACGTTTGCCTCCTCGGCAACTGGCACTACGGCCTCGAGGAAGTAGCGCAGGTTCTCCCAGAGCCGTTCCTCGGAGACTTCGCCGTACTCGGTCAGCGGCGCGTTCCGCATCAGGGCGTGGTCGTAGCCGGTGACCAGCGCCCCACCGCGCGACGGGATAGTCGTTGAGGTGCGCAGCCAGTTGAACACCGGCATCCACTCGTAGCACCAGACCGGAATCCCCAGTGCCCCCATATTGCGGATCAGCTCACGTACGTTCTCGATCTCCTCATCCCGCCCGGGCAGGCCGAGCTTGGCCCGGGTGAGCGGGGGACGGCTCTCGAGCACTGCCAGCTTGAACCCGGCGTCCTCGTAGGCTGTCTTCACCCGCAGGAGCGACATGTAGCTCCAGGGGCGCTCCTCTCGATCGGCCCCTATGCCGCGGCTGAAATCCATCGCGCCGACAACGTACTCGACGCCGCACTGCTTCACCATCTTCCACAGCGGGGATGGCGTGGGTGGCAGGAACTCGGCGATCCGCATCACCGTAGAACTCTCCTCTCGTTGCGCGTGTGCGCGGTCTGGCGATCGGCCAGGGCGCAATCGGCCCCGGTCCGGGGCGAGTATAGCACAGGGGGCCCGAACTGCCCTACCCCGCCGGCCAATCCACTGCACCGGGGGATGCCGCTGTCCGAACCGCTGTCAGACCGCGCGGCCGCCCGCACACCGCCCGGACACGGCCTTTTATGCTTTCCCTCCTCGCCCTTGACGGGCAGGAGGGGAATCAGCTACAGTCCCATTCGTTAGCATGTCGAACGAAAGCGCAATGAGTAGCGACTGCATCCGGGCCGACGCGCGGGTTGCGGGGGAGATCAATCGGGCGGCAGTCCTCGACCTCTTGCGGCGCCAGCCGGTCACCTCGCGGGTTGCCCTGGCGCGCGCCAGCGGGCTGAGTAAGGCGACAATCACTCAGATCATCGAGGAGTTCACGCGGGAGGGCCTGGTCGAGGAGATCGGTCCCGGCCCCTCGGAGCTGGGTCGGCGGCCCACTCTCCTGCGCTTCAACCCGCAAGCCCGGACGGCCGTGGGCGTGGAGCTGGGTGAGGATGCCTGCCGCGCCGTTCTGACCGATTTGGGGGCCAGGCCCCTGCGTACCGCCGTCCGAGCCGGCCGCGTCCTTGCGGTTGAGGAGATCGCCGATCTCGCCGCGGCCCTGCTGGGGGATCTGCCGGCGGGGCGGCTCCTCGGCCTTGGCCTCAGTACGCCAGGCGGCGCCGCACTCCCTTCCAGTGGGCCGGCTGAGCCGGAGCTGAAGCAGCAGCTTGCCAGCCGTCTGGGCGTGCCGGTTGCGGTGGTCAGTCCGGCGAAGGCGGCGGCGGTTGGCGAGGCGTGGAGCGGGGTAGGCCGGGAGGCTGACCACCTCGTCTACATCCGGATCGGACGCGAGATCACCGCGGGCATCGTTGCCCGGCGGCGGTTATACCCGAGCGCCTTCCCCGGGGATGGACAGCTCGGTCATCTCACCGTTGCCCCGGGCGGGGAACTCTGCCCCTGCGGGAACGACGGCTGTCTCCAGGCGGTAGCGGCGGGTCCGGCGCTCCTGACCCGGATCCGGGCCCGCCTGCGCGCGCGGGGCGTGCACCGGCTGGCGGGGCCGCCCCGACCGGGCGGCGCGGCGGCACTGGAGGAGCTGGGGCTGGCAGACCTCGCCGCCCTCTGGGAGCAGGGCGACCCGGCCGTTCGAGAGGTCCTGCAGGAGACGGCCGACTATCTCGGAATCGCTGTGGCGGGCCTGGTGAATCTCCTCCAGCCAGAGATGGTTGTCCTGGGGGGACCGGTCATCACCGCCCTCCCGATGCTCGTATCGGCCGTCGAAGCCGCGGCACGGCGGCGGGCGCTCTCGTCCCTGGCAAGCGAGGTGCGGATTGTCCCGGCGCGGCTTGAGCCGTGGGCCGCCGCTGTGGGCGCCGCCGCTGTTCTCCTCAGCGAGGTTGCTCTGCCCACAGCGCGGCCGGATGGGGCCGCTGGTCCGACCGGGCATGTGATCGATAGGAGGACAGCCGCGCTGACCGGAGGGGCAGGCGCCGATCCATGAGGCTGCCGCGGACCTTCCTCCTGGGGGCGGCCCTGGCCGGCGCCGCCCTCGTCCTCACCGTCCTCCTGGGCTTCGCCTTCGCCCTGGGAGAGAACGTCGGGATGCAGCGGGTTCGTACCGCCGAGACCCGTGCCGCGGCCCTGTGGACCATGACGCCCACGGCCACGGCGACCTCGACCGCCACGCCAACGGTCTCGCCGACGCCCACGCCGACCGATACCGCCACCCCGACTGAAGTTCCTACTGCCAGTCCGACGTCCACGTTCACACCCACGCCGCCGCCTCCTGCGACCCCGACCCCCACACCCGCACCCCGTGTCGTGGTCGTTCGTTCCCGGAGCATCTCCTTCCGTGTTCCGGCTGGTCGCGTTCATCAGGAGAACATCCCGCTCCGTCAGGGAGATACCCTGCGCGGGGAGTTCATCGTGCACGCCGCCGACATCGACTTTCAACTCGTCTACGCCGGCACCAGTCCGCCGACTGTCCTCGAGTCCGAGAGCCGGGTCGAGGGGACCGTCACCTTCCGCTGGACCGCCGCGGCGACTGGGCCGTATGTCCTGCGCTTCGACAACTCCTACTCATTCTTCCGGAGCAAGGACCTGACCCTGACCTACACTGTCACCCGCCCCGAGTATTAGAGTGGGCGTGCGAATAGTCGGTCGCCTTCTCTTGCCTGCTCCCTTTGCTGCTGCCGTCTCCGCAGCCAGGCGGCTGACAGGCATGACGAGGTGAGCCAACTGGCCTTCTCGGAGAGCCGCTGTCGCATATGCTTGGCCTGGCCGGGTCTGAGGATCGGCCGGGACGCGGGTGTCGGGCGGGCAGCGCCGTGGTGCCATTCACAGCTGTGACCGTGTTGTCAGAGGTCGCCGCGGAGCCGACAGACCTCCCGGGCATCCTGTTTCCTCCAAACCCGTAGCGGGGACTCTTCCGAGGAGATGACCGCCTTGCCCAGGGCGTGGCTGCGCTGAATTACATGACACTTGTGCCGCTGGACGATGACTGCCCTTCGCTCGTCGAGAAACCGGGACTGGCCGGTGGAGGTGCCGTATTTGACCATATCGGTATCCCTGCAGTTGGGGCACCTTCGCCACTCCCAACTCGAACACTTGGCTCGGTCTCTGATGTTCACGGGCTCTGGTACCTCCGCTTCTCGAATCGAGGGTATCGGAGCCCATCATTCTGGCAACAGTCCTCTTGCCGAATGCCGAGCCCATCAACACAATCTGAAACCGAGTCAATGTGTGTTGACGATGTAGCGTGCGTTAGCTAGAGTGTAGCTGGCTCCAGGCGAAGAGGGTGCGCTTTGGTGGCGACAAGAGGCCAGGTGAAAGTTTAGCGAGCGGGCTGACTGCTGCCAGGCAGGACTTCACGGGCTCCTTGCTGGCGACACGGGACTTCGGAGTGCTGGAGATCAAGCGTGCGGCCGGTCATCCCTGAGAGGTCGATGAGAAGTGAAGCTCCGAGTGCAGGGATCAAATCCAGGTCCCGATCAGCCGGTCATCTGCCCCGTACTGGTCGGCCGTGCTCCTGCGCTCGCGGCGCTTGAACGCGTGGTCGAACGCGCCTGCGCTGGCCAGGGCGCGACCGTTCTCGTTGCCGGAGAGGCCGGTGTCGGCAAATCCCGCCTGGTCGCTGAGATGGTGGCTCGTGTCCGGACACGCGGGTTCGCGGTCCTTGAGGGTCACTGCTTCGAGCCCGACAGCGCTGTCCCCTACGCGCCCCTCGTCGATCTCCTGCGTGGGATCCCGAGAGAGGGGTATACCGTCGAGGCTGCCCGCATCGTCGGCTTATTCACCAACGACCTGGTGAGGCTGGCACCCGATTTAGCCTCGTTCCTCCCTGGTCCGACGGGTGAGCCGGAGGCTGTGCCGCCGGTCCCCGACCCTGAGCGGGATCGCCGCCGGCTCTTCGAGGCCCTGGCCCGTCTCCTGGTCGGCCTCGCTGCGAGTCGGCCGCTGTTCGCCATTGTCGAGGACGTGCACTGGAGCGATGGCACGAGCCTGGAGTTCTTGCTGTACTTGGCTCGGCGCGTGCGCGACCACCCGGTGGTGCTGGTACTCACGTACCGCGACGACGAGCCCTCCAGCGACCTCACCCGCTTCCTGGCCGGTCTCGACCGTGAGCGCCTGGCGGTTGAACTGAGCCTTGCGCGGTTGTCACCCGCCGAGGTCGGGGCGATGTGTCACGCGATCCTCGGTCCGCAGGGGATCGTTCCTGCTACCCTGGTTGGTGAGCTCTACGCGCTATCGGAGGGGAACCCCTTCTTCGTCGAGGAGATTCTGAAGGTACTGCTGACAGCGAGCGACCTCGTGTGCGCGGATGGCGCGTGGGTTTCGACCTCTCCGGGTGGGTGGCGCATCCCGCGGAGCGTGCAGGACGCGGTTTGCCGGCGCGCCGAGCGCCTCAGCCCCACGGCTCGGCGTGTGCTCGGGCTGGCGGCAGTGGTCGGCCAGCGCTTCGACTTCGCGCTGCTTCAGGCGCTGGCGGGGCTCGAGGAGGACGCGCTTGTGGCGCAGCTCAAGGAGCTCGTTGCCGCCCAGCTCGTCGTCGAGTTGTCGGCGGACCGGTTCGCGTTTCGCCACGCGCTGACGCGGCAGGCGGTCTATGCGCAGATGCTCGCCCGCGAGCGCCGGTCGCTGCACCGGGCGGTGGTGGACACCCTGGAGCGCCTCTTCGCCGCCGAGCCGGAGGCTCACCTTGCCGAGCTGGCGTACCATGCGCACGCGGCGGAGGACTGGGAGCGGGCGCTGACCTACGCGCGCCGGGCGGCCGAGCGGGCGCTGGCGCTCCATGCGACGCGCGAGGCCGTCGAACAGCTCACGCGCGCGCTGGACGCGGCCGAGCACCTCGGTGGAGCGGCTCCGGCTGAACTGTACCGGTCGCGGGGGCTCGCGTTTGAGACGCTGGGCGAGCTGGACCGGGCCGCGCGCGATCTTGCGTTGGCGCTCGAGGGGGCGCGTGCCGCCGACGATCTCCAGGGGGAGTGGCACGCAGCGCTCGATCTCGGCACCATCTGGGGCGCGCGCGATTACGTGCGGGCCGGTGACTACCTGCAGTTGGCGTTGGCGCTTGCGCGCCGGCTCGACGATCCTGCCAACCTCGCCCACACACTGAACGGCCTCGGCAACTGGCTGGCCAACACCGGGCATCCGACAGAGGGCGTAGCGGCCCACCGTGAGGCGCTGGTGCTCCTCGAGGCGGCCGGGGACGAGTCGGGCGTCGCGGCAACGCTCGACCTGCTCGGCATGGCAACGGCCTTCTGCGGCGACCGCATCGGGGCGGTCGGCTACTTCGACCGGGCAGTCGCGCGCTTCCGCGCCCTCGGCGATCCGCGCGGCCTCGCCTCAGCGCTCGCCGCGCGCGGCCCCTTCGCTGCCAGCCCGGTGCTGGCGGAGACAACCTATGCCGCTGGCTGGTCGCTCGCGGACTGCCTCCGCGACGCCGAGGAAGCCTCCGAGCTCGCGCGTACGATCGATTGGCCAGCCGGCCTGGCGTTCGCCCGTGTCGGCGGTGGGCCGACCTGCGCCGAGATGGGGGAGTATGGTTTGGCTCTGATGTGGTCGCGCGAGACGCTGCGGATCGCGACCGAGATTGCACACGACCAGTGGCTGGCCGCTGCACATTACGGGCTTGGCAGCCTCTACATACACCTGCTCCAGCCCGACCGCGCGATCGAGCACCTCGAAACTGGGCTGGGGCTGGCGCGCCAGGTCGGTTCGACCTGGTGGGCCGGGCTGTGCCTGGTCGGCCTGGCGATGGCCTACCTCCTCGGCAATGACCTGCGCCGCGCCGAGCAGACCCTTGCTGCTGCGCCCAGCTCGGACGCCGTGGTCCACGCGCAGCCAGCGACGCTGTCCGAACGTCGGCTGGCGTGGGCAAGAGCCGAGCTTGCCCTGCACCGCGGCGACCCTGCGGGCGCCTTGCGGATCGCAGATGGTCTGCGCGCGACGGTGCCCGGCGAGCCGGTCGAGCAGCCCATCCCCGCCCTGGCCAAGCTCCGCGGCGAAGCCCTTACGGCAATGGGGCGGCTCGACGACGCGGCCGAGGCCCTGGCCGAGGCGGAGCGCGGCGCGGCCCAGCGCGGGCTGCGCCCACTTCTCTGGCAGGTGTACCGTGCCCGCGGTCGCCTCCTCCTTCGGCGCAAGCGCCCGCGGGAGGCCACCGGTGCGTTCGCCGTCGCGCGGGAACTGGTCGGCGCTCTCGCCGCGACGGTCGGCGACGACGCCGACCGGGAGCATTTCCGCGCTGCTGCCCTGCGAACGCTGCCGGCAGAACGGCCGCTCTCCCCTCTGCGCGCGGCGCGGATGGCCTACGGCGGCCTGACCCGGCGCGAGCGAGAGGTCGCCGCGCTGGTCGCCCAGGGCAAATCGAATCGCGAGATCGCGGCCGCGCTGTACCTCGGGGAAGGCACAGTCGCGACGCACGTGAGCAACATCCTCGGGAAGCTCGGTTGCACGTCACGCGCCCAGATCGCCGCCTGGGTGTCCGAACGACGTCCAGCCGACTCGGGTTGACCGGATTACCAGGCCCGGCCGACGTCGAAAATCTCTATAGCCTGCGTGCAGAAAATTCTGCTGTTCTGCAGATACCGGCAGGCCGCAGCTCGCCGTACGCTTAACTCGGCCCTTCTGGGCCAACTCGCTGAAAGGAGCATGACGGTGAGCACAGAAGGAACGGCATCACAGGCGGACTTTCGGCAGCTCGTCCGCGAGGAATGGGGCGATGCGGACACGATCGCGGCCTGGCGGAAATGGCATGCCAAGATGAGCGTGCAGCTGCAAGCGACGACCGATGCGCTCCTCGAGGCAGTGCAAGCGCGCCCTGGCCTGCGCATCCTCGATCTCGGGTGCGGCACTGGCCTGCCGGCCCTGGACCTCGCCCGCGTGGCCGGTCCGACCGGCTGGGTCACTGCGGTCGACCTCAGCCCGGCCATGATCGAGATTGCGGCGGAGAACGCCCGCGCGGCCGGCCTCGACAACCTGGAGTTCCGGGTGGCCGATGCGGAGGACCTGCCATTCTCCGATGAATCGTTCGACGCAGTCACGTCCCGAATCGGCGCCATGTATTTCATTGACATCCAGCGGGCGCTCGGCGAGATCCGGCGCGTCCTCCGGCCGGGCGGAATCGTCGCCCTCGCCGTCTGGGGACCGCCCGACCAGGGCAGCTACGTCCGGGGGATGCTCGGCCCGTTCTTCGAGCGCATCACCCTGCCGGAACCCCCTCCAGGTGCCCCGACCCCATTCCGTTTTGCCACCGCAGGCGCGCTGAGCAGCGAACTCCGGCAGGCCGGATTTCGGGACGTGCACGAGCGCACCGCGATCCTCCCCGCGCCCTGGCCGGGGACGCCCGAGGAGTACTGGCAGCATTTCTATGAAGTCGCGGTGCCGCTGCGGCCGGTCTTCGGCAGCCTTCCGCCAGACGAGTTCGCCCGGGCCCGGTCCGAGGCCATCGAGCTGCTGCGCGCCCATTATGATGGGCACGTCGTCCAGACGACCGTTGCGATGGTCATTGCCTCAGGGACGCGGTAGGTCGATGCGGCCGTATCTCGCCCGTCCTGGTGGAGGTCGTGCGCCGGCAAGTTTCGCAAGAAGGGAAGACAGCGATGTATGGCACGGTCACGCGCTACCAGAGGCCGTTCTGGGCCCAGAGGCCGTTCTGGGCCGCCGACTGGCACGGCTGTCGGACCAGTGCCGGGCGGTCCTCTCCACAGCGGCCGCGCTCGGGAAGACATTCACGCTGGAGACTGTGCAGCAGGTCACGGGAGTGGAAACGTTGCCGCTGCTGGAGCTCCTCGAGGAGGCCGTGGCCGCTCGGCCGGTGCGTGAGGCCGGGGTTGGGAGATACGCCTTCAGGCATGCTCTGGTCCGCCAGGTCGTCTGCAACGAGCTCGGACTTGCCCGTCGCGTGCGGCTGCGCCAGCGGGTTGGCGAGGCGCTGGGGGCGCTGCGCGACCGGGGCATGGCCATCGACCCGGCGGAGCTGGCCCACTACTTCCAGGATCTGGCCGGAAATAATCGGACTCCGCAACTCATCCGTGAGATTCTTACTGAGATATTGGCGAATAAAGAGAAAGTCGAATTCAAGGAAAGTTTGCCTAGCACATCGATAGGCCGACAGGGTAAAGTGCCAGGAGGGCCGTATGTCATCGGTCACGCTCTGTCACAAAGGTTGGGTACGAGCGAGCGACTGGGCTCTTTGGCTCACGAGTTGACCCATGTGTCGGCCGGGGAAAGCTACCAGAATACAACGGCATTTCTGCTCTTTGATCCGACACTGGATACCGACCAGATTGCGAATCTCGCAGAGCAGCGCCTTGGGAAGGTGACTGAGCTTGAGGAGCTTTGCAGGCGTGACCGGACGTTCTCTGCTGAGCAACGAGCCCTGATCCTTGGTAAACTTTCCTACGCGCGAGAGAGTAAGTTGTGGACCTACTATAACAGATTCAAGGAATCGGCAGATCGGATACTGAAGAAATATGAGGGAAAGAGAGATGAAGTGATGGCCAGGGATCCAAGTGATCCCGGTCGACAAGAATATGAGAGAGGATTGGGATTTGAACAGGTCGCTCAGAAGCTGAAAGCTCTATACGACAGATTTCGGGACAATAATAGCGTGCTCGTCGAGTACGACTCAGTCATGAACCAGGTGCTGCTGTACCTGCACTTGTGGCAAATTCCTGAACAAAACCAAGTTCTACACCAGGCTGAGAGAAATCGCCAGAGAGGCTTTCGAGGCTCGACGCGAGGCTCGAGAGAGAAACACAGCGCAGACCATCCAGTGAGGGAGCGCGCTGATCGACCAGCGGAACGCTCAGTGCCGCACGCACTGCAGACTGTGGTGCCTGATGGGGAGGCGCTCGGCAGTTCCAGTTCCCCTCTAAGGGGCGTATGATTCCAGGGTTCTTGACCTTTATGCCTGGCGCGCTACGCTTCCTGACGGCATGTCAGGCTTCATGCAGTAGATTATGGGGCTGAACGTGCATCCCTGGGTACACCTCCTCGCCGGTTACCGAAGCGGGTGGTTCAGCGCAGTTCGGCTCATTGAGCCGCCTGCTGGACATTCTCCGGGAGACTGACTCGCTATTGCTAATGGTCGCCGACGCGCACGATGAGGAATCAGGTCCCTACGGCGCGCTCGGCTGGCTCTGCATCCTTCTCGCCTGAGCGGCTGGTCGGGACCGCCCGCTGGTTCGACGACGCGGGGGGCTGGTAAGCCGTAACGCCGGGCGGGGAATATCGTTCTGCCCGGGGAGGATCGCCGTGAACGGTGGGAAGGAGGACCGGCGGGGCCCAGGCGGACGGCATGCCTGGCCGGGCGGGCTGCTGGTCCTGCTCCTGGTGCTTCTCGCCCTGAGCGGGGTGGCGCTCCCGACCAGCCGGGCGTTTGCGCGGCCGTGGCTGCCAGCAGGAGGGCCGTCCCCGCGGCCGCTGGGGGAGCCGGTGGTGGCGCGAGGGCCGGAGCGGTCGCCGGTCTCCTGCGCGCGCGCTCAGATGCTCGTTACTGGCGCGCACCCGGCGCTCTTTGCGCTGCTGCGGCCGTGGGGGGTCCGCGTCACCTGTGGGGCGCGGCCGCTGCCGGGCGGGGAGCGGCTGGTCTGGGTCACCTGGCAGGGGCGGCGAGCGGTGCACGAGGCGATCTATCGGGTGACGCCAGACTGGGTGGTGCGGCCGGGCGACGCTACCGCCTGGCTGCTGGAGGAGCTTGCCGACTACGGTCCCCTGGCCCGACCGGTGCTGGAGGAGTAAGGGGCGGGGAGAGACGGAGTGCCCGGCGGCCCCTGGCAGAGCCAGAGGGTGGGGGGCAGGGTCTCGGACCGCCGCCGGGCTGGCGGTCTCTCCGCCTGGACGCGGCCGACCACGGTCGGGCCCCGGTCCCGAGATCACCGCAAGATCGGAGCAGGTCGGCGGCCTCCCCGTCGGTCATGGGGGCTCGTCCTCTCTGGGGAGGTCGAGGGGGAGCAGCAGGGACAGTCGGAGCGTCTCCTCCTGCACCCGCTCCCACGGTGCGACCGGTCCGGCGACCACCTGGAAGAGCGGGTGGACCCGGAGGGAGGGACAGCGGCGCAGTGGTTCAGCCGGGCCGGGAGACCCGCCTCTTGCTGCCCCCCGAGGAGCCAGCGCCTGCACCGGGTCGTCTGCGTCGGGCTGCGGGCCCCCCGGCTGGTCCTCTGCAGTCCGCTGGCCCGACCTCCCGTCCCCGGCTGTCCGCAGACCCCACCGGTCCGGTCTGGCTCGGGGACAGACGCTGGAGCGCAAGAGAGCGGCCTCACCGCTCCCGGCTTCGGGCGGTCCAGACCCGCTCGGCCTCAGATACCCTCGGGCGGTGGAGCGGCGCACCGCGCGGGGTCCCCCGGGCTGCGCGGCCCTTGCCCGCCGCGTGCCCATCCCGCGCGGGAGCGGCGCCCATAGGTCACTGCCATCCTGCCTGGTCTAATTCGTGGAGCCCGCACCCCAGCCAGAGATGCGTTGTTGTCGTCGGAGCCTGGAGAGGCCTGGTCTGATTCATGGGAGCCCGCACTCCCATCCCGCCTGCCAGCACTCCTTTAAACAGAGGACTTAGGCAGACAGCTAGACGACACCCCTGGATGCCCTCTCCTCTCCCTGCGGGCTGCGTGGGACGGCAAGGAGCAGGCTCTCCACCGTCCACGTCTCCTCCGCCGGCGCTGCCGGCTGCTCTGCTGCCGCGGCGAGCTGCCGGACCAGGTCGGCGGCCTGCGCCCGGAGCTGCTCGAACCGTCGGCGAAGGCCCTCGACCGAGTCGTTCTGGCAGGCGAGGAAGTACGGATCGGTGGCTGACGGGGTCAAGCCGGTGGTGTCGACCAGGTGCAGGAGGGGAGCGAAGGGGAACCGGTGCCGGCGCAGGCCCCGGACTGCCTCTTCTGAAAACTCCCAGGGGAGGGCCGTGTCGCTGAACAGGTCGGGGCGCTGCCCGAGCGCGAGCTCGACAAGGGCGGCGCGCAGGAGTACCTGACGGGCGCGCTCACCGAGCGTCTCGCGCTCGGCGCGGCGGCGGGCATCTGCGGCCGCCCGCTCGCGTGCCGCCGCCGCCGCGACCTGCGCCCGGAACGCCGCTTCCGCCTCCGCGCGCTGCTCGTCGGTCCAGGCGAGCCCTGCAGCCCCGGTGCCCAGCGCCTCGACCGCGGCCAGCCGATCGATGGGCAGCACGCGGGTGTCGGCCGGGCGGTAGTAGCCGCGGAGGGGCCGGGGAGCCTCGGTCGCGCAGCGGAGGAGCCCGGCAGCATCAGGGGCCGGCGCGGCCGGTGCGACGCGGCTGAGCAGTTCATCGAGCAGCCGCTCGCCGTAGGTGAGCAGCCGCACGGTGGCCGGGTGCTCGTCGAAGACGGCCCGGTCGAAGGTCACGGCTGTCACGCCGTCGCCCCACTGCAGCAGGTAGGCACGGTCGATCGTCGGGTGTGGGCGGAACTGCTCGCGCAGGCTCGGCGCCTGCGTGAGGATGCGCTCGAGGTCACCGAGCGTCACGGGCACCTCCTGCAGGGCGGCGATGGGCTCCGCTTCCAGGAACTCGTCCAGCTTGAGCAGCGCGACGTCCTGCTGGTCGATCTCCGCCCGGAGGGCGGCCAGCTCGTCCTCCAGGCGGCGGCGGCGCTCCGTGCCGGGCAGCATCGCCAGGGTCTGGATCGAGCGGGCCACCCGGGAGAGGATGGGCTGGAGGTCGCCGACTACGGTCCGGAACCAGTCGATGCGGTCACTCAGCCGCCGGTAGACGGTGGCTTCGATGGTGTCCTCGTAGAAGTAGTTGCGGACCCAGACGACCGGATACCGCTGGCCAATGCGGTCGATCCGTCCGATCCGCTGTTCCACCCGCATCGGATTCCAGGGCATGTCGTAGTTGATCAGCACGCCGCAGGTCTGCAGGTTCAGGCCCTCACTGGCCGCTTCGGTGCAGACCAGGATCTTGATGCGATCGCCCCGGCGGAAGGCGTTTTTGATCTCCTCCTTGGTCGTCTTCACCCACTCGCCGCCGCGCCACTCCTCGCCGCCGCGGCCGGAGTAGCAGGCCACCTGGCTGCCGTAGACCTGGCGCAGCTGCTCTCGCAGGTAATCCATCGTGTCGGTGTACTGGGTGAAGATGACTACCGTCTCGCGCTGTCTGAAGATCTCCCGGAGCTGGTCGAGAAGCCACTCAAGCTTGGAGTCGGTCGAGAGCTGTGCCAGGTCGTGCAGGAAGTCCTCGACGTAGGCGATCTCGTCGCGGAACAGCTGCCGATCCACCGCGGCCAGCTCCTCGGTCACATCTCGCTCGAGGTCGTCCTGCTCTAAATCGTCGTCGTCCAGGCCGGGGGTGTTCGCCCGGCCCTGCAGATAGGCAAGGCGCCGCTCCAGGCTTCGCGCGATCGCGGAGAAGCTCGACGTCAGCCGCCGGCGGTAGACGGTCATGATGAAGCCGAGCCCCTTCCGTTCGGCTTCGTACCGGGCGTAGAAGTCGGCGATGTACTCCTCGATGCGGTCGTAGAGGGCGCGCTCGGCCGGCCGCATCGGGATCCACTCCAGGCGCGGGTCGCGCTGGGGCACGTTCGCCTGGAGGATGCCGCGGCGCCGGTATTCGCGCAAGAGCGAACGGGTATTCCGGAAGACGAAGCGCCGCAACGGCGTGTGCCGTTTGGCGAACTCCACCGCCACGGCGCGGCCGGCGAGCGAGAGCTGCTTGAGGATCTGGTCGCGCCGGGTGGAGTCGGGCAGGCTTTGCACCTGCTGCCACTCGACAAGGCCGATGCGCTGCTGGGCCGCTCGGGCGAAGAGCTCGTCCAGCGTCCCGCCGGTGGCGAAGAAATCGCGCACCATGTCGAAAACGAAGTTCCAGTCGACCTCGGCGAAGTCGCGGCGCAGCTCGCTGAAGAAGCGGAGAAAGTTATCCTGATCGGCCCCCCAGCGCCCGCCCATGCCGAGCAGGGTCAAAAGGTCCCACACCTCGACTGGGTGGACCTGCATGGGGGTGGCCGTCAGGAGCAGGAAGCTGCGCGTGCGGTCCCGGAGCGAGAGGAGGAGCTCGAGCAGGCGGTTCGGGCGGAAGCGCTCGTCCAGGAAGTCCTTCCGCCGCGCGTGGTGCGCCTCGTCCACGACGATGAGGTCCCACGGGGCCGCGTCGCAGAGCTGGGTCTGGCGCTCCCGCCGCTTCATCAGCTGGCTGGAGGCAAGGGCGATTGATACCCCGTCGAACGGGTTCGCGGTCGTCGGCCGCCACTCCTCGCCGAAGACGGTCCAGAAGGCCGTGCCGTCAAAGCGGGGCACGTCGAGCGCGAACTTCTCGTAGAGCTCTTCCTGCCACTGGCGGAGCACACTCTTGGGCGTCAGGATAAGGCAGCGGCGGACCCGACCGGAGATGAGGAGCTGGCGGATCGCGAGGCCGGCCTCGATGGTCTTACCGAGCCCAACCTCATCGGCCACCAGGAAGCTCTCCGGGTAGCGGGCGACGAGCGCGTCGGCGATGCGATCCTGGTGGGGCCACGGCACGACGGGCGCGGTGGCCGCGCCGAGCCGGCTGGCGTTCGGGAGGAACGGCGCGTCCCGCAGGAACTGCACCAGGAGCCGCTCGCGGTGGTCGCCCGTGGTATAGGGGACGTCGCACACCTCGCGCACCCCTCCACTGGGCCGCACGTCCCGGCCCTCGAGCGGATCGACGTGCGGCGCCTGGTCGGGCCGGAAGGTGATGAGCCGCTGGCGTACCGCCTCGGGGATCGGCAGGGCGATCCAGCCGGGCTCGGCGCCCCGCCAGAGGCGCTCGAACCGCTGGACAACCTGGGCCAGGTAGGGGCGGGTAGCGTCCCAGGAGCGGTAGACCATGAACTGCTCGTAGTTGTAGAGCCAGGCCTGCGCCGATTCATTGATGCTCCCGCTGAAGGCCACCTGGTCGCCGACGGCGTCGGTAAACACCCCGGCCTTGGGGTGGTAGTAGTCCAGGGCCCGGTCGGCCGGCAGCGGCGCGCCGTCGGGGCCCAGCGGCAGCACCACCCGGATCTCCAGCGTCCCGGCGGCGATCATCCAGGCGAGCGCCTCGAGCCGCTGCCGCAGCAGGAGGTCGGCCGGGTCCGGTAGCTGCACCAGATAGAGGCTGGCGATCCGCTCCGCCAGGTCGTGTCCGGCGACGATGGCGGCCACATCCTCCGGGCTCAGGGCCGCGCCGACCAGCAGGCGCATCCGGCCGCCGTTCTGGATCAGCCGGGCGACCCCGGCGGCCGCCACCGCCAGCGCCGAGCTGGAGAAGAAGCCGGCGCTGCGGTCGTAGCTGATGCTCCGCTCCAGCGCCGGCAGGTAGAAACCGTGGAGGCGGTCGTCGCCGGCGCCGTAGGAGATCTGGAACGGGTAGTCGCGGAGCCCGCCGGGCACTCACGCCTCCTCGTCTTCCTCTTCTTCCTCTTCCTCACCCTCGGCCAGCTCCGCAGGCTCGCCGTCGGGCGACCAGAGCGCAGCCTGGACCGCTTCGGGCGGGGCCTCGTCGGCCGGCACGACCAGCTCCTCGAAGAAGGCGAGGCGCAGCCGCTCGAGCGTTGCAGCTTCCGGCCGCACGAAGGCGTCTTTCACCTTCGTGCGCGGGATAGCGTTGAGCAGCGCCTGGAGGCACGCCTTGAAGGTGCCGTCGTTCAGCAGGCCGGTGCGCTTGAGGAACTGCTCGCAGGCACGGGCGCCGTCCTCTTCGTAGACGAGCATCGCCGTATGCGCGGCATCGATCACGCTGCTGAAGTGCACAGCGTCCGGGTCAACCAGGTCCTTGCGGCGCCGCGCGCGCGGCGTCTGGAGCACGACCGTGCTCTGCTTCTTGGCCACCAGGCGCATCCGGCGGACGATGTCCTGCTCCAGGTCCAGGCCGAGGGCGATCGCCAGCTTGCGCGCCTCATCGGCCGGGAACTCCGCAGCCTTGAAGGCATCCCAGGCCATCAGGTACCAGTCAGTGGCCGGGTCGAACCGCACCGGCCGCCCGAGCAGCAGCCCTTCCTTGCGCAGGCCGATCACCTCCTCCCGCGCCAGATCGAGCGCCAGCTCCGGGCGCAGCGGTTGGGGCTGGCCCGTCTGCTCGTCCACCGCGCTCGTCAGCACCGGCCACCGCTCCGAGATGACGGCGAGCGCTGGCCCGAACGCGCTGATGTACAGGTCAACCCCGCCGATCCCCTGCGCCGCGAACGCCGCCGCCCGCTCGCGCGCCACCCGCCGGACCACGCCCTTGAGATCCTCCCACCACACCGGCTCGGTGCTGGCCGCACGTTTGCGGCAGACGAGCAGGATCGTACTCGCCGCCGCGTTTTTCTTCGCCTGGTGCATGCTGTGCTCAAATTCAGTGTGGATCGGCCAGGAGGCCGCGATCCGGAAGCCGGCGCCGATCAGGGCGGTGGCGAGGGTATCCCAGGCCTCGACCTTCTTGTGGGTGAACATGACCGTCAGCACGCCGTCGGGCCGCAGGACGCGGTGGCACTCGCGGAAGATGGCGGCCATCTTGCGCTGGTAGTCCTGATCGGCGAGCTGGCGGCGCTTCGGGCCGAAGGCGGCGAAGCGGGCCGGGTTGGCCACCGCCTCATCATCCTTATCGGTCAGCTCAGCCTGAAACCAGGCGGGGTAGAGGTCGCCGACGGTGCGCTTGAGCCAGACGTAGAAGTAGTCCGAGAGCTCGGCGTACTGGACGTTGTCGTAGTAGGGCGGGTCGATGCAGACGAGGTGGACCGAGCCGGTCGGGACGGCGGCGAGATCGGCCGCATCCCCTCGCGTCACCCGCAGGCGCTCGACCGGCGCCGGGCCGCCCTGCTCCAGGAGGGGCAGGTGGGCGGGCCGGGCGAGCCTGGCGATCTCCTCATACGCCTCGACGACCTGATCGATCGCCCAATCGAGTCCCTTGCCCGCCACCACCAGCGCCATCTCGGCAAAGCTCCACTTCATGCTGAAGTCATGGCGCTGAAATGTGTGCCCCACCACTGCGCGTTGGTGAATCCATGTCGCCATATAGGAGTTCCGATCAACCAGCTTATCCACCGCAAGCGCGAGGTAGGTGCGGACTGCCTGCGTCTGGTCGGGCGGCAGCGCCGCCGTGATCTCGGGCGCCAGCTCTCGCAGTGTCTCGACCACCGTGCCCAGCGCCAGGAGCTGGCGAGGGGCGAAGAGGTCGCGCCAGCGGACCATGCCATAGCGAAGCGGCTCCGCGGTTTTGTTGCCTTCTGGGATCTCCTCATCCGGCACGATGCCCTGTGCCAGCCAGCCGGGCAGCTTCCTGGCCAGCTCCGCCTCAGCGGCCGCGACCGCCGCCAGATCCGCCTCCGTGGGCGGCCGGAACTCAACCCCGCTCGGGGTCTTGACGCCCACGGCGTAGAGCTGCTGGCCCATCCGCCCCGCCTGGGCCTCACGCTTGATGTAGTCGCCATCGATGGGATCGCCCGTCCAGGGCGAGATGGCGACGCCGCGGCGGATGGTACCCTGGTCCGGGTTGGCCCGGAGCGCGGCCGGGCCGCGCAGAATCTCGAAGCGGCACGCCGGCCAGTCCGGCTGGCACAGCACGCGGACGGCGATCGGGTCGCTGCCTTTCTGGAGCCACCAGTTGGGGGAGAGCGGCACCGGCTTGCCCGTGCCCGGGCAGGCGACCGTACGCGCCCAGAGGTAAAAGAGCGGCTCTTCGTAGTTCTCCCCAGGGAAGAATACTCTGAGTCGTTGCCGAACTCGGTGGCTCAGTTCGCTTCCCCACTTCTGGAGGGTCGCTGTGAACTCTGCTCCAAAGCGGGCCGGATAATCGAGGGTGGCGGCCAGGATAACGGAAGCAACCGGGTTGAGTTCGTTCGCGCAGGTGGTGAGGCCAAAGCGCAGCGCCTCAAACGGGATTGAGCCGCCCCCTGCGGAAGGATCGAGAATGGCGATGTCACGAGTACCCCAGGTTACTTCCAAGATATCGGCGAGTTGGGCTAAGTCATCCTGGGACGGGTTGGTGCTGAAGGCACGGGCAAAAGTAAAGGGGTTCGGGACACGTGTCCCTGCCTGTCGTGCCCACTGCAGTATCTTACTTGCCGCCACCGGATCGCCCTGGATGCCCAGGAGCCGCAGGAACCAGGCGCGGTAGCTCTCCTCGGACGGGAAGCGCGCGCGGAGCTCAGCAGGCCAGTCGGCGCGCCAGGCCGGCAGCAGGCTGGCCAGCACCGCCGCGCGGCTGGCGATCAGCGGCCGCCGCGCCCACCAGACGTGGAGAAAATAGAGCGGTGGCAGAGCGCTGCTCGCACCGCGCTCTCGCTGGCTCTCGATCCCGAGCTCCGCGATTGGCAGCCACTGCTCGATCAGGAGGGGGCCCACGCCAGGTGTCGCCGATCCGTTTGCTGCAGCCCGTTGCTCCTGTACCGCCATCTCAGCCCCCTGTCAGTAGAATCCAACGTACACGTCCCTTCGATCGACCGTGTCAGCTATACTGCTCTCGCGCGTCGCCGCGTCCAGTCGCCACACCAAGGTTGTTTCCAACACCCCGCATCCGCGTAGTGCCCTCGGCTGGGCCGCTCACCCGCTCGCCGTCCGGGGCCTGCGACGCCTGTGCCTGGGGGGTGCTCTCAACTCCCAGGTACTCCCGAAGGCGTCGGAGCAGCGTCCGAACTTCTTGCGGGCAAGCTGCTTTCTCAGCGATGTAGCGCCCCTTCCGCACTTTGCTGCTACCGACGGCCTTTTCAGCCTCGTTTTCCATTTGCTGGATAATAGGCAACGCTTCGAATTCGTCGTTCGGGGAGCTGGCGACCGTGAAGACCCCGTGCTTCGCGAGCAGCTCGCGGCGCTGGTGGAAATCGAGCTGGTCGTACTGTATGAAGTCGGTGCGATCGGCCACGCCGGCCTCTACCAGCTGCTGAGCGATGTTGCGCCTCACATTCGGATGAGGGCCGACTACCTTGCCGTCACAGACGATAGCCCAGCGAATGCCAAAGGCGTGCACGAACCGGAGATATGTCTCGAAGGCTTGATCGCCGTCGACGGAGAGGATCGCCACGTTGCTCCGCTCGAATGGCTGCTCGAACGCCTTCTCATCCCAGACCGGTAATGCACCCAGCTCCGTTTCCCCCTCCATGAGGATGACGGCGCTGCTGAACAGCAGCGCGCGAGCGTCCATCGAGCCACGCAGCACCTTCTGTAGCTTGTTCAGGCGCTCCTGATCCGGCGACCCGTCGGCCAGCGCCCAGCGGCGGGTCTCTCCCCGCTCAAGGGCAAAGCGTGAGACCTTCTCGATCGACTCCGTCGGCACCAAACTGGGAGAGTGGGTAATCACGAAAAACTGGTTCTGCTGGGCCTGTAAGGCGTCATCAATCGCTCGTAGCAGGTTAGCCTGAGCCGCGGGATGGAGGTTCTGTGCTGGCTCATCGAGCAGGACAACCTGGTCGCGCGTGCCGGCGATGATGGCACTCAAGAATAGCGCCTCGGCGATGCCCGCGCCGGCGAGTTCTAGCGGAACCTCGTAGCCATCCCCGTCCCGGCCCACGCGCAGCTCAAGCACCATCTGCGAGTCAGGGGACTGCCTGTGAGCCGCCGCAGGGCCTGTCCGGCCATCGGTCAGAGCACCGAAGCCAACATCGAAATGGAATCCATTGCCGGTCAGCTGTCTAAACAGCTTCTGCACGGCCGCGTATCGGTCCCAGTCCGCTCGGTCACCGTTCTTCAGGCGGAAGAGGAACAGCGCCAGGTTCTCTCCGTCGCTCAGCTCGACCGGCGCTGAGGTCTGCCACCTGTCCGGGGGAAAGGTGAGTCTGGGCGCTCGCCTGATATTCTCGGTGAAGACAAGCGCGCTGCGGAGGAGCCGCTCAAACACGAAACGCCCGTCGTAGACGCGCGACGATTCTAATCGCACACCAGCCCGCCTCTCGAACTCCCGGTGGGCCGCGTCTGGCCAGTCACCCTGCAGGCGCCGTACTTCGAGGGAAATTGCTTGTGGCGAGATGCGCTCCAGGATGCCGGGAAGGTCCAGCGGCGGAGGCGAGGCGGTCGATCCGCGAAGGTACTCGAGCAGCGCTGCCCGCTGTTCCTCGGCTGGGTTGTTCACCACAGCAGCGAGGAGCGACGTGGAGCCTCTCGGGTCCTCTGCAGCGGAAAGCCCGCTGCTACCCAAGCCAGCCAACCACCATTGCCATCGGAGCCGCTGATCATGCTGGTCGGGCAGAGATTGGTACCAGGCCCGGCAGGTGTCGTGTTCGTATTCGACCACCAGGCGGCCATGACAGAGCCAGGACACGTCGCCCGGCCCCAAGCCGTGCCGCACGTATTCTACCCAGCGCGCCGGCTGCGCGTCGCGGAAGGCATCGGAAGCTCCGGTTTGTGGGTACTGGAGCTGCTGGAACGCCTGCTGGTCGCAAACCGCCGCGCAGAGGAACGCGCGAAGCAGCTCCCGCTCCCATTCCCCCGTCAGCTCCAGATCGAGCCAGACCCGGAACGCATCTCCGCCGCTCCGGCCGGCCTTTTGCCAGCGCACCCAGGCGTTAGAGTCCAGGTCCAGTGCATCCGCGACGGCGCGCACCAGCCGGAACAGGTTCGTCTTGCCGGCGCCATTGGGACCAACGATGACGTTGAGGTGCGCATCCAGGGGCGACCACGCGAAGTGGCCGAACGACAGAAAGCACTCTGCCCCGAGGCCAGTTATCCGCATGCGCTGACCTTTCTCCTGGCACCCTGCTACCGGCTCAGCGGGGCGTCCCGGATGTCCCAGCGGTCCCCTGCCATCTCACTCTCCTGCCAGCAGAATCCGCAGCGCCCGCTGCGCGTGCCCCCGGCCGCGGGCGGCCACACACTTGCTGAACCAGTAGTACGCCTCCTCATCCGGCATGCTGCGCAGCCCCACCGCGATCCGCTCCATCCGGCTGACCTTGGTGAGCGGTTTGAGCGCGAGGAACAGCAGCCCCAGCCGCACCCCGGCCTCTTCGCTCAGCGGCAGTGGCTGCCGCTGCCCTGAACTCAGCACGCTGGCGCGGTAGCCCTCGCGCCGCAGTGTAGCGAGAATCTGGTCGAGACCGACCTGGAGCGGGAGCCCTCCCAGCGTGACCAGATGGTGGGCCGGCGCTCCCGGACGACCGTTGGTGGGAATGGCCCGCTGCCACAGCGCGAGCTGATACGCCTGCTCGCCGGCCGGCACCACGTGCAGCTCGAAGGCGGGGATGGGGTCGCGACTCATACCGGCACCTGCTCGTCCGCCGTCGCCGGCTCGGCGTCGATCACAAGCTTGCCCAGCCCCAGGGTGGTGAACACGTCCCGCATCGTCTGGAACTGATCGGACGCCACCGCAAGTCCCTCCGGAAAGTCAGCTCGAATTGTCGTTTTGATGGTCACCTTCGTCGCCTCCTGCCCGAACGCATCGGTGAGCGTCTTCACCCGCTTGTAGCGGTCCCAGCTCCCGGCAAACATCAGGCTGAACTGCTCCTCGGTCCCGAACTCGGCGACCATGGTCTGATCGACGCGGAACTGCCCTTTGCCCAGCTGCGGGATGGCCAGCCCGAGGGACCGTGCGTCCGACGCGCCCGTCTTGCCGCTGCCTTCGCTACGGATGAACAGCCGGCGGATCGTCGTGATCCCCTGATCCTGGCATTGATCGAGGATCGCCTGGAAGACCTGGGCCGGCGCCCCCTCAGCGTGCAGCGCGCCCGTCGTTTTCTTGCCGGTGCCCGTGTCTATCTCCTCCCCACAGCGGCAGGCGTCCACCGGGTTTCCGCACACCGGGCAGGTCTCGACAGGCTTTGGCGCCTCCTCACCCTTGATCGGGATGCCGAGCCGCCGGACCTCCTCCGGCGTATAGAGCAGCATGTCCTCGTCGATCTGGACCAGCGGCGCTGGCGACGGCGGCCCGTAGCCCACCCTTTCCTGGGGGTCGTAGTAGATCCAGATGCCCTGCTTCGCGCCGTCCCGGATCGCCTTCTTGAGCTGATTCAGGTCGAGCAGCATGCGGAGGCCCGTGCGTCGGGCGAAGGCGCGCCGCAGCTCCTCGGTGCTCATCTGCGCCTGGCCAGCGTCCCACGCCTTCGCTTTCACGTAGGCCGCCGCGAGTGGCTTGTCGTCGGCGGTGAGCACCTTATCGAGCTGGCGCAGAACCCGCAGGATAACGGCCGACTGGTCTGTGTTCACCTCGCCCCGGTCCTGGGCCGGCAGGGTCTCCCGCGCCAGATTCGCGGAGCCCGGCGGCGCGTCCGCACTCGGATAGTACAGGTAGCGGTACGCCCGCGTGATCGCCACCCGGACGTCGAGCTCTGAGGCGTCCCGCATCTGCTTGAGCTTCTTGCGCTGCTCCTCGTTGAACTCCTGCATCCGCCCCGGATCGTCGACGATGCGCTCAATCGCCAGGTGCTTCTGGGCGACCTCAACGAGATGGTCCACCTGGTCCTGGTCGGGGACGAGGAAGACCAGGTTGTTCTTGTAGGTACGGTACCCCTCGAGCGTGCCGGCGTAGTCGAACAGCTTGCGGACCAGCTCCGGTGGCGCGGCGTTCGCGGCCGTGGCCGCCGCGGCGTCGTAGTGGACCACCACCAGCTTGGGCTCTCTGGCGTCGTCGTCCACCTCGCTTGCCTCGCTCGGGAAGAAGACCGGCTGGAAAATGCCCTTTCGCCAGACCTGGCGGATTCGCTGGTCGAGTTCGGCCTTGGCCTTCGTCCGCCCCACCAGGGCAACCTCATCGGCGACGATCTTGTTGAGCGAGGGTTCCGTCTTGAAGCGGTAGCGGTGGCCGTCGTAGTCGAGGAACCAGCAGGTATCGACGAGCCGTTCGATCGCCTTGCTAATCAGCGCCGGATCATCCTCCGGCTGGAGGACGGCGAGCACCAGGTCGGCCGGATCCACCCCCGATGCGATCCCCTGGGTGAGGCTGTGCAGGAACACCGTGGTCGCCACGCGCTGGGCATAGGGCGGCTTGCCGGCACCCACCCAGCCCTCATCGATGGTCTGCGCGTGGGCTATTGACCCCGTCCTCGGGCTGACGATATCGGCCTCGATCACCTGCTTGAAGGCGGGCCGCTGGAGCCGGCTGGTGAGGTCGGCGGCGATCTGGTCCACGCCGAGGTCGATGTGGTGGGGGTGGATCAGGAAGCAGTCGCCCGGGCGCTCCTGCCACAGGCGGCGCACCACCCATGCCAGAAGGCGGAGCGCCCCGCGCGTCTTCTGGAAGTTGGGGATCGTGGAGGTCTTGCGGTTGAGGGTCGTGAGCAGCTCCGGGTGGAAGGGATAGTCCGAGAGGATCTCCGCCGCGTACTCGGCACGACCGGCGCGCTGGGGAAGGTCCGCCCCCTGATCGAGTAAGCGGGTGAAGTAGGCGTGGTAGGCCGCCGCGACTTCCCGGGCGGCGGCGCGATCGATGCGGCGGAAGAGGCGGTGGGTGACGATGGCGGAGATCTCCGCTTCGCCCGTCGGGGTGATCACCCGCTCCTGCCGGGCGGACACCCGCTGAGCTTCCATAAGCTCCTGGCGCAACTCCTCGGTTTCCTGCCCGAAGGCATCGCTCGAATCGGCGAGCGTGAACACCACCACCACGCGCTCCCTGCTCGCGGCGAACTCGAGGAGCGACATGAGGAACGCCACCGTCTGCGCGGCCAGGTCGCTCTTTCCGGTGGCGGTCGGGATGGCCTTGGCGCTGCGGAGGTGGCGCGCCACCTCGTCGAGCATGATAAGCGTGGGACGGTCGGCGACGATGCGCTCCCACACCCCGGTCCCCGGCGCTACCTTGGACCGCTGGTCGCTCTCAGCGACGAGCGCGTACCCATCGGCTCCGCCGAGCTGGTAGGCGAGCTCCCCCCAGAGGGTGTAGGTGGTCGCGTCCGCGTGCTGGATGCCCGTCGAGGGGTCCAGGTCTGAGCCGACCACGCCGGCAATCGTGATGCTGCCGGGGGGCGGAACGAGTCGGCGGTCGATGAGCTCAGGCGGTGCGTTCCCGACCTCGCCCCGCGCGGCGTGGTACAAAGCGATCAGGTTGTGCGTCTTGCCGCCGCCGAAGGACGTCTCCAGGCGGATGATCGGATTGCTGGTCGCTTGCAGGCCGGTGAGGCGGCCAAGCGCCTCGGCGAGGAGGTCCTTCAGGCCCGCAGTCGGGTACGTGTTGTCGAAGAACGTTGCGGCATCCTGGTAGACCTTCTCGGCTTTGCCGTCGAGCACGTCCTTGAGGCGCGCCGCGAAGATCTCCTCTTTGAGCTCTCCCTGGAGTACCTCACTCCGCGGTTCACACGCGTCGAAGATCGTCCGCATGTCTGTCCCTCCTCTTCCGCAGCAACGGCCGCCTCGCGATCCCGTGCCTCCGCGGGACTACCCGACCCCGTCTCCGAGTGCTCCCCACCGGCGGGATGTTGTGTCCCCGCGCGTCGAGCCTGATCCGGTCGGCCCGGCCGATCTTTGCCGCCGGCCGGTCGTTCGAGCGGCACGACCGCCGCCCGACCATCGGGTGCACCCGCAGGTAGCGCATGACCGCGTCGACGGTCGGAATCCCGTCCCGCAGTATGCCTTTCCCCTTCTCAGCCCCTGGCTCGCATCACGATGATACCATGCGGAGACACGGAAAGTAGCACGACTGCTCACGCAGACGAAGGTGAGCCGATCGGGGGGCTGGATTCTCCTGCTGTTCGTCCCACCGTGCCGCGAGCTCAGACGCCGGGTCCCCGCTCCTTCTGGGTCGTTTCTGCTGCCGAAAGCGGCAGGGACAGCGATGCCCTCCCAATCGGCACGGTGCCAGCGGCCCCGTTCCCGCTGGTCCGCACGTCCTGTTTCGCTCCGTGCTCATGACCGAGCCCAGATCCTTCGGGGCCAGGATGCCGAACGATCCCATCTTACAGAGCAGCCCGCCGGCCGCGTTCCGGTCCTGCTCGCACGCGCTGACCCCCGACAGGAGTACTGCTTGCGTCAGGGTGCTCACGATCCACACCGACGGGTCGGCGTCGAGGGACATGACGATCTCGGTCCTGCCGCTGCCCGGCGGTCCAACCAGCAGCCAGACCGGACCGCCCGGCGTCTTGTTCGCGATGACCGCAGCAAGTACCAGCTCAAGGGGATCGTCGCTCTCGAGGTAGAGCCAGCGCTTGAGCGTTGTCTTCACGTTGTCGAGCGTTGTCGGTGGTTCTGCAGTGCCCCCGCCGTGAACCTGCCCGACGCTTGCCGCCTTATCCGCCACATCCTGACGGAGCACCTGCTCGGCAATCCGCGCGTACTCCCACTCACCGTCGTCCGGGCGCCGGCAATACTTCGCGTAGCCCAGCGCCCGGTCGCGGTCGGCCAGGGCATTGCGCCGCAGTCAGACCCGTCTTCCTGCCCGGTCTAGGGCAGACCGGAGATCCTCTGGTCCGGGTGCCCTATCTGCAGAGTGTGGTGGCCACGGCTGGGCTGGTTGACCGCCGATTGGGGGGACGATAGGATAGCCTCAATCAGATGGTGGGAGATGACGGTGAGGAGCACACTATGGGCAGACGCAGGGTGGTGGTGACCGGCGCGGCTGGCTATATCGCTGGGCGGATGCTGCCGGCCTTGCAAGAGCGGTATGACCTCACCCTTCTGGACATCACCACGCGCAATCGTGCCGGGGAGGAGGTGCCGGGGATCCAGGTGGTCGATCTAACCGACCGCGACCGGGATCGGTACCGCGCTTTCTTCCGCGGGGCTGATGCGGTGATCCACTGTGCCTTCGTGCGCGCCCAGAGCCCGGCGGAGCGCTACTGGGCGGAGAGGACGAACGTCGATATGGCCTACAACGTCTACCAGACGGCGCTGGAGGAGGGGGTGCGGCGTGTGGTGGTGTGCAGCTCGAACCACGCCGCCGATTACTACGAGCGCCTGATCTGGCGCGGTCGCTGGGATGTGGTGACCCCCGAGACCCGCCCCCTCTCCGATAACTTCTATGGATGGGCTAAGGCTGCTTACGAGCACCTGGGCTTTGTGTTCGCGACCGGCGCCGAGCGCGGCGGCCGCCAGCTGGAGAACGTCCAGATCCGCATCGGCGCGCCGCGCGAGACGGATATCGACGACTGCGACGCTACGGATCTCCAGAAGCTCCACCGCGCCCTAGGGGCCTACCTCAGCGTCCGCGATCAGGTCCAGCTCTTCATTCGGGCGATTGAGACGGAGGATATCCGCGACGAGAACGGGATCCCGTTCCTGATCGTCTACGGGATCAGTGGCAACAGCCACCGCTTCTGGAGCATCGCGAACGCGCAGCGAGTCCTCGGCTATGCGCCGGAGGATGACAGCCAGGTGCGCTTTGCAGATAAGCTCTCCCGCATCCTTGCCGCGGCGCGTGCCCGTCAGGGCGCCGGCGACCTCCCCACAGCACCAGGCACACCATGATGCCCCGGCCGATACGCCGGGGGAAGGGGCTCGCGATGGATCCGGAGCAGATCGAGGCAGTACTGGCGGCGATCGAGGCGGCACTGGCCGCCGGCGGACCGGTGGATCCTGGCGCGCTCGGCTACTGGAAGGCCGTGGCGGCAGTCAAGCGAGAGCCGCGGCTGGTACCGCGCTTCGCGACGCGCATCGGAGCGATCGATCGTGCCCTCTTCGAGCGAAGGGTCCGTCTCCGCTGTCCCCTGGCCGTCGGACTGGGCCTGCTCTCTCTGGGGGCGCTGGTCGGTCTGGGGCTGGTGCTGATCGGGTTCCGATCCATCGGCCGCCGGAAGGACCTCGCTCTTCTGCTGGGGAGCGGCCTGCTGATCGTCTCGACGCACGATCTCGCGCACGTCGCAGTCGGGTGGGCACTCGGCGTGCGCTTCGTGGGGGTCTTCCTCGGCGGCAAGGGGCTGATCGAGCCGGGGCTGAAGATCGACTACACCAGCTACCTGCAGACCTCTCCCCGCCGCCGCGCCTGGATGCACGCCGCAGGAGCGATCGTAACCAAGCTGGTCAGCGTGCTGGCGGTGGCCGCGGCGGTCCGCGCTCGGGCCTCAGCGCTGACGATCCGTCTGCTGGCGGTCGCCGCCGGGGCCGGCTTCCTCACCGATCTATTTTTCTCAACCCGCTACTCCGACTGGCGGCGCTTCCGCCGGGAGATGCGCATTGCGCGCGCACTGACCAGGCCCTGGAGCGTCTAAGGCGGCCGCGCCCCCTCGGTGCTTCCTCCCCGCGGTCGGCGCTCAGACGATGATCGGTATGCTGGCTGTCCGAGTGGACGGGCCAGCTGACTGTCGCGGATCGGCTGCGCCCAGGGTTTCCGCGCAATGTCCTCCGGTGGTGCCCCGCGTCTGCTCCCGTGACGCCCGGGACCGGCCTTATAGTTGACATAACTACCATCCGGGCTGGCAGTCCAAGGCAGAACCTGCCTAGACCCATACCCCCTGGTAGAGCGCCTCGACTGGATGGGCCGGCCGGCTCAGCTTGAGTTCGCCAAAGATCTCGGCGGTGGCCGGCCCCTCAGGCTGACGGACCACAGTCGGCGCGTCAGGCTCGACCACTGGCTCCAGCCGGACTTCTCCCCCTTCGCGGTTCAGCCAGTGCGTGTCGGTCAGGGGGCGGAAGCCGGCGGCGGGTTGTGCTCCCAGACCGGCTGCTGGCGGCGGCTGGATGGTGATCCGGTACGTCGCCTGAGCGGCAAGGCCGAGGTCGTGCTGGACCGGCCCCGGGGTGGCCGGGAGTTCGAGGGCATAGGTCAGGTCAGTGTGGCCGTCGTGGAGCGTGAGAAGATAGCGGCCCTCACCGCACGGGCGGGCTGGCCGCGGGACCACGCGGCGGCCGTGGTGGATAACCCGTCCCTCGAGAAGGGAGACGAGTTCTTCGGTCGGCTGGCGGACGGCAATAACCGTCGCCTGCACGGGCGGGCCAGGGGTGCCGTTGGCTGGCGCGGGCAGCTGCCTTCCGTGGACGACCAGGAGACGGCTCGGGGGATCCCGATCGGGGGAGAGGATCACCGCGAGCTCGTGGACGTCGGCGGGTCCCCGCGCGGCGCTGGGGCGCGCGGTGTACAGGAAGAAGATGTCGCCGGTCTCGATCGTGCACCGCATTCCGATTTCTCCTGGGCGGCCTCCCGCTGACGGGTGCAGGGGATGTGCCAGGGA
>JADGGD010000149.1 GCA_019690095.1 Chloroflexota bacterium
CATACGTGAGGGGGAACTAGCGGGACTCCGCACATGCCTCCGCGACGTGTGGCAGGAGCGGCTGACGGAACAATTTCCCTTCGCCGCCACTGGTCGCCCATCTCCCGTTCCGTCCCCATGGCTGGAAGGGTTGGGGCGAGCGGCGCACATTCTATCGGCGTGGTCCGAGGCCCCGGTATGGATTGCCGATGTGGAAGGCGATCTTGCTGTGGTAGTGCGCGCGATCGGTGATGATGTCGCGCTCTCTCTGGGATGCCGGCAGGATCTGGAGGGCTTATCCGTCGGGACCAGCGGTCCGGATGGGACAGCCGAGCGGAACCGCCGTCCGTGGCTTATCCACGATGACGCAGTAGGCATCGCCGCCGAGCGCGATGCCCTGATCCGCCTGCTCGCCAGTGCCGCGACGGGTATCCCACCGGTGGGAAAGCGGGATCAGCAGCCGGGCCTGATCATCGGCCGTGGATTTGACCTGACTACGCGCCTGCCGGCGGAGGTGGCGGCGTCGGTGATTGGGCTTGGTCTCGGTTTGACTGGTGCGTGCACGGTTGCCCTGGATCGTCACTACCTCCTGGCAGGAGCCGGTGCCCTCCTCGACAGCCAGCCGGATGCCGCCGCGGACCTGCTGTACGACGCTCTGGATCCTCTCGGCGGGGTCATGATCGTGCGGGCCGCACGGCCGCCCGAAGACCGGACGGCACGGCTCCGCATCGACACGGCTGTTGGCGAGACAATCGAGGTGGGCTGGGAAGAGCCGGTGGTCCTGTCAGGCGAAGCATGGGAGCGGCGAGACCTCCGGCTGATGCCGCCGCGCCGGGTTGATCTGGGCAACGGGGAGGGAAAGCGGATCGATCTTACTCTGGAAGGGGGCGAACTGGGGCTGGTGGTGATTGCTGGCGACCGCGCTGCAGCGCGCCGCTGGGCGCGGTCGACCGGACCGCGGGTTCACGTCGGGAGTGTCGTCCGGAGGGGACCATGAACGCGGCCGCGATCCGGCCGATCGATGTCCGCCCGGTACGCGTGCGCCGATCGCGCCTGCTGGACGGTGAGGGGCGTGTACTTGTTCAGGTGGGCGAGATCGTGGACGAGCGGCAGGCCGTCGCCCGTGGGTCGCCGCACCGGGAACCGGCGATTGTCGATGTTGCCGCGGCGCTGGGGGTCCGGCCGCGCGAGGCGCATCAGTACCTCCGGCATCGCGTGGGTGATCGGGTCGGATTGGATCAGATTATCGCCGCGCGAAGCGGCCCGCTTGGTTTGCGGCCGCGGGTAGCACGCTCGCCTGTGGCCGGCACGATCCAGGCTGTCATTGAGATATCTGGCGAGGTGGTCATCCGACCCGATGCCGGCGAGGAGATACTGCAGGCGCTCCTCCCCGGGACGGTTGTCAGCGTCGCGCCGCGCCGCGGTGCCACCATTGAGACGATCACCCTCCGGGCTGCGGGGCTCGCTGGCGTTGGGAGGGTCGTCTCGGGGCCTCTAATGCCGGTCGGCGACGGACCGGATCACCTGCTCCAGGCCGAGCAGTTGCTGCCGATGGTGCGGGACAGCATCATTCTGGTGGGGCAGATCGAGGCTGACGTGGTCGTCGCGGCCGCAGTTGCCCGCGTCGCGGGAATCGCGGCGGGAACCTGCCGACCAGAGGAATGGGAGAAGATCCTGCGTCTGGATCAGCGACCGACAATCGTCGTACTCGAGGGTTTCGGGCAAACCGGCCTGTCTCCTCTTGCCTGGGACGGGCTGGGCGCCCAGGTCGGACACCGGGCGATCCTGGATGGGGAATGCAAGCATCCTGAGGCGGTGTGGCCAGAGCTCCTGATTCCCCGGGGGACCACAGCCGGGCCGCTGGCCGAAGAAGAGATGGAGATCGGCCCAGGGGCGCTCGTCCGGCTCTGCAGTGGCCCTCTGGCCCCACGTGTCGCGCCGGTGATTCGTGTCAGCCGTTTTCCATCGCGGCTTGAGTCAGGATTAGAACACCCGTGGGTGGAGGTCCTGCTCGACGGGCTGCGGCGGCGGGTCAGTCTGCATGCGGTTGAGCTGGTGGCGCCCGCGCCGGGGTAGAATACTGTGTGCACGACCGAAAGCGGCGCTGGATATAACGCATGTGGTACAATGGGGCACGGCGAGCGGCCGCTTGTCCAGTCAACGACGTGCTGGACGCCCGTCGGGGAGCAGGAGGGCGCGATGGATGACCGGGCGAAGCTCGATCCAGTGTATTTCTCTTTACCGGATTCCCACTGGTGCGATATTGGACCGGAGTTGTACCGGTCGCTGGCACGGGTTCACATGAGCATCGGGCTGGCGCTGACCGAGCTCGAGCGGCTCTACCCTGACGAGGTCAGCGCGGCGAGTGCGGAGGCAGCCGCCGCGGCCGCACTTGGGACGCCCTCGCCGGCTGACCTTGCCTTCCAGATGCACGAGGTAGCCGGGGCGGTACTGGCGCATGTCGCAGGCGAGGAGCAGGATTTGCGGCAGATCATCGGTACCCTGCGAACCAGCCTCGCCGTCTGCTGGGATCTGTACTCAGCGCGCGAATCGGAACGAATCACTGTCGCCGAGCACATGCGCCACCTGCGCGGTCGGATCGAAGACTTCGAGCGCGAGCTCCAGGCCGTCCGGCGCGCTCACGAGAGCAGACGCGATGCCGGGAGCGGCCCGGCTGCCGGGAATTCTCGGTGAGGCGGTACCGATAGGCCGAGAGAGCAGGAGAAACCGAGCGGTTCAGCGCATGCGTGGCAGGCGCGACGGTGACGTGGAACGGATAGCCGAAGATGCGCTCGCCGGCACGCAGGTCATTCGGATGCGGCGCGGGCAGTTTCTCGCGTGCTGGGCCTGGGGAGTGCTGGCCCTCCTCAGCTCGTCCTGCCGCGCGGGGCTGACTGCTTCCTCGCGAAAAGCGGGTGTTCCCTCAGCGGCGGTGGTCCCATCCGTCGTGATCGAGACTGCTGCACGCGTCGGGACACCGACGGCGGTGACAGCCGTAATGGGGCAGTCTCCCGCAGGAGGGGGGATCCGCGTTCCGACAGCCGCGCTTACATCAACGTTGCCCACGGCATCTCCCACCCCAGCGTTGCCGGTCGATCCGGACGGCCGCCCACACTTCTCGGAGGTCGCTCACCGCACACCGGCCGATGTGCGTGCGTATCTGCGGGGCGAGCTGCCGGGGTACCCGGGCAGTGGCCCTGACCGCGTTATTGACTTCTCGCCGAGCGACATCCTGGAGACCATGGATACGGCCTGGCTTGATGAGGTCGGTCGCGCGCACGGTCAGAGCGGGCTCGGCGTTGTCTACGAGACCATTGCGCAGGCGATCCTGGCCACGCTTGTGGACCTTTACCCGCGTGGTTGGATCGTTCTCGCCCTGGATGCGGGGCACGGTGGAAAGAAGGGCTACTACTGGGACCCTGGTTCGGAGGGGACAGAGGCTGGCCATACGCGGGCAGTCGTTGCTGCACTGGAACGGCTCGTCAAGCGGCCGGAGTATCACCGGGTGATCGCACGGCGCATCTTCAATGACGATCTGGCTGACGACTTCGGTCTGCCGCGCGGTGTGGAACGTCCCACTATCAACAGCACCCTCATGCGGCAGGCCCGGGCGAGTATGCTTGCTATGGAGGCGAACCGGTGGAACCTGAGCCAGTCCGATCCGTCCGGTTACGCATGGGTGCACGAGATCTCAGTTCATTTTAACGTCGGTTCCGGTGGGGCGCTGGTCCTGCACCAGGGGAACACGGTTCGTCCCGCATTCGTGGAGCGCTCGGTCGAATTTGCCCGCCGCTACCTGGCGCGCGTGACCAGCGCGCTTAACGCGACTGGCCTCCTTCCCCACGTCCTGGAACTCTGGAACGGTAACGGCCTGCACGACGACATTATGATGTATCGGCCGGCTGGGCTTGCTGCACCGCAAGCCAGCAGCGCGGTTCTGCGGTATGGCGCGCTCCAGGGACACGGCTACCTGCCGCGATATATCCAGATGATTCTCGCTCACGCGGACCAGACGGCAGATAGAGAGTGAGACCACTGTCGCTCTTGCCGGTCAAGCGATCAGGAGATCGTCTCCGGCGTGCGGATCCCTCTGTCCCGGCAGAATCATCCCCGGCAGAACAAATTGGAGGAAAGGAAGGATGCGTGGCGGAGCGATCACTCCTCGAGCGCCTCGAGAAGTGCGGCTGCCTGCTCGACCGTAATCTTCCCCTCGGCGAGCATGCGGAGAACCGCTCGCCGTTCCTCGCCGGTTGCGCGCGATCGTCCCGCTGGCCGGGTGGAAGGCCCGGTCGGTCGGGCGTGCGGAGGTGACTGCCAGAGCCACGACCAGGGCCCACCGCGAGTACCCCAGGCCGCCCGGCTCTGCCAGGAACGTTCGGCCTGCCGCATAGCGCGCTCGATGCGTTCTGCGGTTCGATGTGCCATCTCTTCGCTCAGCCGGGCGAGACGCTCGTTCAGCTCGCGCCATCGGCGTTCCCATTGTTCGCGCTGGGCCGTGCCCTCGCCGTGAAAGGTGCTGATTGTCTCCCGCACCTCGGCACCAATACCCCCAACCAGTTCATCCACAAAGCTTTCGAAGGCCCTTTCGATGCCCTCCTCCCGTCCGCGTACCAACAGACGGACGCGACATCGACTGCTGATGCGGACCACCGCTTCGCCGGCTCCGAGCTGACCCCGGACAACATCATCGTGGTGCTCGAATCGGTCGAGCGGAGCGCCGAGATGCAGGCGCCCGCGCGGGCAGTGGATCTCGAAGGTCGCCGATACCTCGGACGGCCCACCGGCGATCAGGAAGGTAACCGGACCGCTCGCTGTCATCTGATACTCGCGCCCGGGGGTCAGCGGCGTGTGAACGCGAACCTCGCCGCCCACGTCGAGCGCAGTGATGCCACCGCCAAGGGTGCGGCCGCGGAGGTCTCCGATCACCCGCCCCAGGCTGATTGACCCGTCACAGCTATCCAAGACGCAGTCGCCTGCAACCTCATCCACCGATGCCTGAACGCGAATGCCCTCCAGGCGGAGGTCTCCAGCCACGTGCCCGATCTGGGCCGTGTCGCACTCGGTCACGACCAGATCACCGGCGACCGATGTCACGTGGACCGGCCCCCGCGTACGGAGGAGCACAGCATCGCCCGCGGTCTGACCGTCGATGGTGATGGCTCCGCTCGCCTGCTCGACTACGAGATCGCCCGCAATATCCGCGAGATGGAGGTCACCATCGATATCGCGCAGACGGACGTCGCCCGCGGCACGGGTGCAGGTTACCTCAGCCCGGGCCATCCGCACATCCACGTCGCCGGCCGCGCCGTGCACCGTTAGGGCACCGGAGATGTCCCGAATTCTTACGTCACCGGCCGGACGGACGACCTCCACGGACGAGCCCGCGCCGATTATCCGCACGTCGCCGCCGGTATCGGTGACCCGCAGCCCACACCGGCGCGGTAACTGTATTCGCGCCTCTCCCTGGATCTCGAGTCGAAGGATCCCGTCCGCACGGCTCTCGGCGATCCGTGCCAGATCATCAACATCCGCCGCGAGATGCAGCGTAGCACCCTCAACACCGTCGATCAGGAGGCGACCGCGTGTCTGCACCTCGACAGTGTTGACACCTTCTGTGCTGATCTCTCGATGAAGCATCAGTTCTTCTCGCCCTCCTGCCGACCGGTTCGGAGATCGTCAAGGCGTTTCAGGGCATCCTCGACCGAGAGTTCGCCGCGCTCCACCGCCCGCAGGATCCGCAGCTCCTCCGACTCGCTGTCTTGTGCGCCCGAAGGGGTAGCCGCAGGGGTCTCAGCTCCACCGGGGACACGCTCCGGTGAGGCTGAGGCTGAGGAGAACGAGGAAGGAGCAGCAGGCGGCGGTGCCGCGCTGGCGGCTTCTTCCGCCTTGGCATACCGCGTCAGGTAGAGCTGCCCGCTCACTGTCCGGAAGCTGATCGGTGTGCCTCCCCCGTTCAGGGTTGCCGCCCACTCCCGAGCACCCAGGCGTCGTATATCCTGACTGACCTGGTACGGAAGATCGCCGGCGACGGTGAAGCTAACGCCGCGAGCACTGATCGACAGGCGTGCCTCGGGCGGAAGGGCAAGGGTAGCGCTCCCGCTGACGGAGTGGATCTCGCAGCTACTGGACTCATCCAGGATGCCCGCGAGGCGGGAAGAGCCAGAGACAGTATCCAGACGGACGCCTCGGAGACGCCCCTCCAGCTGGATCGAGCCGCTGACTGTTCGTACGTCAGCAGGCCCGTCGAGATTCTCGGCTAGTATGGAACCACTGACAGCCCGCACTGCGATCGGCCCCCGAACACTGTGGAGGCTTGCATTCCCACTGACTGCTGCCACGTGCACACTGCCGGCGACGTGACTGACCACGATTGGGCCAGATACGGTGCGCAGCTCCAGATCCGTAGAGACGGGCACCATCACTTCATACGTGACTTCGCACGGACGGGCGACGCGCCACAGCGTATCGGCGAGCGAGCGTGCCAGGCCGCCGAACAGATCACCGATATCTGTTCCAGCGCGGGACGTGAATAGCCCGTCGGCCACGGTGCGCACGGTAACCCACGACCCGTCCTGATGTACCGCGATGCGGGTCAGATCGTACCGTTCGGGGGGTATGCCGGTGCGATGCTTCTGGGCTTGAACCCGGATTTCCGGTCGATCCCACGCCTCTACGCGGATGCGTCCGCGGGGATTCTCGAGGACGAGGTGTGCTCGGGAGCCGACGTGAAATAGCCGGGTGAAGGTGCCCTGATCATCAAACGCCTCGGTCTCGGGGCCGGAGGCGAACACGTCCGCGGACATCATTCCTCCTGCTTTGCATTACCGCTTGAGGAGCTGCAGGGCTTCATCAGCGGTGATCTCGCCCGCGCTCAGGCGTTCCAGGACCTGGCGCCGCCGCGCAGCGTCATCGGCCAGCTCGGGACCGGTGCTCTCCTCACCAACCTCATAGCCTAGAGCCCGGATCAGGTCATCCAGCCGGTTCCGGACCGTGGGATAGGACACGCCGAGCTCTCGTTCGACGTCGCGGATCACCCCGCGGTTCTTGACGAACACCTCCAGGAATGCGAGCTGCTCCGGCGACAGCCGCTGAAAGCGCCCGAGTGAGAACGTCCCTTCGAAGGAGGTGTGACAGCCGGGGCAGTCAAGGCGTCGAACCACGAGCTCTTCTCCGCAGAATGGGCAGCGTCCCAGGACGTCAGGCACAGCCATCTTGTTTTCCTTCCCTCCGCTCAGTGTCCCGATGCGACCGCCAGTACACAGCAACCCGGATTCGTTTTACATCTCGTTTCTTGTGCGAAGATTATAAGAATAGTCAATATCAATGTCAATAGTATTGATTTACCAGTTCATTATTTTTACCCTGATGTCCTGTTCGGTCAATCGGGCGGGGGCCTATGCGACTATGTCGTGTTGTAAACTCCTCGTAAGTGCTTTCAGTTGAATCATGGTTGAGACGAGCGGGAGACCACGCGGGTAGCCGCTGATGCTGCTGTTGGCCGCATCAGCGGGTGTGCACCCTGTGGCGACCCGACCGGACTGCCGCCAGCAAGGGAGGGCAGGGACGGGAGATACTGTTTCGCTCATCACCCAGGTT
>JADGGD010000150.1 GCA_019690095.1 Chloroflexota bacterium
ATCCATCCGCCCCGGATCGTCGGTCGGCGGCACGAGCGGCGGGTCCTCGAGGTTGTTCTGGGGCATGAAGCTGAGGAGCCGCCGGATGATGTAGAGGCACTCCTCCTCGTTCTCAGCCGCAAAGTGGGCCACCCCGCTCTTCGTGCTGTGGGTCACGGCGCCGCCCAGCTCCTCGAAGGTCACGTCCTCATGGGTGACCGCCTTGATCACGCTGGGGCCGGTGATGAACATGTTGCTGGTCTCTTTGACCATGACGATAAAGTCAGTCAGAGCAGGGGAATAGACCGCGCCGCCCGCGCAGGGGCCCATAATCGCCGAGATCTGGGGAACGACCCCCGAGGCGAGGGTGTTGCGGAGGAAGATCTCGGCATAGCCGCCGAGGCTGCAGACGCCCTCCTGGATCCGCGCACCGCCAGAGTCGCAGAGGCCGATAATCGGCGCGCCGTTCTTCATGGCCAGATCCATAATCTTGCAGATCTTGGCCGCGTGGGTCTCGGAGAGCGATCCCCCGAAGACGGTGAAGTCCTGGGCATAGACGAAGACTGTCCGCCCATCGATCTTCCCCCAGCCGGTGACGACGCCGTCGCCGAGGATCTTCTGATCGGCCAGACCGAAGTCGGTGGCCCGGTGGGTGACGAAGGCATCGATCTCGTTGAAGCTCCCCGGATCGAGGAGGACATCCAGCCGTTCGCGAGCGGTGAGCTTGCGGCGCGCGTGCTGCTGCTCGATCCGGGCCTGGCCGCCTCCGAGACGGCTCGCCGCACGCATCTGATGCAGGAGCGCGATCTGCTGGGCGGTCGTGGGCGAGGTGGTCCGCCCGTTGGGCGAGGCGGTGGACGTGGTGGACGTGCTCACATCGTTCATGGCGCTTCCCGGTGGGGATCCTGACACGTCGTCAAACGACCCGGTTTCGCTACTCATACGTAGTAACACCCCCCACAGGGGAACAGATACGCACCAGCGGGCCGGGCCGCGGGTGGGCTGTGTCCGCACCGGCCCGGCCCGGGCTCCCCCGATGCCGCCGTACGATCATAGCACGGACGGCGGCCCGGAGCGGCACCGCACGCCGCTCCGGCGAGACTGGTCAAGGTGAACGATGCCGCGGCCCGGAACGTGGATATATTTGCCACATTCTTGTGCAAATTGCACAAAACGCGTGGGCAAATTCCGTCAGCTTCTCCGTTGACGCTTGTTTTTCAGCGATGCTACACTCCAGTATGCACGGTCTCACATCAGCGAGTTCGGGCACAAGTGACGGACTCGTTTCCTGGTGTGGTTGGCGACGAAGCCCCGGCGGTGCGCCGCCGGGGTCCTTTGTTTCGCGAGTGGGCGCACTCCGCGCGCCGACAGCAGGAACGCCGCGCCGAGACCAGCTGGCTCCGTTCTCGGCGCGAGTAGACTGGGGGAACAGCATGGACGGCGATCACCGACGCGGTGGTTATTCCCATACCCTGTATGATCCCTCCCTCGAGCACGATGCGTGCGGCACCGGCTTCATCGCCGATGTCTCTGGTCGGGCGTCGCACCGGATCGTCGAGCTGGCGATCGAGGCGGTGGTCAACCTGACCCACCGGGGTGCGGTATCCGCAGACGCGCGGACGGGGGATGGCGCGGGGGTACTGACGCCACTGCCGCGGCGGCTGTTTGCCGACGAGGCGGCGCGGCGGGGGATTGCGGTCGAGGCCGAGCGCCTGGCGGTGGGGATGCTGTTCCTGCCGGCAGACGCGGCGGCGCGCGAGCGTGCGCGGGCGATCATCGATGCGGCAATCGCGGCCGAGGGTGTGCCGGTCCTGTTCTGGCGCACGGTGCCCGTGGAGCCATCCTGCCTGGGGGATAGGGCGGCGGCGACGTGTCCGGTGATCGAGCAGGTGGTCATGGCGCGGCCGGCCGGGCTGGATGTGCTCGCCTTCGAGCGGGTGCTCTACCGCATTCGCAAGGCGATTGAGCGCCGAGCGCGAGACGAGGGGATGAGCGATCATCTCTATATCCCCTCCTTCTCGACCCGGACGATCGTCTACAAGGGGCTGTTTGTTGCGCCCCAGCTCCGACGCTTCTACCTGGACCTCCAGAATCCGTCCTACGAGGTGCCGCTGGCGGTCTTCCACCAGCGCTACAGTACCAACACCTTCCCGAACTGGTTCCTGGCCCAGCCGTTCCGTCTGCTGGCCCACAACGGTGAGATCAACACCCTGCAGGGGAATCGGAACTGGATGCGCGCCCGTGAGCCTGAACTCGCCTCGCCAGTATGGGGGGAGCGCATTCGCGAGCTCGTGCCAATCATCTGGGAAGAGGGGTCTGATTCAGCCAGCCTGGATAACGCCCTCGAGCTGCTGGAGCTGTCCGGCCGCGACATCTTGCACGGCATGATGATGCTCGTGCCCGAGGCCTGGGAGAACATGCCGAACATTGATCCGGACCTGCGGGCCTTCTACGAGTATCACGCCTGTCTGACCGAGCCGTGGGACGGGCCGGCCGCGCTGGCGTTTACAGATGGGACGATTGCTGGGGCAATCCTCGATCGTAACGGCCTGCGGCCCGCCCGCTATATCGTGACCGACGACAATCTCGTCATTATGGCGTCGGAGTATGGGGTGGCCGAGGTCGAGCCGGGGCGGATTGTCGAGAAGGGGCGGCTCGGGCCCGGCCAGATGATCGCGGTAGATACCCGCGCCCACGAGATCCTGCGGAACGATGATCTGAAGAGGCGGTATGCCAGCCGCCAGCCATACGGCGAGTGGGTGCGCCGCTTCATGGTCCACCTGGCTGATCGCCCGGCGGTCGACGGCGCCGGGTCGGATGGGACGGCACTGCCGCCTGCGCTGGACCCGGTTGATCAGGACGCCCTGTATCGCCAGCAGGTGGCGTTTGGCTTCAGCAATGAAGAGCTGAAGTTCGTGCTCGAGCCGATGGGGATCGAGGGGAAAGAGCCGGTCTGGTCAATGGGTGATGATACCCCACCGGCTGTACTCTCGCGCCGGGGGCGGCCGCTCCCGCACTATTTCCGACAGCGCTTCGCGCAGGTCACGAACCCGCCGATTGATCCGCTGCGCGAGACGATTGTGATGTCGCTCGACTGCTACCTCGGGCGACGGCGCAGCCTGCTCACTGAGACGCCGGAACATGCGCGTCTGCTTCACCTGCGCTCGCCTTTGCTGGATAACGACGCGCTGGAGGCGATCGCGAGTTCGGAGGATCCGGACTTCAGCGCGGTCACGATCCCGGCGCTGTTCGACGTCGAGCGTGGGGCGGCCGGGCTGTCCGAGGCGCTTGATGTGATCTGCGCCGATGCGGTGCGTGCCGTGGATGCGGGCAAGTCCATCCTGATTATCAGTGATCGGGGGGTTGATGCTGAGCACGCGCCGATCCCGATCCTGCTTGCCGTCGCGGCGGTGCACCACCACCTGATCCGGCAGGGGCGGCGGCTGAAGGCTGACCTGGTGGTGGAGACCGGCCAGGTGTGGGATGTCCACCACTTTGCCCTCCTGATCGGCTACGGGGCGAGCGCTATCAATCCGTACCTGGCGATCCAGTCGATCGCCGCGCTGGTCAGTGAGAACGAGGGGGAGATTACCTTCGAGCAGGCCTACCACAACTTCGAGAAGGCGATCCACGACGGCCTGCTGAAGATCATGTCGAAGATGGGTATCTCCCCGCTGACCAGCTACCGGGGTGCCCAGATCTTCGAGATCGTTGGCCTGAACGAGGACCTGGTGGCTCGCTGTTTCCCTGGCACGCCGAGCCGGATCCGAGGGATTGGGCTTGCTGAGATTGCGGAGGATGTGCTGGCCCGACACACGGCCGCCTTTGGCTCCCTGGATGGGAAGGGCCGCCTGGGCGACCCGGGCCTCTACCGCTTCCGGCGGGACGGCGAGTACCACGCCTTTAACCCGTTCGTCGTGCGCGCGCTCCAGAAGGCGGCAAAGAGCGGCTCCTATGCAGATTACCGGGTCTTTTCGGATCTGCTGCGCAACCGCGAGCCGGCGGTCCTGCGCGATCTCCTCCGCTTCAAGCCGCGCCAGCCCATCCCGATCGAGGAGGTGGAGCCGGTGGAGGCGATCCGGCGCCGCTTCACGACCCAGGCGATGTCGCTGGGAGCGCTCAGTCCGGAGGCGCACCAGACGATCTCGATCGCGATGAACCGGATCGGCTCACGGAGCAACACCGGCGAAGGGGGCGAGGATCCCTCCTGGTACCGCTGGAGCGGTGGGGGTGATTCGCCGGATAACAAGACCAAGCAGGTGGCGTCGGCGCGCTTCGGGGTCACGACCGAATATCTGGCTCACGCCGAGGAACTCGAGATCAAGATGGCCCAGGGCTCGAAGCCGGGCGAGGGAGGGCAGCTGCCGGCCCACAAGGTAACGGCGATGATCGCGCGCTTCCGGCACGCGATCCCGGGCATTCCCCTGATCTCGCCGCCGCCGCACCACGATATCTACAGCATCGAGGATCTGGCCCAGCTGATCTACGATCTCAAGCAGGCCAATCCACGCGCGAAGGTGGGCGTGAAGCTCGTCGCCGAGTCGGGGGTCGGGACGATCGCGGCGGGGGTCGCGAAGGCGTATGCCGATTACATCCTGATCAGCGGCCAAGACGGCGGAACCGGCGCCTCGCCGCTGAGCTCGATCAAGAACGCCGGCTGTCCCTGGGAGCTCGGTCTCTCCGAGACCCAGCAGGTGCTCGTGATGAATGATCTGCGGGGACGGGTGGTCCTGCGGGTGGATGGCGGCTTCAAGACCGGCCGGGACGTGGTGATCGCGGCGATGCTCGGGGCGGAGGAGTTCGGCTTCGGCACGGCGAGCATCGTCGCCATCGGCTGTGATATGGCGCGCCAGTGCCACCTGAATACCTGCCCGACCGGCATCGCAACCCAGCGGGAGGACCTGCGGAAGAAGTTCACCGGCCGGCCGGAACAGCTGATCAACTTCCTGACCCTGGTCGCTGAGGAGGTCCGGGAGATTCTCGCAAGCCTTGGCTTCCGCCGGTTGGATGAGATCATCGGGCGGGTTGATCTGCTCGAGCAGATCCCCGAGCGGACCGGCCGTCACGCGCTGGTCGATCTGAGCCAGATCCTGGCCGACGTTGATCCAACCGGTCAGCGGCCGCGCAAGCACATCCAGGAGCGCAACGATCGTGAGGATACACCGCTTGACCTCACGATCATGGCCGATGCGGCCGATGCGCTGGAAGGGCGGCGGAGCGTCGAGCTCCGGTACCCGATCCGAAACAGCAACCGCGCTGTGGGTGCGCGGCTGTCCGGCGAGATCGCCCACCGGTACGGCCTGGATGGCCTGCCAGGAACGACGATCACGATCTTCCTGAACGGGAGTGCGGGCCAGTCGTTCGGGGCCTGGTGCGTGAACGGCGTGCGCCTGATCCTGGAAGGCGATGCCAACGACTACGCGGGCAAGGGCATGTCCGGCGGCGAGATCGTGATCCGCCCGCCGCGCGAGGCACGCTTCATCTGGAAGGATAACGTGATCGTCGGCAACACGGTGCTCTACGGGGCGACCGGCGGGCGCTTCTTCGCGGCTGGCCGTGCGGGTGAGCGCTTCGCGGTGCGGAACAGCGGCGCGGTGGCGGTGGTCGAAGGGTGCGGCGATCACGGCTGCGAGTACATGACTGCGGGAGTGGTCGTGGTGCTCGGGCCAACCGGGCGCAATTTTGCCGCGGGGATGTCCGCGGGCACCGCGTTCGTGCTGGACGAGCGTGACGAGTTTCCTGACCGATGCAATCGTGAGCTGGTAAGCCTGGAGCGCGTCACCGCCGAGGCGGACATCGCCCTCCTGCGCAGTTTGATTGAGGAGCATCAGAGCCGGACCGAGAGCCCATGGGCGGCACATCTCCTGGCGAACTTCGCGGAGTATCTGCCCTTCTTCTGGAAGGTCGTGCCGCACCCGCCCGTGGTGAATACTGAAGGGAAGGACGCCCACGGAACGGTGGCCATCGTCCATGCCCACCCGCACGCGCACGGTCAGGCTGGCACGGCGCCGCGCGCCGGCGGCCAGTCTGAGACAGCGCCGGCACGCTGAGCCGGTGCGCCGGCTGGCGGCGGTGTTCATTCCCCGTGGCTCGCGGCCAGCCGGCGCCATTGCAGGCTCCCTTATTGGGGCAGAGCGCGGTTGAGGTTGGACCGCGCGCACATCGACCCGGTCGGTATTATGGACTCCCTTACTAGGGCATAGCGGTCTGCTTCCGTGTGGGAACGGCTTGACGGGCACTGCAGGTGTTGCTAGACTGCGTCTGGCTGGCGACGCGGCCGAGGGAGCCTTGTCATCATTCTTGTTCCCTGCTCGTTATGACCTTCTCCAACAAGAGGTGGTGGAGCATGACGTGCCGACGGTGCGGCCAGGGGATGCGCCAGATTAACTCGAGCTGGGCAAAGATCAAGCTCTTCTGGTGCGTTCGCTGTCATCTCTTCGTCGAACGCCGCGAAGCGGGCTGATCTGCTTTCATCCGTTCGATGTTTCTCGGGGCACCGTCGCCAGCCTCTCGAAGCCGCTTTCAGCTGGTCGATCTGAATCTGGTGCCGCCGGAGTACCGGCGTCGGCTGTTTCCATTCCTCTCGGTTGGCCTGGTTTTCATTCTCCTCGGGGGCCTTCTTCTCCTGTACGCCGCCCTCTATGTCCGCACCTACGGCGATCTCGAAGTGGCTCAGCTGGCGACCCGAGTGAGCCAGGCGCGTGCGGCGATCGAGACGGCGACCGGCGACAGTACGGCGCGGGCGCGCGCCGAGCAGCTCCGGGCCATGCGCAACGACTACCGCGTCCTGACCGAGCGGCAGGTTCACTGGGGTGATGTCCTCCAGGTGATCGCGGATGTGCCGCCCGGCATCATTCTGGATGGAGTGAGTCAGGCCGGCTTCGGGGTGACTGTTCGGGGATCGGCGGCAAGCCAGGAGGCCGCGGCACGCTATCTTGAGCGCCTGCGGGCGTCTGGCCTGTTCCTCAATGCGGCGATCCAGATGGCGCCCGCGCGCAATCCCGCGGCCTTTGAGACGCCGACGCCGCCGCCGACCCCGCCGGCTCAGCCCTCGCCAGGCAGTACTCCCCCGCTTGCCCCGGTCGCCGTGCCGCCCAGCCCAACACCCCGACCGATCACCATCGTCCCATCGCCGATCAGTCGGCCCTCACCCGCCGCTCCATCCCCAACCGCGACCCGGACCGCGACGCCAACAGTGACAGCCAGCCCAACGCCCGCCTACGATTATGTCCTGGCGAGCGTGACCCAGATCCCGCTGGCGAACCCGTTCGCGCCAACAAGCGACATCACTGGCAAGATCGTGGACCGAAGCGGCAAGCCGGTGACCGGGATCCAGGTCCAGATCCAGAGCGAGGGATGGCCGCCCTGGTCGGCGACGCAGGACGTGCGGGCTGACGGCACCTTCGACTTCGCAGTAACGCATGGGAAGTTCCAGGTTGTCGTGCTGAGCGGGCGGGCCCAGCCGGCCTCTGACCTGTACACCGGCGCCGACGGCGTGCCGGGCGTCTACGGTTATCAGCTCCTCTTCCGGGCCACA
>JADGGD010000021.1 GCA_019690095.1 Chloroflexota bacterium
GCATAACGGATTCGAACCGTCACTCTTCTGCTTGGGAAGCAGACGTGTTACCATTACACCAATGCCGCTTCTCTCGCCATAACTATACATCAATCCGCGCCCGGCGTCAACGGGGCTGGATTGATTTTTTGAATACGGTCGGGGCGAGTGGACTTGAACCACCGACCTCAGCGTCCCGAACGCTGCGCGCTAACCAAACTGCGCCACGCCCCGTGCGCTAGAATTATATCGAACCAGCGCGCGGTTCTCAAGTCTACCTCGCGCGCCCTCCCACCCCAACCATCTGATTGAGGATCCATGCACGCGGGAGAACGGATCGAACTGACCCTGACGGACTTGAGTTACCTCGGCGGCGCGGTCGGCCGAACGAGCGAGAACCTCGCTGTCTTTGCCACCGGCGGCCTGCCCGGGGAACAGGTGGTCGTCGAGATCGAGGACGTTCGACGACACTACGCCCGGGGACGCGTCGTCGAGATCCATCAGCCGGCCGCCGAGCGCACTGAACCGCCCTGTCCGTACTTCGGCCGCTGTGGGGGATGCCAGTGGCAGCACATGGCCTACACGGCAGAGCTTCGCTGGAAGGAAGAGATCATCCGACGCCAGCTCTTGCGCATCGGGCACCTCGAAGACCCGCCGGTTCAGCCGATCATCGCCGCGGCTCACCCATGGAACTATCGGAATCACGCGCGCTTCTCGGTCGATGCAACCGGCCGCCTGTGCTTTACCCGGTTCCAGACACGACAGCTTCTGCCTATTGAAATCTGCCACATCATGCAGCCGCCGATCGTCGCCCTGATGCCGCGGCTTCAGGGGCTCCTGCCCGGTGCGCACCAGATCGTAGTGCGGTGCGGAAGCCGGACTGGTCAGATACTCATCGCCCCACCGCTCCCGGTTCCTACCGACGAGATTCCGAGCGGCCAGCCCTGGTATGAGGAGATCATCCTCGGCCAGCGGTATCGTGTTTCGGCACCCTCGTTCTTCCAGGTGAATACGCGCGTTGACGAACGCGACCTCCCCTCCCAGATCCGCGCGCCCTGGCTCACCGAGCGACACGGGCTCTTCAGTCAGGCCGATCTCCTGGCCTTGCTCGTTCTCGACCGGCTTGCCCTGACCGGCCGCGAGACCGTGGTTGACGCGTACTGCGGTGTCGGAACCTTCGCCCTGCTGATCGCCCCGCGCGCCCGGCGCGTTATCGGTATCGAGGAAGCGCGATGCGCGATCCGTGACGCCGAGCACAATGCCGCCGGATTCGACAACGTGACCTTCCTCTGCGGTCGAACCGAAGCCCTCCTCGGCCAGATACCCGACAAGCCGGACGCTGTGGTCGTCGACCCATCGCGAGCCGGCTGTGCACCCGGTGTTCTCGACGCGCTGGCCTCCCTTCGTCCCCGCACGATCGTCTACGTCTCGTGCGATCCGGCCACCCTCGCCCGCGACCTCGCCGGTCTGCAGGCCCGAGGATTCGTCGTTGACGAGATCCAGCCCATCGATATGTTCCCGCGGACCCACCATATCGAGGTCGTCAGCCTCCTGCACGATCGCGGGGTTGACTGAGACAGTCGTTCAGCTATAATCGCGGCGAAGATGGAGGAGGTCCTGAGGTCATGGGGAACGTCCGGCTTCGCGTCGCGTGTCTTGCTAGCCTGATCGGGCTGGTCGCCGCGACCGCCTGCACGAAGCTTCCGGAAGATTACCCGACACCCACCCCCCTGCCAACCCCGGCCGATAGCAATAAGCCCATCTACACGGTCACCCGGGGAACGATCGAGCAGCAGGTCAAGGCCCTCGGCAGGGTGGCGGCCGAGCAGGAAGCAGTTATGTACTTTCGCCAGGCCGGCCGTCTCTACCATATCTATGTCCAGACAGACCAGAAGGTGAAGAAGGGCGATCTGCTGGCTGAGCTCGACACCGGAACGCTCAAGGATCAGGTCAAGATTGCCCAGGCGCAGGCTGAAATCGCCCAGCTCAAGGTCGATCAGGCCATGGGGAAGACGGGCTCAGGTGGGGAACCCGCCGCGGTCTCCTCCGCACGCGCGGCGCTGGCCAAGGCCGAAGCCGATTACGCGAGCGCGCAGGACGCGCTTGATAAGCTCCTCGAGGGACCAACCCCGGCCGACCTCCAGGCGGCCGAGGCTGCCGTTGCCGCGGCCCAGGCCCAGCTCCAGAAGGATCAGGCAGCCCTGGCCCAGCTGACAACCCCGCCCAGCCCTGACCAGCTGACCATTCTCCGGGCAAATGTTGATAAGGCCCAGGCCGCTCTCCAGCAGGCCCAGGCCGCGTACGACCGTGTGAAGTTCCGCCCTGATATCGCTGCCCGCCCGGAGGCGGCGGCGCTCCAGCAGGCCACGATCGACTACAACGCTGCCAAGGCGGCTTTCGATCAGGCCGTTGCAGGCCCCAAGCCCGAGGATGTCGCCAACGCGAAGAAGCAGGTCGCGGTTGACCAGGCGAATCTTCAGGCCGCCCAGGCCAAGCTGGACCAGCTGAAGAAAGGGCCAACGGCATCACAGCTCGATGCAGCCAGGCAAAACGTGGCCAGCGCGAAGGCAGCTGTTGATCTGGCGCGCCTGAACCTCCAACAGGCTCTCGGAGCCGCCGCGGGCAAAAGCATTGACGTCCAGATCGCCCAGAAGCAGGCCGATCTCGCCCGGCTCCAGCTTCAGCAGCTCCAGGACCAGCTTGACCAGGCCCAGCTCCGGGCCCCGTTTGACGGCATTATCACCGAGGTAGATGCCCAGGACGGCGACCAGATCCAGTCCTACACGCCGGTCCTGACCGTCTCGAACCCGACCAAACTGGAGATTGCGGTTGAGCTGCAGCCCACCGATCTGACCCAGGTGAAGGTCGGGCAGATCGCCAAGATCGTTCTCAGCCAGTACCAGAATACGCCCCTCCAGGGGAAGGTGATCCGCCTTCCGGCGGCAACCCAGGGCAATACCCCCGAACTGCCGGCCACCCTCCGGACAGTCCGGATCAGCCTGCCCACGCCGCCTGGCCCGGTCAACCTCGGCGACCTGGCTAACGTGACGATTGACGTCCAGCGCAAGGATAATGTCCTGCTGCTGCCGACCGCGGCAATCCGCACCTTCGGCGGACGACGCTTCGTCCGCCTGGTCGGACCGGGTGATCGTCACCAGGAGGTCGACATCGAGGTGGGGATCAGCGACGACACAAATACCGAAATCGTCAAAGGGCTCCAGGAAGGCCAGAAGGTTATCGCCCCATGATCACCGAGGGGGCGATGTACCCGCGGGCCAGGTAGTAAACAAGCTTGAGGTATTCGCCGTTAACGGCGACGAAGCCGTCTTCGTCTTGCCACCAGCGGCTGGCATCGAACCAGCCGCCAGCAACCGGTGCCGGCCAGATCTGGACGCCCGTGCCCGCGAAGGCAGTCTCGAAAGTCCACAGACTCCGCCGCATATGATACGGGTCAGTCACCAGGAGGACTGACCGCCACCCGTGCGCGAGCACCAGGGTCCGGGCGGCCAGGGCATCCTCATGCGTATTCCGGGTGCCGTTTGCCAGCAGGATCACCGACCGGGGAACCCCTCGACGCTCGAGATCAAGCGCGGTGGCCTGGGAGCCCGGTGGTGCGCCGGTCGCAATAACGTGCGGCGCAAGCCCGAGACGGTACAGGCGCGAGCCGTATTCCTCCCGATCGCCATCACCGCCCCCCAAAATGACGATCACATCGGCAGATCGGACCCGCGGACTCACGTCGAGCGCGTAGCCGAGAAGCGGGAGCCACCAGTGCCGAAGGCCATAACCAGCCGCTCCCGCGCCGACGAGAACGAGCAAGATCGCCAGACATCCCAGCACTCGTCCGCCGCGCGCCATCCCGATCATCCCCGTGCGTGACCGCGCCCCCGGCCCACTCCAGCGAACTGCCCTCTAATCAGACCGACCGGCCGGGCGAACTACCGCCCGGTGCTCTCGATCTCCAGGTGTGCGAAAAGCTCTTCTCTCCGCTGATCGCCTGGTCGGCAAGTCGCTGGAGAAACCGGCTCCGCGAGAGGGCCAGCACTGCAAGGCTCGGCACGCGGTAGACAACCCATCCCACGGCTGTCCAGAAGCGGAGATCCCGGCCGAGGACCTTCTGGACCAGGCGAGTATACCCGGAGAGGTCCGGTACCCGGCCGTCAAGGAAGCGCAGGGCCACCTCTGCCGCAAAGCGCCCGGTCTGGATGGCATAGGCAATCCCTTCTCCAAAGAAGGGATCAGCCACCCCGGCCGCGTCCCCGACGAGCAGAACATTCGCCCGGTGGAGCGGCTCGATACCACGCCAGACCGGGATCTTATGGCCGATGACGCGGGGCGGAGGATGGATCTCCAGACCGTGATCGCGCACGAACGAGGCCAGGTGGGATCGAAGACAGCGAAACTCCGCTCGCGCGTCGGTCCCAACACCGATGTTGCAGAGATCGCCCTTGGGAAAATACCAGGCGTAGCCACGGCAGAGGCCGAAGTCGATCAGGGCCGCATCCCGGGGCGCTCCCGCCGGCCGCCTCCCCTCCATCTCGAGCGCCAGGACATAGCGTGTCTCCCGCCCGGTCCGGAGCCCCGCCTGACGGGCGATCACGCTATCGGCCCCATCCGCACCGATGACAACCCGCGCCCGCACCGTGCCACGACTGGTGATCACTCCCACAACGCGGCCCTCAGGCGACCGTTCGAGACCGACCGCGGGAACTCCCGTTGAGATGCAGACCCCACGGCCCGCAGCCTCATCCAGCAGGCGCTGATCGAAGTCAGCCCGACGGACCATCCAGATGGCTTCCTGCCGCGAGGCCATCACGACCGGCCCGACATGGGGAGCGCTCAACCGGACCACGCGCGGCCGCGCGAGCACCAGGTCAGATACGTCAATATCGAGGAGATGATAAGCCTTCGGGCTCAGTCCCCCGCCGCACGGCTTATCCCGCGGGAAATCAGCCCGCTCAAGGAGAGCTACTCGCGCCCCGGCCGCGGCCAGCCGCGCCGCTGCGGTCGCGCCCGCTGGCCCGCCGCCGACGACGACAGCATCCCACCCAACGGGGCTCACCGCGTCCGATCCGGGCCGTAAATCTCCCTGCGCACCGGGTCAGATGCAGGTACCATCAGTGCGGCAGTCCGCGCGCGCATATCAGGAAGCCGGCGGCGTGGGCTCGGATCCTGCCTGGCCGCCCTCTCCAGCCTCGCTCGTGGGATGCCGCAGGCGCTCGGTCCGCTGCTGCACCGTGTTCTTTCCCGCCTCCAGGGCCGCCGCCAGCTCCTGACGGGTCTCCTCGAGGATTCGCCGACTTTCCATGAGCACCGCGTTCGCCTTCTCCTGCATCTCCCCAAACCGACGGGCGATCTGCAACTCCCCGGCCCGCCGCGTATACCAGAGGGTCCCCAGCGCACCAACAATTACACCCAGGAAAAAGCCTCGCATTGGTCTACCTCCTTGGCCTGATCTCACCTAATTTCCCGATTCTCGGGACCGCTTCGGGGCACCCCAGTCCGGCGCCCCACAGCTGGCCCCTACAGGCCCTCCCGGGCCAGGTGGATACCCAGGAAGACCGCCGCGGCTACCAGCACCACCAGGAGAACAGCCCATGCCCACGTCCACGGCCCGATCAGACCGGCCAGGGCGACCATCTCCACCAGGACCCAGATAACCGGGAACGCGAGCACCACTGCCACGACGACCGCCACCGCAACCATCGCAATCGTACGCCGGCCGGATACGCCGTACACAACCGTAGCGGTCTCGTTCACCGCTGTGCCCCCGCCGTCAAAGGGCATATCCTCTTCCACGTTCACCTGCACAACCCCGTGACCGGCCCTTCCGAGTGCCGGCTCGGGCAGCTCACCCGGTCCGGGCGGCGGCCCAGCACCCCCGTTGCCGCCCTGTTCAGGGGATGTCTCCGGAGACTGCCCTGGTCCTGGCTGTGCGCTCACGATCACCTCCCGCGCCCCGGTGTTGAGATCTGGCCACGAAGGTCGAGCCAGGAGCGCAAGTCCCATGCCAGAAAACAACCAGTCAGGTTAGCTCAGCCAGGATGGCCCGCTTACACTGATCGATCGCATCCTGGACCTGGATTCCCCGGGGACAGGCCTCGGTGCAATTCCCAACGTCACGGCATCCCCATGCTCCGAAGCGCTGGTTCAGGATGGCCAGCCGCTCGGCGCGGCCGCGGTCGCGGCTATCAAAGATGAAACGGTGGGCATTCACGAGCGCCGCTGGCCCGATGAACCGCCCATTCGCCCAGAACGGCGGGCAGGCCCCGGTGCAGGCCGCGCAGAGAATACACTTCGTCGTATCATCGTAGCGAGCGCGCTCCTCAGGGGATTGGAGGCGCTCGGTGGCTGGCGGCCGCTCATCGTTGATGAGATACGGCATAACCTCGATGTAGTGCTGGAAAAAGGGCCGCAGGTCAACGACCAGATCCTTAATCACCCGAAAGCCCGGAAGTGGGCGGACGGAGATGTGTTCGCCGAGGTTCTTGACCAGAACCTTGCAGGCGAGCCGATTCCGCCCGTTAATGCACATGGCATCGCTCCCGCAGATGCCCTGACCGCACGAACGGCGAAACGCGAGCGTACCATCCTGGAACCATTTGATGCGGTTCAGCAGATCCAGTACGCGGTCACTGGGATCAGCCTCGACCTGGAACGACTGCTGGTGAGGCGCGGAATCAATCTCCGGATTGAACCGCTGGATTTCCAGCGTGACGACCCTCCGTGCATTCGCACGCGCCATGGCGCCCTCGCCTCTTTCCCCCTGGTAGCTCCGGTCCTCAGTAGACACGGGCCTTTGGCTCGAATCGGGTGATGCGCACCGGTTTGTAGCGGAGTTCGAACTTGCCGTTCCGGCGGTAGGCCAGAGTGTGCTTGAGCCACTCCTGGTCATTCCGTTCAGGGAAATCTTCCCGATAGTGTGCACCTCGGCTCTCGGTCCGCGCCAGTGCACTCACCACGAGCGCCTCAGAGAGGTCGATCATATACCCGACCTCGATCGTCTCCAGTAAATCGGTATTGAAGACCTGACCGCGATCCATAGGGCGGGTCCGACGATAGCGTTCACGGAGCTGGTGGATCCGGGAAAGGCATTCAGTAAGCCCCTGCTCCGTTCGCACGATCGAGGCCAGATCCATCATCGTCGTCCGGAGGTCCTCGCGCACAACCGCGACCGGCTCGCTCCCCTCCCCGCTCAGGAAGTGTTCAATCTCAGCACGGGCCTCGTCTGCGGCATCACGCGGGAGAGGGGGAAGATCGGCCGTTTGAATATACCGGAGGGCATCTCGGCCAGCGCGCCGCCCAAAGACGATGATATCGACCAGCGAGTTTGTTCCCAGTCGGTTCGCCCCGTGGACGGAGACGCAGGCGCACTCGCCCGCGGCATACAGGCCGGGCAGGGGCGTATTCTGCTCATCCAGCACCACGCGGCCATCCAGGTCGGTCGGGATGCCTCCCATCGCATAGTGCGCCGTCGGCTGGACCGGAATCAGATCGGTCACCGGATCGAGGCCGAAATAGACCCGGACGAACTCGGTGATATCCGGCAGCTTGGTCTCGATGACCTCCCGACCAAGGTGGCGCAGATCCAGGTAGAGGTAGTCCTCGCCATTGATTCCCCGTCCTTCCCGGATCTCGGTGTGCATACAGCGCGAGATGATGTCGCGCGGGGCCAGATCCTTGAGCGTCGGGGCATAGCGCTCCATGAAGCGCTCCCCCTTCCCATTCAGCAGGAATCCGCCCTCACCGCGCGCCCCCTCGGTGATCAGCACGCCCAGGCGATACATACCGGTCGGATGGAACTGGTAGAACTCCATATCCTCCAGGGGGATGCCGCGCCGCAGGGCCAGCGCCACCCCGTCGCCGGTGCCAGCGAGCGCGTTACTGGTCACCTTGAAAATGCGTCCGAAGCCGCCGGTGGCGATGATGACTGCCTTCGCATGGAAGATGTGGAGCCCACCGCTCTGGATATTCCATGCGACAACGCCAGCCGCCCGCCCATCAGCAATGATCAGGTCCAGCACGTGGAACTCGTTGAAGAAAGTCACCTGCCGCTTGATGCACTGCTGATAGAGGGTCTGGAGAATCATATGGCCGGTTCGGTCAGCGGCATAGCAGGCGCGCCGCACCGGCGCCTCTCCAAAGTTGCGGGTATGCCCGCCAAACCGTCGCTGGTCTATCTTCCCGTCCGGCGTCCGATTGAATGGGAGGCCGTTGTGCTCCAGCTCGTAGACTGTATCAATTGCGTCACGGCACATGATCTCGACGGCATCCTGATCGGCAAGATAATCGCTTCCCTTCACCGTGTCGAACATGTGCCATTCCCAGTGATCCTCTTCGAGGTTCCCGAGCGCTGCCCCGATCCCCCCCTGGGCCGCACCGGTATGGGATCGGCTGGGATAGAGCTTGCTGAGGACGGCGACATGTGCCTGGCCCGATGTCTGTAGCGCGGCCATCAATCCCGCGCCGCCTCCGCCAACGATCACGACATCGAAGCGATGAACGTGTGTCCCGATCATGAGCCCGCAACCGGCTGAAACGTCAAAATGACCAGCGAGCCGAGGATCAGGAAGACCAACGCGAAGCTCGCTAGCACGGCCATCGACAGGATGCGATAGACCGGTCGGTGGACGTAATCCTCGATAACGATTTTCAGCCCGTTCGCGCCGTGTGTCAAGGCAAGCACCAGCATGAGCCAGTCATAGGTGCGCCAGAACGGCGTGGCCCACCGGTGAGCCACGAAGAGGTAATTGATCGCAGTGATGTCGTTGATGACGTGGACGATCAGAACGTGGATAAAGACGAGGAACAGTAGGAAGACCCCGGAGACGCGCATGAAAAACCAGGAGTACAGCTCGAAGCTACTCCCGGTGACCGGACGGTTCCGACTGACCGTCACGTCGTGCGTCTGATCAGCGATGGAGCGGTCCATTCTCCCCTCCCCGCCGGCAGGTCAGAACATCCGGTAGAGCATGAGATAAGCCACGGGCACCATGATCACGACGTAGAGCACGGCTCCAACCGTGATCATCAGACGGTTGTACTGGATGGCATGCGGGATGAAGTCGATCGCGATCAGACGCACGCCGTTGCCCCCGTGGTAGAGCACCGCGCCGACGAGCAGGAGCTCCAGGACCCGAACCGCAGGCCGTTCGTAGATGCCAATCACCGTGTTGTAGACGCCTGGCCCAAACCCAACCAGCGCTGTATCAAGGACGTGGAGGAAAAGGAAGAACGCCACCGCGATTCCGGTGACCCGATGGAGCAGCCAGGCCCACTGCCCGATCTGACCTCGATACATCCCTTCTCCTTTCTGTCCATGATGAATCCTTGCGTGCCAAGTGGCGGACATACGCCGAGGCGGCCGCCCGGCCCTATGGGGAAGCGGGTGATCGAGACGCGTTCAGCCAGCCCGAAGCATCTACCGCGGGCGTCTCTCAGCTCAGCTTCATCGCCTGAACCAGGGCGCGAACCGCATCGGCAGACCGGCGGAGCGCCGCCAGTTCGTCAGGCGCCAGCGCGAACTCGATAATCTCCTCGACCCCGCCCGCGCCCAGCTTGACCGGCACCCCGACGTACAGCCCCTGGATGCCGTACTGCCCCTCAACGTAGGCACAGCAAGGAAGAATCCGCTTCTGGTCGAGGAGGATCGCATCAGCCATCTCGGCAAGCGCGGCAGACGGTGCGTAGAAGGCACTCCCCGTCTTCAGGTAGCGGACGATCTCCTCGCCCCCACGGCGGGTCCGCTCGATAATCTCCTCAATCCGGTTTGGCGGCAAGAGCGCCCGCAACGGCCGGCCGCCGACGGTCGTATGATCCGGAAGGGGGACCATGGTATCACCATGTCCGCCAAGCACGTATGCCTCGACATCCCGGGGTGAGACCCCCAGCTCCAGCGCGAGGAAGGTCCGGTAGCGCGCGGTATCCAGAATGCCGGCCTGCCCCACGACGCGCCGGCTCGGGAAGCCGCTCACGTGGTACGCCAGCTGGGTCATCGCGTCAACCGGGTTCGTCAGCACGATGATGATGCAGTTCGGTGACTGTGCCACGACCGCCTTCACGACTGTCGTGATGACCTGCTGATTGATCGACAGCAGGTCATCCCGGCTCATGCCGGGCTTCCGCGGCACCCCTGAGGTGATGATGACCAGATCCGAGCCGGCCGTTGCCTCGTATCCCTTGCCATCCGTGGTCGTGGTGACCCCGATCACTCGACTGTCAAATCCCAGGATCGGAGCAGACTCCTGGAGATCAAGCGCCTTCCCCTCGGCCAGCCCCTCAACGACATCCGTGAGGACGACATCCGCGTAGCCCCGCTCAACGATTCGCTGGGCTGTCGAGGCGCCGGTCTGGCCGGCTCCGATAATCGATACCTTCTTCCGCACCTGAACCTTTCTCCCTGCTCAACAATGCCACGCGATCCCAACTCTACCGGAGACGCGCGATGATCGCGTCGGCCATTTGCGATGTCCCAACTGCGGTCGGGTCATCCGGTGTTGGCTTCAGGTCATAGGTCACGTCCTTCCCTTCGGCAATAACCTCAGCAATAGCCCGCTCCATGCGATCCGCCGCCGCGCGCTCCCCCAGGTGGCGCAGCATCATGACCGCGGACAGCATGAGTGCCGTCGGATTGACCTTGTTCTGGCCGGCGTACTTGGGCGCACTCCCGTGGGTTGCCTCGAAGACAGCAATCTCATCTCCGAGGTTCGCGCCCGGCGCCACGCCCAGGCCACCGATCAGCCCTGCGCACAGGTCCGAGAGGATATCCCCGTACAGATTCGGCATAACCAGGACATCGTACAGCTCCGGCTTCTGAACAAGCTGCATGCACATGTTGTCGACAATGCGGTCCTCGAAAGCGATGTCCGGATACTCGGCGGCGACCTCACTCGCTACGGCGAGAAACAGTCCATCGGTGAACTTCATAATATTCGCCTTGTGGACAGCGGTTACCTTCTTGCGGCCATTCGCCCGCGCGTATTCGAAGGCGAAGCGGACGATGCGCCGGGTCGCCGCAATCGAGATCGCCTTGATCGAGATGCCCGAATCCGGGGCGATCTCTTTGCCTCCCAAACGCGCGATCTCAGCGATCAGATCGCGCGTCTCCGGCTGGCCCTCTTGGAACTCAATCCCTGCGTATAGGTCCTCGGTATTCTCGCGCACGACGACGAGATCGACGTTATCGTACTGCGAGCGAACACCGCGGTAATACTTGCAGGGACGGAGGCAGGCGTAGAGGTCCAGCTCCTGGCGCAGGGCAACGTTCACACTGCGGAAGCCGCGCCCGACTGGTGTCGTCAGCGGCCCTTTGAGCGCGACCTTGTTCCGGCGAATCGACTCGAGAACACTCTCCGGCAGGGGCGTCCCGTACTCGGCAACAACATCCGCGCCTGCGTTCTGGATCTCCCAGTTGATCTGCACGCCCGTCGCGTCGACCACACGCCGCGTCGCCTCGCTGATCTCCGGCCCAACCCCATCGCCGGGGATGAGGGTGACGGTATACGCCACGCTTCCTCCTTCACACTACGAGCCAACGAGCTCTTCGCTGATGCCCCGCCCCACCGGGGCTCTATCCCGCCGCTCCCTCCAAGCGGCCCGTGAATGCACCCCTGTTCAGACGATAACCATGCACCTCCCCACCATCGGCCCGCGGCTATCCTGACACAGGCCCTACCGCCGATACGACACGGCGGAGGGGAAGGTGCGCGAGTCTTCAGTCCTTCTACAACAGCCCCGCGACATCACGCCTGACACACCGCGACGATTATAGTGCGGTGCTGACGGCCAGCGCAAGCAGAGGAGCAGCAGCTCGATGATCAGCTTCTCACAGGGCGCCTCACCCGAATATGGGCGCCGTACCAGGATAGAGGAGAGCACGATAGCTCGCTCCTGCCCCGGGCGCGCGGTCGGTGAGCACGCCGGCCGAGGCTGGCAGAGCGGCGGATGCTCTGGGGGCGCCAGCGGCAGGCAGGCTAGCCGGCAATGTGATCCCGATAGGTGGTGAGGGTAAGCCGGAGGTCGCGCGAGCGGTTCTTGATGCCGTAAAGGATCAGCTGAAGCGTGAGCCGGACAGCTTCCTTCTTCGTCGAGATGCGTGGATCAACCTGGAGGATCGTGTTCAGGTCATAACAGAAGGTCGCTCGGTACAGCTGGCGGAAGAGCTCGAACTCCTCGCGCAGTGACTCCGGAATCTCTGAAGCGCGCTCGAACTCGGTGTACAGGGTGGTACCATTCCGCGCCGCACGCTCTTCCAGGGCCTCGACCGCGCGGCGCTCGGCCTCATCATCGACGGCCCGGTACGCGTTGTAGGCGATCTCACGCCGGTTATCCGGCGTCAGTCCGACGAGCAGACGGCCCATGAAATCATCGAGGGAAAGCGCCTGGAGAACGGTCGGATCGGCAGGATCCCGCTTAAGCAGGAAAACCGTTGTCAGGTGGACCGGCTCCATCGGATTGGTAAAGACCCGCGCGGGATCAAAGACCTGGGCAATATCGAGCATCGCGCGCGCGTTATCGAAGGCCACAAGCGCCGCGACCAGCCACCGCAACCGCTCCTCCGGAATCGTGCCAAGACGCTGACGAATCCCCGGCAGGTCACTTGCCCGCAGCTCCTGGATAATCGTATCGAGGATCGCTCGGTTGGCTGCCAGGAACTCCGGGGTTGGGGACGGAACATTCTCGAGATCGGAGGCGAGGATCGCATCGGCCACCAGAGGAAAGCTTTCCACCAGATTCGTGCGCAGGTAGAACACCTTCTCAGAGGTGTAGGCATAAGCCTCGACCGGCCGATCCCAATCGAGCTCGGACAAGCTGATCACGGCCTCACGGTTCGCCAGATCGCGACACCGCGCCACCCCGGCCGCGCCGGGATGCTCGCTCAGCCAGCGGCCGCACTGATAGCCGCGCGCCACCACGCGTCCATCAACAGTGATCTCGTACGGCACGACCCGCTGGCCGGATCGCGTTGTCCAGGCATAGCGGACGTATACCCAGTCGTCCGAGTGAAAGCGCGTGGCGGGATAGCTCATCAGGCCATAGCTGCTGGTGCTCTTCCCGGTCCCGGTTGGAGCAATGTAAAGGACGCCGCTCCCGTCGTACTCGACACATGCCCCATGGATCGAGTGGATCCCCTGCTCAGCGGCCAGAACCCGGCCGACGGCCCCGAGCACCCAGCTTTTGAGCTGGCCATAATACGAGGTGTTGAAGAAGATGATCGTGTTGGTCTGCCGACTGTAATAGGCAGCCTCTGCCTCTTCTGCGACCCCACCGAGTGCGTACACAACGATCCGCGGTTCGGCGGGCGGCGGATCACCGGTGACCTCCTGCCACTCCTCCGGGCTGTACCAGTTCTGACGCCAGAAGTGCATCAGGTGCGGGCTGTTCGTAATCGCGCGCACCCGGACGCCGTGGATGACCACGTCGTGGAGGGCGATCGGCTCACGCCCTGCCCGACGGACAATGTGGGCAATTGCGGCGTTGAGAAGATGCTCCCGACGCCCCGGTGTCGCATCGATCGTCTTGTCATGCACCCGCGTCCGCGATCGGGTTCGGGTGATCAAATCCGAGCGACCGATCGAATCGCCGTGCCACTCAACCGCGTCCGGTGACGGGGGAGAGGGAAAATAAAAAAGCACCTCACGTGCCGTGGCCATTCAGCGCCCTCGCTGGCAGAGAATTGAGGGGGCTATGCCGATGTGCCCTTGCACACCGCGGTCGTCTCGACGATCGCGATGAACTCGTCCGGGCGGAGGCTCGCGCCGCCGACGAGCGCACCATCAATCTCCTCCTGGGAGACGAACTCGGCGATATTCGCCCCGGTAACGCTGCCACCATACAGGATTCTGGTCGTTCCGGCAACCGCTTCCCCCAGGAGATCCGCGAGAACGCGCCGAATGTATCCAATCACCCGATTGGCACCCTCGCCGGTCGACGGGCGGCCAGTGCCGATCGCCCAGACCGGCTCATAGGCCACGACGAGGCCAGGACAGGCCGTTACCCCTGCCAGCCCGCCCCGCACCTGCCGCTCCACCACAATCTCGGTCAGACCCGCTTCATTCTCCGACAGTGTCTCCCCAACGCACAGGATCGGAGCAAGGCGATGGGGGATCATCGCCCGGATCTGGCGATTCACGATCTCATCAGTGACGCCGAAATACTGTCGGCGCTCGCTATGCCCGACGATGACGTATCGGCAGAGCGGTGCAAGCATGAGCGGGGAGATCGCGCCGGTGTATGCCCCTTTCTCTTCCCAAAAGACATCCTGGGCCCCAACCAGAATCGGGCTCGCTTCCAGCAGGCGGTGCACTGCATCGAGCGAGACGAAGGGTGGACAGACGACCTGCTCGACGCCGCGAACCGCTTCCAGGCGCGGCCGCATAGCCTGGACCAGAGCAACCGCCTCGTCCACCGTCGTGTGCATCTTCCAGTTGCCCGCGATCAGAGGTATCCGCATGTTTCCCTGTTACTCCCGATAGGACCACACCCGGAAGTCAACGAGCCGCAGGCGCGGCCCGTCCTCCCCCACTGTCTCTGGTCCACACTCACGATCTGCTACGCGGAAGCCTTGTCCTGCAGCACCGCGACGCCCGGCAGGACCTTTCCCTCCAGGAGCTCGAGGGTCGCCCCGCCGCCGGTCGATACGTGGGACATCTGCTCGGCCAGCCCCATCTGATCGAGGATCCCGACCAGATCTCCCCCTCCCACGATACTCACCGCCTGCGACCGGGCCAGTGCCCGCGCCACACCGAGAGTTCCTTCCGCGAAGGGGGCTACTTCGGCCATTCCCAGCGGACCATTCCAGATGACCGTTCCCGCGCTCGCGCAGATGCGCGCGAACTCGTCCACCGTTCGGGGACCTACATCAAGGATCATCTGATCTGGCGGCACCTGGTCCGCCGCCACGACCATCGGGAGGGCATCCGGACGCGGCGCAGCTGCAACAACCACCTCCACCGGCAGGACGAGCTTGGCCCCAGCCCGGGCGAGGATATCCCGAGCGTCCGGAAGACGATCATCCTCAACAAGCGAGCGTCCAACCTCGCATCCCTGCGCCTTGAGGAAGGTATTTGCCATACCGCCGCCGACGAGCAGGGAATCGACCCGAGGAAGCAGATTATTCAGGACGCCGATCTTCGACGAGATCTTCGCCCCACCGATGATGGCAACGAGCGGGCGGCGGGGGGATTCAAGCGCAGTCCCCAGCGTCGTGAGCTCGCGCTCCATCAGGAAACCGCTCACCGCGGGCAGGAAGCGAGCAACTCCGACCGTCGACGCATGTGCTCGATGGGCCGTCCCGAAGGCATCGTTAACGAAGACATCCGCCAGGCGCGCGAGCTGTTCCGCAAAGGCGGGATCGTTCTGCTCTTCGCCCGGGTAGAAGCGGACATTCTCCAGCAGCGCGACCTGACCAGCCTGAAGATTCCGCACCGCGGCCTCGGCGGCCGGTCCCACCGCCTCCGGCACGAAGATGACCGGCTGGCCAAGCAGCTGCTCCAGCCGCTCGGCAACCGGGCGCAGGCTGTAGGCCGGATTCGGGTGCCCGCCCGGTCGCCCGAAATGGGAGACAAGGATCACCCGTGCTCCCTGCTCGATCAGGTATCGGATCGTTGCAAGCGCCGCGCGAATCCGTCGGTCATCAAGGATGCGCCCGTTCGGATCCGTCGGCACATTGAAATCAACCCGCACCAGGACACGCCGCCCAGCAACGGGGATATCCGCGACCGTCTTTTTGGCGTAGCTCACTGTCATTGGCTGGCCTGGAGACCGTAAGACTGACCGAGGGCTTCCCGCTGACCGCTGATGTCCCCCCGAGCGCGGGCCCAGTCGGGGCTCTCCCGCCGTGCCAGCGGGTCACCCCCTCCGACGGCGCGGCATCGCCCGTCATACCCGCCGCCGCGGCGCCCCCGCCTTCCAGTCTCTGATCCCCTTCTCCTTTTCCCACGAATCCGCTCAGGAAACCCCGCACCTGGCCACATACGCCGCCAGATCGGCCACCCGGCAGCTGTAGCCCCACTCGTTGTCGTACCAGCTCATCACCTTGACCATGGTACCCCCGATGACCATGGTCATCTGCGCATCGACGATCGAGCTTGCTGTACTGCCCTTGAAATCTGACGAGACCAGCGGCTCATCGCAGACCTCCAGGATCCCCCGCAGGGGTCCTGCGGCAGCGGCGCGCAGTGCATCGTTCACGCTGTCCACCGTAACCGTCTGCTCGGTCTCGGCGACGAAGTCGATAATCGAGACGGTCGGCGTCGGAACGCGCAGAGCAAGCCCATGGAACCGTCCCTTCAGCTCCGGGATCACCAGAGCAACCGCACGTGCGGCGCCGGTTGAGGTGGGAATGATGTTGGCCGCGCCTGCACGGGCCCGACGCAGATCCTTGTGGACCTGATCCAGGATCTTCTGGTCGTTGGTATACGAATGCACCGTGGTCATCAGGCCCTTGACGATCCCGAAGTTCTCGTGGAGCACCTTGGCCACTGGCGCCAGGGCGTTGGTCGTACAGGACGCGTTCGAGATAATGTGGTGCCGCTCGGGATCGTACATGCGCTCGTTGACGCCAAGCACCACCGTGATGTCCTCGCCGGTCGCAGGCGCGGTGATGATCACCTTCTTCGCGCCGGCCCGGAGGTGCGTAGCCGCCTTCGCCGCATCGGTAAACACGCCGGTCGACTCGATAACGATATCCACCCCGAGCGCACCCCATGGGAGCGCCGCGGGATCGCGCTCGGCGAGAACGCGAACTGGATGGCCATTGACATTCAGGATGCCGTCACTGAACGAAATGGTGCCGGGGAATCGTCCGTAGTTCGTGTCATAGGCCAGGAGGTGCGCGCTCGTCTGCGGGTCAGCCAGGTCGTTGACCGCAACGATCTCGAGTACATCCGCGTGACGATCGAGAATCGCCTTGAGGGACTGGCGGCCAATTCGGCCGAATCCATTGATCCCTACACGAACCTTGTCGCTAATCGTGACTACCTCCACCCAAGAAGTAAGAAACTGTCCACGCGACGTCCACAACAGTCGGATGGACCGCGGCCGTGCTTACCCCGGTGTTCCAGCACCGGGCGAACAGCTCCTCATTACCGCTCGAAGACTATCCATCCGCTATCATTATAGCACGTGACCAGGCGTGCAGGCGGGCAAGACCCACGGGACATCCCGTGACCGCCCACGCCCCAGCAGGGCCTGGCCGGTGACCGGGCGCCCGTTGAGGACCGTTCTCAGCCCCGCTCCAGGTTGAAGAACGCCGCCCGGCCTGGATAAGCGGCGGCCGGACCCAGTTCATCCTCGATGCGAAGGAGCTCATTGTACTTGGCCACCCGCTCGCCCCGAGACGGCGCACCGGTCTTGATCTGCCCCGCGTTCGTCGCAACCGCCAGGTGTGAGATCGTTACGTCAGCCGTCTCCCCCGACCGGTGCGAGACGACCGCGGCCCAGCCGGCGCGATTCGCCATCTCTATAGCCGCGAGTGTCTCGCTGAGTGTCCCGATCTGGTTTAGTTTGATGAGGACGGCGTTGGCGACATCTTCGGTAATCCCACGGGCAATGCGGCTGACATTCGTCACAAACAGATCGTCCCCCATGAGCTGGACCCGATTCCCGAGTCGCTGGTGCAGGAGCTTCCAGCCGTCCCAGTCATCCTCGGCGAGACCATCCTCGATCGAGAGGATCGGATACTTCTGCACCCACCGTGCGTAGAGATCGACCAGCTCAGCCGCGGAGAAGCTCTTCCCCTCGCGGGCCAGCACATAGGAGCCGTTTCGGTAGAACTCGGTCGCCGCAGGATCAATACCAAGGGCGACCTGATCTCCTGGCTGGTAACCGGCCTGCTCGATCGCCTGAACGATCAGCTCGACCGCGGCCTCGTTAGAGTCCAGCCGCGGCGCATATCCCCCCTCATCACCCACTGTGGTTGCCAGTCCACGGTCGTGAAGTAAGCGGCCGAGCGAATGAAAGATCTCCGCACCGGCCCGGAGCGCCTCGCGAAAGGTCGGGAAGCCAACTGGCAGGATCAGGAACTCCTGGAAATCGGTCGACCCTGCGGCGTGACGCCCACCATTGAGGATGTTCATCATCGGCACCGGCAGGACATGCCCACCGACACCTCCGAGATAGCGGAAGAGCGAGAGCCCGAGGTAGTTCGCGGCCGCATGGCAGACCGCAAGCGAGACCCCCAGCAGGGCATTTGCCCCAAGCCGCGATTTGTTGGGGGTTCCATCAAGCTCGATCATCTGGCGGTCGATCGCCTCCTGATCGAAGGCAGACGCGCCAACCAGTGCAGGGCCGATGACGTCATTGACATTCTGCACGGCGGCGAGAACACCCTTCCCCCCATAACGCGGCGACTCCCGATCGCGGAGTTCCAGCGCCTCGTGCGCGCCGGTCGAGGCGCCCGATGGCACGGCCGCTACGCCGATGGTCCCATCGGCGAGCATGACCTCGACCTCAATGGTTGGATTCCCCCGGGAATCGAGAATCTCTCGCGCATGCACGCGCTCAATCGCGATCGTACTGCCGGCCAACGATCCCTCCCTCCTTCAACGCAGAAAACGCAACGCAGAAAACGAAAGAACCCTGGACACCGGCGGATGTCCGACCCGCGGTGATTATACGGAGAGGGTAAGACGCGCGTCCACTGCTACAGCACCGTGGTGCTCTGGATAGACGATCAATGGGTTCAGATCCAGCTCGCGGATCACCGGAAAATCCACCGCCAGCTGGCTGACCCGTTCGATCACCGCGGTAATCGCCGCCCGGTCGGCTGGGGGCTGACCACGAGTGCCCGCGAGGACCGGCGCCGCGCGGATCTCGCGCGTCATCTCCTCGGCATCCAGATCCGTCACCGGTACGAGCCGATAGGTAACATCGCGCAGAATCTCTACATGGATACCCCCGAGCCCAAACAGGAGCAAGTGCCCGAACGTCGGATCGAGCGCGAGCCCAACGATGGTCTCGATACCTGGCGGTGCCATGGCCCAGACGGCGATGCCCTCAATCCGTGCTGTCGGAACCTTCCGGCTCACGGCGGCCTTGATCTCAGTGAAGGCACGCCGAACATCCTCGGCTGTCCCCAGACCAGTACGGACACCACCAACCTCGGATTTGTGGATAATATCGGGCGATACGACTTTCAGTACGACGGGGAAACCGATCGCGGATGCCAGGCGGGCCGCCTCCTCAGCATCCCGGGCAAGATCGCCGCGCGGGACAGGGATGCCGTAGGCCGCCACGACCGCCGCCGTGTGGTAGGCATCCAGCGTCGACCAGCCCTGGCGGCGTGCCTCCATCAGGACTGCCGCCACTCGCTCACGATCAACGGTAAAGCGGCGCACCTCTCCCGGCGGGCGACGGCGCCAGTCAGCGTAGCGGGCCAGGGCGGCGAGCGCGCCCACCGCACGCTCCGGGAACGGGTAGTTCGGGATGCCGCTCCGCGCCAGAAGATCTACCCCGCTCCGGACCCCGGGCCCTCCCATGAAGCTCGCCACGATTGGCCGGCTCTCCTCCGCACGGGCGGCTGCGATCACACCGGCTGTCTCCTCGACCTCGGTCTTCAGCTGGGGCGTAAGGATGGTCAGGATCGCCCCGGTTGCTGGATCTGCCTGCACGACCTCAAGCACCTGCCGATAGCGCCGAGCGTCCGCATCGCCAAGGATATCGATCGGGTTGGTGATGCTCGCCGACGACGGGAGGATAGACCGCAGGCGCTGCCGCGTCCGCTCCCCTGGTGGAGCAAGGGTTAGCCCTTCTGCACTGGCCGCATCCGTCGCCACGACGGCTGGTCCGCCGGCGTTGGTCACGATCGTGAGACCGCGTCCCTCCGGCAGGGGTTGGGTCGAGAAGGCCAGCGCAGCGTCAAAGAGCGCTTCGAGGGTATCGACCCGCAGGGTGCCCGTCTGATGAAACGCGGCAGCATAGGCGGCATCCGAGCCAGCCAGCGCGCCGGTATGCGACGTGGCGGCGCGGGCACCAGCCTCGGTGCGGCCAGCCTTGAGCACCACCAGCGGACGGCGGCGATTAAACCGGCAGGCCGCCGTACGGAAGTGCCCTCCATCGGGGATGGCCTCCAGATAGGCCGCCGCGACCCGTACGGACTCGTCGGTCTCCCAGAGATCGAGAAGATCGCTTTCGGTGATGTCGGCCTCGTTCCCCAGGCTGACGAACTTGCTGAATCCAAGCTGGCGTGCGGCAGACCAGTCGAGAATCGCTGTTCCGAGCGCCCCCGATTGCGAGACCAGAGCAATGCCGTTCGGCATCGGCATCCGCGCCGCAAAGGACGCGTTGAGCGGAGTCAGTGTATCAATCACGCCGAGGCAGTTCGGGCCGAGGATCCGCATTCCAGCTGCCCGCGCCACCTGCACAAGGGCCTCTTCCGCGGCCGCCCCAACCGGCCCGCTCTCGCGAAAGCCTGCGGTAATAATGATGGCCGCAAGCGTTCCCCTGGCCGCGCAGTCCTCAATCACTGGGAGGACGGCATCGCGTGGGACAACTACCACCGCCAGATCCACAGGACCAGGAACGGCCGTGACGCGAGGATAGGCCGGCAGGCCCTGGATCTGCCGCGCCCTCGGGTTAATCGGATAGACCGGGCCTGGAAAGCCGGATCGGCGGATATTGCGGAGGATGAGCGAGCCCAGCTTGGTTGGATCGCGTGATGCGCCGACAACGGCGACCGCGCCCGGAGCAAACAGGGCTTGCAGTCCCCTCTTGGCTCGCCCTGCACGCTGATTGATCGATGTCCTCGTGTTGGCGCTCACGACTGGCGCGTGGTCAAGAACCACGCCAGGACAAGCAATGTCCGGGATGTCAGGTTACGATGACGATGTAGAGATCATCAACATTGGTGTTGGTCGGGCCGGTCACAATAAGGTCTCCCAGCCGCTGGAAAAACGTGTAGCTGTCGTTGTCCGCCAGCGCTGAACGGGCATCGAGGCCGAGCTTGCTGGCCCGGTCCAGCGTTGACCCATCGGCGATAGCACCGGCCGCGTCAGTCGGACCATCTGTTCCGTCGGTTGCAAACGCTACCACTGTGATGCCCTCGGCACCGGCGATCTGGATCGCCGCGGACAGGGCGAACTCCTGATTGCGCCCGCCGCGCCCCTGACCGCGGACGGTTACGGTTGTCTCGCCGCCTGCGATGACGGCCGCCGGCCGCGGCACCGGTCGATCCGATCGGCAGATCTCGCGGCCGATCGCCGCGAAGACCTTGGCCACCTCCCGCGCCTCACCCTCAATCAGCGTCGACAGGAGCAGGACATGCAGGGCGTCGCGCCGGGCCTGCTCGACAGCCGCCTGAACGGCATGGGCATTGCTCGCAATCACGACGTTCTGGGTACGGGCAAAGATGGGATCTCCCGGTTTCGGTGTTTCGGGAACCCGCCCGGCCAGGCCGTCCTGCAGGCGCTGGATAATTGCAGGCGGCGCCTGGTCAACCAGACCATACCGCTCAAGCACCTGCCAGGCATCCACGTAGGTAGTCGGATCAGGCACCGTTGGCCCTGAGGCGATAACATCGAGGGGATTCCCCAGCACATCGGAGAGGATAAGGCTGACCACCGTCGCCGGTGCGGCGATCCGGGCGAGACCGCCGCCCTTCGTCCGCGACAGGTGCTTGCGAACGGCGTTGATCTCGGTAATCGTCGCCCCGGAGCGAAGGAGCGCATTGGTCAGCCGCCGTTCATCCGTTAAGGAGATACCTGGGACCGGGGCCACCATGAGGGCCGAGCCGCCGCCGGAGATTAGACAGATCACCAGATCATCCGGACCGGCCTGCTCGAGCAGAGCGATCATCTTCTGGGTCGCCTGCACTCCCCGGTCGTCGGGGATCGGATGACCAGCCTGCTCGATCTGGATCCGCCGCGTCGGCGCTCCATAGCCGTACTTCACGCTAACTACGCCGGCGGTGATGCGATCGCCAAGGATATCCTCGATCGCCTGGGACATTGGCGCACCCGCCTTGCCCGCGCCGACAACGTAAATATGGCGGTAGTTGCTGAGGTCGTATACCTGCTGGCCAACCTGGAGAAGCGAGTCCGTCAGCTGGACGTGGGCACGGACCGCCGCCGCTGGATCGACCGCGCGGAGGGCCGCCTGGACCATGCGCGACGCCCACTGACGACGCTCCTCCGCTGGTGATAGACGGGTCTGCACCGACGTCGTGCCCTCTCCCTCCCGCGGCTCTGGAGATCGTCACGTTGAGCATAGCACGAACCAGCAGGTTCACCCAAGAGACCCCCGCGGCCGTCTGCCTCCCGGAACGGATGATCGTCTCTACACAGACACGGCCGGATATGTTATGGTAACTTCCCCGCGCGGGGCAGTCCTCGCAGACGCGCTCATCGTGTCCGCGAGAAAGACGCGGGAGCAAGGAGACCGTCGGTATGCCCGGGTCTCTTACATCCCCCAGGCGCGGGGGCTGTCAATACCGGTCACTGCCGGAGGTACTTAGTGACTTTCGAGAGATCGTTCGGCCATCGCATCACGCGCCGGCGCTTCCTCTCTGCGGGCGCGATCGGCACCCTTCTCGGCACCTCACTGGTGACAGCCTGCCGTACCGACGCGCGGTCGATGGGTATGCCGACACCCGAAGCCACTCGCGCGCCGGTCCCGACCGCCGTTCGCACGGCGGTCCCAGCTGTCAGCCAGCGAGCGGCAAATCCACTCCTGGACCGCTTCGCCAACCTCAATTATCTCCACACTGAAGGGGCAACGATTCGCGACCGCCGCGGACGCGTGGTGACCCTGACCGGCCTGAACTGGTTCGGCATGGAGACCGAAACACTGGCTCCGCACGGCATCTGGGCCCGCGGCTACCGCGATATGCTCGATCAGATCGTCCAGCTCGGCTACAACTGTCTGCGTCTCCCCTTCTCCAATGAGCTCTTCGATCCCCGGCTGCAGCCAAATGGGATCGACTTTTCCCTGAATCCCGACCTCAAAGGACTCAACGGTCTGCAGATCCTCGACCGGATCATCATCGAGGCTGGCCAGCGCGGCCTCAAGATTATCCTCGACCAGCATCGACCGACAACCGACAGCCAGTCATCCCTCTGGTACTCTCCGGAGCTCACTACCGAGGAGTGGATCGAGCAGTGGGTGATGCTCGCACGACGCTATCTCGGCAACGATGCAGTGATCGGGGCCGACCTCCATAATGAGCCATCCGGGGACTGCACCTGGGGGAGCGGGGACCCGAACACTGACTGGGCCATGGCCGCCGAGCGCTGCGCGCGGGAGATCCTCGCGGTCAATCCCTACTGGCTGATCATCGTTGAAGGGATCGAGAAGATCGTTGACGCCTACGGTAACGTGCTGGATTGGACCTGGCAGGGCGGGGAGTTGATGAATGCGCGCATCCGGCCGATCACGCTCGATATCCCCGGGCGCCTGGTCTACAGCGCCCACGACTACGGCCCATCGGTCTACCACCAGGGATGGTTCGATGATCCCCGCTTCCCCGATAACCTGCCCGCTTTCTGGGATCTCCACTGGGGATACCTCCAGAAGCAGGGAACGGCGCCGATCCTGGTCGGCGAGTTCGGCGGCCCGTCCGTTGGGGATGACCCTGACGGGAAATGGCAGCGGGCTCTCGTCAGCTACATCAAGAGCAACCGCATGCACTATACGTACTGGGCCTTCAATGCCAACTCCGCCGACACCGGCGGACTCCTCCTGCCTGACTGGAAAAGCGTGAACACCGACAAGCAGGCCCTGCTGAAGAGCTATCAGGGTGCGCCCATCCCGAGTGTGGCACCGACTGTCATACACCCGGAGTTCGTCCCACCGGTTAGCTCGCACCGCCTTCCCCTCAAGGCACTCCACTTCGATAATTCTGGAGTACAGTGGACCGACACCCTCAAGCCGGAACTTTATGTCCTCAACAAGACCCTTGATCCCCTCGACATATCACGCCTGGAGATGCGCTACTGGTTCGCGCCGAACGGCGATGCCGATCCATCCGCCCACGCAGTCGAGATCACCGGCACGACTACTCAGAATTTCGGTCAGGTGCTCGGACCGGATCGGGTCCGGGCCGAGATCGCCAGCGAGCCCGGACTAACTTATCTGGGGAATCCCGTTCTCTACGTGCGAATCACCTTTGCCCCGGGGACGCTGGCCCCGCGCCGGGACAGCGTGGGCTTCGGACTGCGGGTGCGGAAGAAGCAGGGCGGCCAGTATTTCCAGCCAAGTCACTACAGCTACCGCGACTACCACTGGCCGTCGGAATGGAATCGGGTTGGGATCTACCGTGATGGCCAGCTCCTCTGGGGAATCGATCCGCGCACCTTCGAGGAGACCGAGGCGGCGAAGCAACGCGCGATCGCGGACCGGCGGGCACAACTGCTCGCCCGCTGAGCACCACCGGCGGCCGCGCTCAGCCCAATGCCACGACACTCCTCAGGGGGGCGGCACCGGGGAGCCGCGCGAGCTGGACCGTCAGCCACGCCGCCCGTCCATCAGCGATTGGCCCCTCCAGGAAGACACGGGCCAAACGAACTGTCGCACCAGGCCCCACGTGGATTGTGCCGTTATACTGGGCCCAGCGCACGTGGTACGGCCTCCCCAGCTCGTCGGCCGCGCTCAACTGGGCGTTCGGATCGAATTGGAAGACGAGATCGGCTGCCCGGGCGTTGTGGAGCATCAGGTCGATCTGGACACCGCCGAGGCCTGAGCTCGGCTGGACGTTCTCCACGCCCAGCGAGATCGGACCGCTGGCGGCGACCGTGGGCGGTGGAGGAGGCGGCTGACCCGGCGCGGGCGCAACCGCACCGGACCGGGGGATCCGCCAGGACTGCACCCTACCGCCGGGCAGACGAGCGAGACGTATCTGCAGCGGCCAGACCGTGGGACTATCTACGGGCCCAGCGAAGAACGCCCGGACGAGACGGATCTGTCCACCGACGGCGACGCGGGGACTGCCGGCATACTCGGCCCACCGCAGGTCCCAGGCGTGGCCAAGCGCGTCGGTCAGGCGGAGGTCGTAGGACGGATCGAACGAGAAGGTCAGCGGGCTCTGCTGATGATTCGTGAGGGTGATCGTCACCGTTACTCCGCCCAGTGACGGCTGACGATCGACCGAGGTGAGATCAACAGCCACGGCATTGACCGGAGACGGGCTTGCTGTGGGCACGGCCGTCGCGAGCGGTCGGGTCGGGAGTGAGACACGGGCAGTCGGATAGACGGGTGAGCGGGGTGACGCTTCCGGCCCCGGGCTGATGATCCCGAAGAACGCCGCTGCCCCCAGCGTTGCCGCAGCGGCGCATCCGACCAGCAGGAAGATGATCTTCCGCGCATGGTTGAGATCCGAAGGGGCATTCCTCATCGTGCTACCTCGAGATAGGCGGGGTGATCGCGAAGGTGACCGAGGTCGGAGCGCGACTGTGCGCCCCTTCCACGTTCACGGTGATCCGTCCGGGAGATGCAGTGGAAGGGATCCGGAGGGGCCGATCCGATGACAAATACCCCCGCGCGTCGGTTCGCAGGACGGTGACCAGCGGGTGATCCCCCTCACCTAGAGCTACCTGCACATCCTCGCTCCGGGCAAATCCCTGTCCGCGAATGCGGAAAGTGGTGCCGGGCGGCCCAGCGTAGCGCGAGAGCTGCACTGTCGGCGTATAGGGGCGTACGGTGAGATCTGCGGCCGCCACGGTCTGGCTTATCGTTCCGACGGCCACCACCTGGAGAGGGCCGCGGCGATCGTACGGTATGACCACCGCTGGCTCGAGCCTGAATTGCCCGTCCGATCCCGCCCGGGCAGTCGCGATCGGCCGCCCCTGCATAGGACCGAGGAAGATCGCGACCGTCTCGCCCGGGGCGAAATCGTGCCCGGTCACGCCGATCGCCTGCTCCGGCTGCGGCGCGTATGCCGACAGGCCAATCCACGGCGAGAAGGGAAGGACACTGTAGGGCACGCGGACCGGCGCGCGGCTCTGCTCGCCGAGGAGCACAAACGCGTGGGAACCGGGCGCGGCCATCGGAACACGGATGCCGGTGATGTGCACGGTACCGGTGCCGTCGGCGGTAAAACGCCCCAGGGCGGACGTAGCGATCGAGTCGAAGTAGACGTCAACCTCCTCGTACGGGCCGAATCCGCCACCGCTGAAGCTCACCGCAGAGAACGGCTTTCCAGCGTAGGTATCGGGCACCCCGGCGGGCGGACTACCTACGAGGACAAAGCGGGCAGTCGCGCGCCGCTGGCTGGTCACTCCCTCGATCGTCAGGGTCTGCATCCCATTCGGCCAGCGGTCAGCCACCGTGATCCCCAGACCGGCAAACGCGCCGTGCTCGTCGGCTCGGGTGACAGTCAGCAGGGTGCGCGTCCCGAACGGATCCTGACGCCAGAGCCTCAGCGGCTCGCGCGGGGCGAAGCCAAAGCCAGAGGCCGCGATGACCGTGCCGCGGGTTACCCGACCAGCTCCCAGGAGCAAGGTTGGAGCCACGGCCGGTGTTGGATCGGCAGGCGCCGGGACCGAAGCCCGTTCCCCGTTCCGAGCGATGCCAGGCACAGAGGTTCCCCCAGCCGGCGTGGGCAGGGCAGACCCTCCAGTCGGGGGGCGGAGCAGTGCCCAGATCAGGTATCCCAACACGGCCGCCCCGAGCCCCATCCGGATCGCGATGCGCCGCATCGGTCGACCCCCTCTGCAGACACGACACCCCTCCGACCGGCTTACGGACTGGTTGGCGTCACCGCCGCAGGTGCTTCAGGAGGCGCGGGAACCGGCGTAGGGGTCGGAAGCGTCTGCGCCTGGGACGGCGGATGGCTGTCGTACGGGCACTGGAACGGCTTCGGCGTCGGGGCCGGCGCCAGGGGAACATTCGAGTCCGGCGCCATGATCTGCATCTTGGCCGTAGCCGGCACCTGGCTCTTGCTACCGATCAGGGTAAAGGTGATCTGCCCCGGTTGCAGCGAGGACTCGACGGTGTACGATCCCGCCGCGCCGAAGTTGCCATGGTCATCGGACAGAAAGCACGACACCATCTGCCCCTGGCTCTGGGGAGTCTGGGCCACGTAGACGTGGACGACCTCATCACGCGCCCAGCCAGTCCCGTAAAACGTTACCGTCGTGCCCGGGCGGCCGCCATAGGTGCTCGTCTCGGCCAGCGGTGTGTACGGCAGGACATCGATGCTCACCGTTGATGGTGCCTGGCTCTGCTCCCCGATCGCGATAAACGTGTTCTTTCCCTTCAGCTCGAAAGGAATCGTGAAGGGAGCAGCATTCTTGAAGGCCCCGGTCCCATCGGCGGTCACCACGGCCACCGGTGGGCTCTGCACACTGTTGAGATGGATCAGAACCCGCTCATTCGGCCCAAACCCCTTGCCGCTAAATGTCAGGGTCGAGTCGGCACGGGCGGCGTATGTGTTCACCGACAGGGTCGGGTACAGATTCAGCATCAGGAAGCCTACCGTGACCGGCGATTGGCTCTTCTGTCCCACGAAGATGAACGCGTTGTTGCCCACCGCGCCAAACGGAACGGTCAGACTGTCCTGACGGAGGTTTCCCGAGTCATCGGTATGGACTGTCTCGATGGCAGGTGCACTGAGGCTGTTGAAATACACCTTGACCGCCTCATCTGGCGCAAAGCCCTTGAGCGAGAAGGCGATGATATCGCCCGGCTTACCCACCTGGGTTCCAAACGTCACCTGTGGGCTATTGGCGGCGACTGTCCCGGTCGCGGTCGCCTCATTGCTCCCGTTGTGCTGATGAGCGACAACGATGAAGGGTCCGGAGACGTAGTCGCTGGGGAGGGTCAGGTTGAAGCCGCCAAAGCTCCCACTCTTATCGGCTTGAACAAACCCGAGCGGTTTGCCTGTATCATCCTTCTGGCGCTTGAGGGTGATGTCGACGGTAGAACCTGGATCAAAGCCGGAGCCGGTTACTCCAATGGTCGACCCCGGGCGGGCACTTGATGGATTCAGCAGGATCAAGGGGGTGTGAGCGGTCACGAGCTGGCTCGCCGCAATAGGGGTTGGCGTTGCCGTCAAGGCCAGCGTCGGCGACGCCGCAGGATGGGACGGCGACTGGTAGGCTGCTGGCGTCAGGATCAGACCCGTGCCCGGCGCGGACGGCCGGCCGCTCGACGTGCCCGGCAGTGAGAGGCCGGAGCCAGCCAGGGCGCCGAGAAGCGAGACGACCGAGATAATCCCGAGCACAACGAGCAGCTTCCGCATGAACCCTCCCCGTGAAGACCGACAGACATCCCCTGTGGTCAACTCGTCGGTGCCGGCTTGATCACCTGGCGGACCTCGAGTTCGACATCGCCCTCAACAAACCGTGCGAGCAGGCGTGAGTGGTCATAAGCCGTGAGCGCCAGCTCCTCACCATTCAGCTGGAAGATGTCGTGGAGTTTATTCGACATCACCAGGTAATCGAGGCTTTGCCAGTTATTACGCAGGAGCACATCCCGAATCGCCGGATCGCCCGCGATCTTCCAGTGTGAATGGGCTCGCGGATAGACCGGCACACCAGGGACCGGCTCGTGCAGGTCCACCCACAGGTCATCATCGATCAGGACGGTCGCGCTGGCCGGAATGGTCTGACGGATGAAGGCCAGCTGATCGGCCTGCAGACGCGTCTGATCGACAAGGTACTCATCGTGCGATTGCGCGAGAAACGCTCCTGTCATAGCCACCAGTGCCCCCGCGGCGAGAGTCGCCCCTGCCCAGCGCGGCGATGTGCTCGCCAAGCGCGATAGGAGCACGCCAACGTTGAGGGCAAAGAATGGCAAGACCGGTACCACGTAGAAGTCGATCATCACACTCCCGCGGATGAGATAGATGGTGAAGGCGACGGCCAGCAGGCTCACCACGAGTACGTTTCGGTGCCGCTCACGATCGTGCAGTGCGCTCAGGAGATTCACTGCCGTGGATGCAGCGCCGATCACGATGATGACCGGATCCTTATCCCACCACTTCCCCCAGAAATACTGCCAGAACTGGCTGTCCGCACTCAGGATGCTTCCCCCATGACGCCCGAGTTGCCAGAGAAGCGTTGAGATAAGGGAGACATGAGCGCCTGGTGTTCCATTCCCCACCAGTGCCGCCCCAGCCGGCAGGAGCTCACCCTTAAGCATGGCATACATTGGATAGAGCGAGATCAGCATGGCTCCGGAAACCGCCCAGCCGATCATGGCGAAGCGCTGCCGGTAGGTCTGACGCACGCGGTGGTACAGCAGGTAGGCCAGGACCGGCGCGAAGAACAACGCGTTCTCCTTACAGAGCGTGGCCATCCCAAAGGACAGGCCGCTGGCCAGGAACGGGATGATGCGCTCGCTTTCGGCAGTCAGGAGATCAAGTGCGAGAAGCACCCAGAAGACCATCAGGTTGTCCAGCAGGACCATACGCTGGTAATACACCTCGAGCGGAGAGACACTAAAAGCGATCGATGCCGCCACTGCCCCCAAATGCCCTCTGGTGAAGCGGTAAGCAATCCGGTAGAGGAGCGCCGCCGATCCTGCGTGCACGAGCAGCATGAACACCCGGGCGCTGTTGACCGCCATGCCGAATGTGAGGAAGTGGCGGGGGAGCAGGAACTCCCACAGCGCGATCATGAGCCAGCCCGCTGGGGCATGGTCGTAGAAGTAGGTATACGGGGCCAGCTGGCCCTCACGAATGACCGCCCACGCCTGCTCCAGGTAGATCCCTTCGTCTCCCAGATAGAGGGGATACCGGAACATGTTGTACGCGTGGGTAAAAACCGCGATGAGGACCATCCCGATCAGGCCGTACTCATCCCAGAAGCCCCGCGGCGCGCGATCGGCCAACCTCGCTGGCTGGCTCCCCTCCGACATCGATGGGTCAGACATTGATGTGCTCCTCCGCACCGCGATCCGGCGGCTGATCGATTCGGTGAGCGCCGGTGTGTTTGGTCTTCTCCCAGTTGCTTGCCCCGAAAAGCTGCCGGACCATTGCCCGCACTGCCGCGTATGCCAGGACCCACTGATAGGGCAGATAGACTGCCGCCATGGTCAGAGGGGCGGTTGCGGGCGGGTGCAGGCCGTGCGCCTGGCAGAACTCGTACAGGCCGATAACGCTGATGAAATAGTGGGCGAGAAGGAAGTATGACGGCAACAGGAGAAGCATTGCCACTACGACAGAGGTCCGAACCGTCAGCATCATCCAGAGCGAGACCGGTAGATACAGAGCGAGAGCCACCTGAAAAACCGGAAAGGCCAGGGTGTACACCGCGAGCAGCTTCTGGTCCCAGCGCCGGAGCTTCCGCCACTCGCCCTTCATCAGGGTCTGGAGAAATCCCTGGCTCCAGCGCGTTCGCTGACGAATGAAGTGGCCGAGGGTGGGCGGGGTTTCCTCTCGGGTGACATAGCGGTCGTCATAGACAACCCGCACGCGCTCCCCCATAGCGCTGAGGCGAATTCCCACGTCAGCAT
>JADGGD010000151.1 GCA_019690095.1 Chloroflexota bacterium
AGACGGCCGGGGGATATCCCCTGGCCGTCTCGCTTCTCTCTTTTCCTGGCGGAGGGAACGGGATTCGAACCCGTGAGGGAGGTTTAAAGCCCCCCTAACCGCTTAGCAGGCGGCCGCACTCGACCAACTATGCGATCCCTCCGTGCAAGCCACTTCGCATTATACCATAGTGCTCTGCCGCGTACAAGGTCCGGGTCCGCTCGCCGACCGGGTCCGGACCGCCTCTTCTCTTCTCCCGCACACGGATTGCGTGCCAGGGCTGCAGGGCAGGCGTACTGCCCGATTACGCGCTGGCTCTGTGCCATCATCGCCTGATGAGCCGTGACCTCGCGCTCGGGCCCGACAGTCTCTGCACGTGCAGGCCTCCGATTGCTCGCGATCGTCCCGTTTCACGGCGAGCCGGCGTTCCCGTCACTGGACCGGCACCGCCAGGCGTACTCCGGCATGCTTTTTGCGTCTGCCCTGGCCGGATCGCCATGTTTCCTCTTCGTCTCTTCGCTGCAGTTATCCTGGCCGGCGCCCTGTATGTCAGCGGCGATCGGCTGTCGCCTGTGAACGCGGCCGGTGCCACGCCGGTCGAGTATCCAGTCGAGATGCCGCCGATCGCTGTCGCGGTCGCACGTGACGGCCTTGATGCGCAGGGACGCTGGACCCAGACGGTGCGCCTGACGATCCGCCCGGGAGGCACCCTGGCCGATGCTTCACTTGTTGTCTATGCTGATGTCCTCCACGTCGATGCCCTTTTTCAGGCGGCGCGGCGGCAGAACCCGCGCCTTACCAATCCGGCGGTCGTCCCGAGCGGCCAGACGATCGATCTCCAGATCAACCCGGCAACTGTCTTCATCCTTGCCGATGTTGCAACAGGACCCGACCGCGTAGTCCAGCGGTTTACGAATGGCGCGGTCAATACCATTTATCTCCATCCGACCGGAACGATTCAGCGCGTCATGACCTTTCCGGGGGATCGGCCGGTCGCGTTCTTCCGGTACCCGTCGTCAACCGGTCCGATCCTGGTGCGCCCGGGCGGGCGGATCGTGGATCTCTCCTACACCGGCACCGAGAGCTTTGCGCGCGTCGTGGGCGATGTGTATGGAGTAGCAACGTACAGCGCGGCTGCCGATTTAACGCGTCAGACAGGCTGGGATCCCGTTCACTGGCCTCCCCCGCCCGGGCAGACCCGGCGTGTGATCACCGGCCCACCCTCTCTGTACACTCCTCGTCCCCGCGAAGTATCGATTCTCGCCAATCCTGACCCGATCGGCCGCCGGCGTCAGGAGGAGCTCCACCAGATGCGCCTGCAGGTCGGCGTGTACGCGGTGCGCCAGGAGGGCTTCGCCACGACCTACCATGTCGCGGTGACCGATCCACAGCTCACCGCCTCCCGTCTTTCGGCACTGCTCTTCGGCTCTCCCGCTCGCCGTCTTGATCTGGCCGCGAAGGCTGGATTCCCGATCCCACCGGCCGGCACTCCCGCCGCGGCAAGCTTCGATCCGCCCCTGTTCGGGCGTGCGTTTGACATCACTGTCGGCTTCGAGGAGGAGCAGTTTGTCGTCCGCCGCCGCGTCGATCCAGATGGTGCGACGATGCTCCTTCTGGTTAACGGCACCCGCATCGTGACCTACCCGGACCGCGCCCACGGCCTCCTGGCGCTGGTCCGTTATCCGACTGGCTACAAACGCCTGCTGTACCGTCCATCCGGCTTATCACTGGCTATTGCCCGCGGGCTGGCCTATTTTCGCCTGGCCAGCGCCCCCGCCGTGCCCGGTGCTACGGCCGATGCGCTGGCCCGCGATGATGCTGCCGCAGTGATCTGGCGGTGGGCACCGGGGGTGCCCCGTGAGCCGGGTGACGTGGCCGATATGGTCCAGCTGGTTGATGCCCCGGGAGGACCGGTGGTTGCGGTCCTGGTCAATCCGCCGCCCCCGCGAACCGTCCTCGATGAGGTGGTCGACCGGCTTGGCCTGGGGAATCCCTTCCTGGCCAGTATCGTGGCCGTTATCGCGGGAAGCGCCGCCCTGCTCCTGGTCGGTCTGGCCCGCGAGCGGGGTATGCGGGCCAGACCGCGCTGGTGAACCGGGCGTGGAAACCGGCCTGTCGTTTACCCACGGCAGTTTGCCGCCCTGATCCGCGTTCGAGGGCAGGGATCGGAACGTGTCTGGCAGGAAGAGAGATCAGCTGAGGCGGTTCAGGCGATCGGCAACGATCTCTGAGGCGATGTTAATCACTGTTTCGACGCCGACGCCCGTTGCCATGAACGGGAGGGAGGCAGCGATATCGTCTGGTGATACGCCACGGTGGTAGAGGAAGATAATCCGCGGCAAGACCTCCGCGTATCGTTGAAAGCCGTCGAAGCGGCGCCGGATTTCCGGCTCGCCGATGAGCGCGGGCAACCGCTGGATCATGCCCTGGATTTCCGTGCCCCCGGCACCCGGGTCACGGCCGCGCAGGACGTCCTTCACCTGCGCGGCAGTAAACCGTCGCCGCGCCGGGAGGCCTAGCCAGAATCGGAGATGACGTCCCCATTGTGTGACACCTAACATCGACACCCCGTGATCCGCACGAGTAGGCCCCCGCAGTGGCCAGCTTCGGGAGGATGGCTCAGTATCCCCTACCGATCCAGGTGACCGACCGGTGCGGTACTGCGGGGCGGTCCACACCGGCGTGCCCGTCCCCGGGCGCTGGCTACGACGGGTCCAGCCTGATCACCTGCACATTTAACGCCATCTGTCCCATTGTAGCCGCCCGTCCGACGGGCGGTCAATGAGATATCCGTCCTGGCTCATTTCGCCCCCGGCGCGGTCTGGTGGTCCGAGGAGGGACTAAGGGGTGCCGACCGGCTGCCGGTTCGGTACCTCGGAATTGACCACCTGGATCAGGGCCCGGATGTATCCCAGGCAAAACGAGTGCTGGCGCTCACCCTCCGGATCGACATCTGACTCCGGCACGTGATCGGGGCAGAACATTCCCTGGTACCCGACGTCGCGGTAGACCTGCATCGCGCGGTACATGTCCACGTCGCCGTTATCCGGGTAGACTTCCTCAAAGTTCAGGTAGCCGCCCCGGATATTGCGGAAGTGGACCATGAAGATCTTCTGTCGTTCGCCGAAGTAGCGGATGACGTCGAAGATCTCACGCCCGGGGTCTACCAGCATCTCGGCGACCGTGCCCTGGCAGAAGTTCAGCCCGTGGTACTTGCTTGGGGCGATGGCGATGAACTTCTTCAAGCCCTCCACGCTTCCCAGGACGCAGTGGACACCCCGGAGGCCGGTATCAGGCGGGACCGGGGGATCGTGTGGGTGGCAGGCAAGGCGCACCCCCGCTTGCTCGGCGACAGGGACAACCCGCTCGAGAAAGTAGGTGATGTTCTCCCACATCTTCTCCGCCGGCATCGGACCGGCCTCAGTCAGGGAGTGATCAGTCCACTTGGTGATGTCGAAGTGACTGTAGCGCACCCCACCACGTCCCGGCGTTCGGCCGGTCCGGGGCACGCCGAGCAGGTTGAGGTTGTACTTCAGGCACGGAACGCCGGCCTCGCCTGCGGCGCGGATATTCTGCTTGATGATCTCGATCTCGGCATCGCGGCTTGGTAGCCCGCGCATGATCCCTGGGAAGCGGTGATGGGTCATATAGGTCGACTGGAGATCGAGGGTCAGGACATCCATGGTAATGCCGAAGCTGGCGAGCCGCTTCTGGAGCGCCTTGATCCGGGCGACATCCCAGGTGCCGTCCTCGTTCTCGACAGGCTTGGTTGTATTGACCGCGATGTGCTCGACCCCCAGCTGGGCGATCCAGGTGAGCTTGCGATCCGAGAGGTCATTGAGTTGCTCGCCAAGATACATGGTTCCCCCTCCTTGCTGGTCAGGATGCTGGTGTCGGGCGTCACCGGTCGCGATGAGAACAGCGTTCGCGACGCGACAGAACGGCCGCGCCACCGGGTAACTCCCCAATCTCGCGTCCGTGATTGGTGAGCGCTCGAAGGATACCATAGGCGTCAACCGTGTGGGAGCGGGCTCTTCCGTGCCGGTGATTGGTGCCGCCGTCCGCCAGGACGATCATAGAGCGGGCTGGTTCCGCCCCTGAGGATACCGTATACTTCGGGAGAGACAGGAGAGCGATAAGGGCAGCCAGGCAAAATGAGGGCAACCATGCCGGAGTATCCGGGCTCAATCGTCGAGGCGTTCCTCCGAAGCCGTGAGCGGATGCCGGAGAAGGCGTGCATCCTCTTCTATGGTGATACCTGCACCTACGAGCGGCTTGGCCGCGAGGTTGAGAGGTGGGCAGCTGCCCTACGGCGGTGGGGTTTGCAGCCAGGGGATCGGATTGCGCTCTTCCTGGCAAACAGCCCCACATTCGCCGCTGCCTATCTCGGTATTCAACTCGCTGGCGGCATCGTTGTCCTGGTCAACACCCAGTACCGACAGGTCGAGCTTCGCCACATCCTCGGGGACGCGGGCGTTCGCCTCTGTATCACCGATGCGGAGCGGAAGCCTGAGCTGGCACGCGTTGCCGCCGATCTACCAGCCCTGGAGGCGGTGGTCTGGATCAGTCCGTCCAGCGCATCGGCCAGCCCATCCGAAAACGACAGAATACTGCCGCCGGGGATTCTCGACTGCGATAGTGCGGCGTTCCTTGCCGATGGAGGGAGCGCGCCCCTTGACCTGCCGCCTTCCGAGGCAGTTGCACTGATTGGCTATACCTCGGGCACGACCGGCCGATCCAAGGGGGCGATGCTGACGCACGGCAACCTGGCAGCGAACAGCTGGGCTGTCACGCAGGCCTGGCGCTGGACCGAGGCAGATCGGTTGCTTCTCACCCTGCCGCTGTTTCACGCTCACGGCCTCGGGGTTGGACTGCACGGCACCCTGCTGGTGGGGAGTACGATCGATCTGCGGCGACGCTTTGATGCCGCGGAGGTCTACGATACCCTTCTGCGCGGTGAGACAACGATGTTCTTCGGCGTGCCGACGATGTACACCCGCCTGCTGGCCGAGGCACGAAGGCGGCTTGCCGCGGGGGAGCCTCTGCCTCCGCCACTCCGGCTCTACGTCTCCGGCTCGGCCCCGTTGAGCGTGCAGACCTTCGAGGAGTTCGAGCGCCTCTTTGGGCAGCGAATCCTCGAGCGGTACGGAATGACCGAGACTATGATGAACCTGACCAATCCGTATGAGGGGGAGCGCCGCCCGGGCACGGTTGGGATGCCGTTTCCGGGACAGGAGGCGCGCATCGTTGACCTGCAGACGCGCCAGCCGATCCTTGATGAGCGCCCCGGGGAGATTCAGGTTCGCGGTCCTCACGTGTTCAAGGGGTACTGGCGCCAGCCCGAGGCAACTGCGGCGGCCTTTGATGCGGAAGGCTGGTTCAATACCGGGGATCTGGGCTGGCGGAGCGCCGATGGCTACTTCACGATCTGCGGTCGGATCCGCGAGCTGATCATCAGTGGCGGCTACAACGTCTATCCGCGCGAAGTCGAGGAAGTCCTTCAATCGCATCCTGATGTGGCTGAGGTGGCTGTCCTCGGCCTGCCGGATCCAGACCTGGGGGAGCAGGTCGTGGCAGCGGTTGTTCCCCGCGTGCCGGGCGCGCCGCCATCGGTGGACGACCTGATCGCCTTCTGTCGGGATCGGCTCGCGAGCTTCAAGAAGCCGCGCCGAATCTATTTCGTCGAGAGCCTGCCGCGCAACGCGCTTGGAAAGGTCCAGAAGCATCTCCTGCGCGAGCGGCTTGCCCGTCAGGATTTCGCCGTTCCTGCTGGCTGACCGGATGGCGAGGGGCACCGGAGCCTCGCCGAGGTGTTGGTGGGGCGGTGCGTGCCGGAATGCGTCTTGCGGGTCGAGCTGGATCATCGGACGAGGGATGACTTGTGGATGTAATCCAGGCACTGGCCCGCTTCATCTTCCTGGGGGCGATTAACCATCAGATCACCGTCATCGTCGTCGAGTCGCTCCTCTTTCAGGGCGTGCGCGAGGCCGCACGGCGGCGATCGCGATGGCTTGGTGAGCTCATCCGCTGCCACCTCTGCTTCGGCACCTGGGTTGGCTTCCTTCTCGCGCTCGTCTTTCGCCCGCGGCTGGTTGAGGCTCCGCCCATTCCCGGTCTCAGGCCTGGGGTCGACCGTCGACTGCGCGCAGTTGCGGCCTTCGTCGGTGACAGCTTTGCCATTGCGATCGGCGGGCGCATCTTCAATGAACTCCTTGGGCTCCTGCGGCGCGAGGTTGCAGTGACCGAAGAAGAGCGAGCCCTGCTCGAGGAGGAAGTCGAGCAGCTGAAGCGAACACCTTCGGGATAGATTGATCGGGAGACGCAGGGGACAGCGCTTCTACTCGACTGTCACGGATTTGGCGAGATTCCGGGGCTGATCGACGTCGCAGCCGCGGCGGTCGGCGATGTGGTAGGCCAGGAGTTGAAGCGGGAGCACGGTGAGCAGGGGCGTGAGGAGCGGACTGGTGGCGGGAACGCTGAGAATATGGTCGCTCGCCGCGGCAAGGGCCGAGTCTCCGTCAGTGCCCAGCCCGATCAGGATCCCTCCACGTGCTTTGACCTGGGCGATGTTGTTCAGCGTCTTTTCGTGGACGTGATCGCGGACGGCAATTGCGACGACCGGCATCTCCTCGTCAATCAGGGCAATCGGCCCATGCTTCATCTCGCCAGCCGGGTAGCCCTCGGCGTGAATATAGCTGATCTCCTTGAGCTTGAGCGCGCCTTCAAGGGCGATCGGGTAATTGATGCCACGTCCCAGGTAGAGAAAGTTTCGACACTTCGCGTACCGATTGGCGAGGTCCTCATACCCCTGGTCGCGCCCGAGGACGTCGGCCATCCGATGGGGAATCTCGAGCAGGTGCTGAATGATCCCGTTCAGCTCGGGCTCTGACAGGGTGCCGCGTGCCCGGGCGAGCTTCAGGGCCAGGAGGAAGAGCGCGGCAAGCTGGGAGGTGAAGGCTTTGGTCGAGGCAACGCCAATCTCCGGACCAGCATGGGTGTAGATGACCCCCTCGGCTGACCGCGCGGCCTGGCTGCCGATCACGTTGACGATGCCGAGGACCCGTGCTCCCCGCCGCCGGGCCTCTGACATCGAGACGAGGACATCTACCGTCTCGCCGGACTGGGTGATCGCCACAAAGAGCGTATCTCGATCAATGATCGGGTTGCGATACCGGAACTCATCCGCGTAGTCGACCTCCACCGGAATGCGGGCGAGGTCCTCGAGCATGAACTTGCCAATCAGGCCAGCGTGCCAGGCCGTGCCGCACCCGACCAGAAGGACGCGGCGGAAGGTTCGCCACTCATCCTCGCTCCACCCCACCCCTTCGAAGCTAACGCAGGGTGGATCCTGACTCACCCGCCCCCGGATGGTATCCGAGACGGCGCGCGGCTGCTCAAAGATCTCTTTGAGCATGAAATG
>JADGGD010000152.1 GCA_019690095.1 Chloroflexota bacterium
CCGATGGGCCGGTCGAGATAGGTTTTGGCGGGGCGCGCGGACCCGGCAAAACCCACGCGCTGCTCATGCAGATCGCCGCCGATGATTGCCAGCGTGTGGCGGGGCTCAAGGCGTTGTTGCTGCGCCGAGTTGGCAAGGCGGTGCGCGAGAGTTTTGAGGATTTGCGGTTGCGTGCCCTCATGTTGCTACCTCATGAGTACGACAGGCAGAAAGGCATCCTGACCTTTGCCAACGGCAGTCGGATCATTCTGGGCCACTTCAAGGATGAGAAGGATGTCGATGCCTACTTGGGACTCGAGTACGACGTGATCGGCGTGGAAGAAGCGACCACACTCACGGCGAGCAAGTATCAGGCTATCCGCACCTGCAACCGGACCAGCAAACCGACGTGGCGCCCGCGCATTTACACCTCGGCTAACCCTGGCGGCATCGGGCATGGTTGGTATCGGCAGCTCTTCGTCGAGCCATATCGTCGCGGCGAGGAAACCGTCACGCGCTACATTCCTGCGACCGTCGCCGATAACCGCTTCATCAACCCAGAGTATCGGCTACAACTCGAACGGTTGACGGGTTGGCAACGCCGCGCGTGGTTAGAGGGGGATTGGGACATCGCTGCCGGGCAATTCTTCACCTCATTCCGGTATGAGGCGCATACCTATGCGCCGCCGTGCAGCCCGGAATCGATCCCTGAACACCAAGCCGTCTGGTGCTCGCTCGATTACGGGTTCAACCATCCCACGGTCTGTCACCTGTACACGGAACGGGACGGCATCATCTATGTGGTGGATGAACTGTGGGTGCGGAAACAGTTAGTCGAGTCAGTGGCCGAGCAGATTCGGGCGATGTTAGAGCGCCACTCGGTCCGCGTGGACCAGCTACGGGCCATCTACGCAGGCCCAGACGTGTTTGCCCAGCGCGGCGACTCGCGCGGTTTGACGGTGGCGGATCAGTATCGGTCGCATGGGCTCGTCTTGCAACCAGCGCGCACGGATCGACTCGCAGGTGCAGCGACTATCCTACGTCTGTTGGGCGATCCGGACAGCCGGATTGCGCCCAGCTTGCAGATCTCACGAGTGTGCACGCGTTTGATCGAGCAGCTGTCCACCCTGCAGCATGACCCAAACCGTCCCGAGGATGTCTTGAAAGTTAATGTGGACGAGGACGGGGCGGGTGGCGACGATGCGTATGATTCGCTGCGATACGGTTTGAGCGCGTTAGCGCAGACTGCCACGGACAGCTTGCGTTCGTGGAGCTACCAGACCTACTGATGCAGATGGCGATGAGCAATTGGCTGGCTTGGTTGGCAGCGCGACGCACGTTCGAGATGCGTGCCAGCCGCGCCTTTTACGATGGCGACCACTGGCAAGGTGGCGACGGGTGGATCGGCGCTCGTCCGCCGCTCGATGATGCCGCCTATACCGAGGTGCTGGCGCTCATTCGCAGCGGCTTCATTAGCGAGAATGTAATCGCCGAGGTGGTAGACCGCCACGTCGACGGGGTGTTGGGCCGTGAACCGCTCTGGTCTATGTTGGCGGACAACCCTGCCTCGCTCGACGAGGTGCATGCGGCGCTCACGCGTTGGTGGAACGCGCGTGGCGTGCTGCGCGTTTTGCGCGAAGCGTTGACGGGCGTACTGGTCGAGGGGCGGGCCAGTTTGCGGGTGTTTGTGCCGGCGGGCGTGCGGGATGAGCGTGGTCAAATCCCCGTGCAGCCGGATCTTGACCGGGCGCTCGGGTTGATCTACCTCGAAGCGCTACCTGCTGACGTGGCGGGCATTTATTGGAACCCCCAAACTCGCCAGCCGTGCTCGGTTGTGCATGCTGGTACGACTGACGTGGAACTCGGCGAGTTGCGTGGCGAGCTGACCGAGATTCGGATCGAGGACCAGCAAGGCGTAGTGCGGGGGCGGACCAGCCTGCGCTTGGGCGGACACCTGTTGGTGCACGAACTCGCTCAGCGCCCACTGGTCACCGAACAAGTACGACAACTGCAACGGGCGCTCAACCTGGATCTGACGATGCTCACAAGGAATATCAATCTGGCCGGTTCCGCTGAGAGGGTAGTGCTGAACGCCGAGCCGCCTACCGAAGAGGTGGACGTACCGGATGCCAGCGTACCGGGCGGCCTGCGGCGCATCGTGCGTCGCGCGCCTTACCGCACTGGTCCGGGTGCGGTCAACTTCTTGGTTGGCGTGCGGGTCGTGGACGAGTCGGGCAGGGTGCTCGGGCGGGCCAACCCGAATATCTCGTATCGGGATCCGGTGCGAGTCGACACGTTCGAGCGCACACGGCGCATCTACAGGGAAGCGATCCTCTCGCAGTGCGATCAGCTGCATGTACTCATCGCCGGCGATGCGACCAGCTCCGGCGAGGCGCGCAAGCAGGCGCGGGCGTCGTTCGAGACAAGCTTGCGCCGGTCCAAGGTCGGGCTGGATGCAGCGGGTCGATGGCTGTTGGAAGTGGTCCTGCGCTTAGCCGCTCAGTTTTGCGGGCGCGACGAGCTATTGACGTTGCGTGCCGATTTCAATGCGCAAATCGATACCGGACCGCCATCGAGCGAGGACCGGCGGCAATTCCGCGAAGATGTCCAGGCAGGCATTATTAGCCGCGAAACAGCGCGCTTGTGGTTGGGGATTGACGATCCTGATGCGGAAGCTGAGCGTATCCGTCATGAGAATGAATCTGCTGGATGAACCGCTAGTGTGGGTCGGGTGCGTGCGTTGCCAGCGCACGGTCGGTTGGCGCGCTGGTGGGCTCAATCAACCGACGCGGCGTGCTCGGCGCTGCCGCTGTCACGAGCGGCTGGCCCGGTTGCGCGCGTCGCGCCGCTTGCGCGAAGGGGCCATATTTGGCGTCTTGTCAACGCGAGTAGGCTAGCGTAGCGTGAGGTTGATACTTGAAACGAACGGACCATGTTGCAGTACCAGTACTCGAGCGAGGATGAGATTCCTGACGGCTTGCGCGAGCACTATGTCGAGCGCGACGGGCAGTATGTGCTCAACGTCGGCGGGCTGCCAACCCGTCTCGCGGAGCTGGAAGAGGAAGTGCGGCAGCTGCGTGAGCGCCAGCTGCCGGCTGGGCATGTTGCGGTCACCGAAGCCGAGGCTCGGGCCTTGGCTGCCTATCGGGAACTAGGTCGTCCGCATGAGCTGCGCGCTGCGCTGGAAGCGTACGAGCACGCCCAATCCAAATTAGCGGCCATCGAGCGGGAACAGACGTTGCGCCGAGCGGCAGAACTGGCCGGCCTGCGACCTGAGCCGTTTGTCGCAGTGGCTGCTGCTAAGCAGCTGCAGGTTGAGATCCGCGAGGTGGACGACGACGGCACCCGGACCGAGCGTGCGTTTGTGCGGCTGGGTGAGGACCAGCTGGACTTGCGCGAGTATGTCGAGCGCGACAGGGAATGGAACAGTTTGATGCCGGCTTTGGTGGCGCAACCTGGAGGCGTGCCCTATCCGCCTCAACAATCTGCTGCCACGGCTGAACCGGTCAATCCGGCGCGTGCCTATATTGCGCGCGTCTATCAAGGAGCAAGAAAAGATGGCGCGAATGCAAGCTAATCCGAATCAGCTAACTGCGCCCGCGTGGGCGGGCGACTTCCTCAACCGCGAGCACTTGGTGCCGGGCGGTGCGCGTGTGGATGCGTCTCAGTTTGCGCCCGATGCGGCTGGGCGTCGGTTCATCCCCGCAGGTACAGCCGTGGGACGCACGTTTGCCGAGCGCGATGCCGGTGCTGGGTTCGGCCCAGCCACGGCTACCGACGACGAGATCTATCTAACTGCGTTCGATGTGACGGATGCGACGCTCAATGCGGACGTAGAGCTCTACCGGCACGGGTCGATCGTCAAAGAGAACTTCTTGCCGAACTTTGCGGGACTCGACGCGGGCGTGATAGCGAAGTTGCGCGCCCTCTACACGACCACGAAAGGAGTTGACTGATGCCCGACATCGCGACGCTCATTGAACAGATGCAGCGCGATGGACACTTTGCGACCATCGCGCGTAATCCGCTCGCCCAATTCGGCACGGCTGCTCGTCGGTACATTGGTGCCGAGCTGCTGCCTGAGCGGCTGGTCGAAGAGAACGCTTATCGCGAGCAAGGCGTCCGCTACCGGACCGTCATCGCCAACGCCGGCACGCGCTATTCACCGGCGCAGAAGAAGGGTGCAGATTTGGTCGGGGACTTCCTCGTTGAGCTCGGCGACTCGGACATCGCGCGCGAACTCACCGGCCGCGAGTACGATGCGCTAGTCCGGTTGTTAGGTCGTAACGCGAGCATGGAAGCGATGGCCCAGTTGATCAGTTGGGCAGACACGACGCTCAACCGGGCTCTCGTCGAATACAACGAGAAGCAGCGTTGGGACGCTATCGTGACTGCGCAGGTAGTGCGGCGGGGTGACAATGGTTACACCGAGACGGTGAACTATGCCAATCCGACTGGGCATCGGGTGAACGCTGGCGGGCAGTGGTCTGACGACAACTACGACCCATGGGACGACATCATGGCGGGCGCCGACCTGCTGGCCAGCAAGGGTTACACGGTTGATCGCATCGTGACCAGTCGGACGGTGGCCAGCATTCTCGCGCGCAACCAGAAGGTGGCGGCGCGCGCGGGCGTGATCGTGGCGACCGGACCAGCGTTGACTCTAGCAGCTGGTCGGGCCTCGCTGGACGCGATCAGCGCGGCGCTCGTGCGCGATGGTCTACCGCCGCTCGAGCTGTACGATCTGCAGTATAGGACGCAAACGGGCACGGGTTACTTTTTGGCGCGCAACGTCTTCGTGATGGTGGCGACCACGGGACGCGACGAGACGGTGGATGCCGGCGACAATGAACAGACGTTGAGCAACACGCTGGGCTATCTAGCCGTGGGGCGACCTGTGGGACAACCGGAGCCTGGCAGGGTGATCCGCGCCGAGTTCAAAGCCGACAAGCCACCGCGCATCGAGGGTGAGGCGTGGCAGACGTCGCTGCCCGTGATCACCGAACCCGAAGCGATCTACGTCATCGGTGGCATCAGCTGACGAGGGGGGACACATGCCTAAAGTGACGTTCGACGAGACGGTCGTGATTGGTGGGCGCGTCTACTTTGCGGGCGAGGCTCACGTCAGCGAACAGGACCAGGTTGCGATGGAACAAGCTAAGCGAGCAGCTGCAGATGAAGCGAAAGATGAGAAAGACACTCGGCGTAAGCGCTGATGGCTCAACCGACACCGGAACAACTTGAACAGGTGCGTGAGGTCGTGGGTGAATCCTCGCGCGACGTGGTACGCGCAGCACTCGCGGCGCTTGATGACGCAGCCTGGGCGCGCACGCTGCTCGATCTGGCGGAATGGGAGAGCGTGCGCAGCGAGCACGCTCGGCTGTCGGGCGGGCGTGAGGGGTTGGATGTGGACCCTGCCCGGCAGCGGCAAGCGATTCGCGAGCGGGTTCGGGTCCGGCTGGGGCTGCCTGTGCGAGCGTGTGCGGCGAGTACGTGGGTGCCTGTGCAACTAGAACTATGAATCTGACCCGTGAGTATGCCAAGGCGTTCGACGTGAAGCGACGCATGCTCGGTCCGGCTGGTCCACTGCGGTTGTTGCGCGCGCGAGGTGGGGCGGAATTTGAAACGCTGCTCGAACTTGCGAGCGGTTGGGATGTCACGGCTCTGAACATCGCGATGTTTGATGATGCAGTCCCGCGGCGTGAAATACGCATTGCCGCGCGTGAGGATCCAACTGCCGAGACACAGCTCGTCGCGGCGTTGGAAGCAGCCACCGATCTGGCCATAGACGGGCGCGTGTACAAGCTCGAAAAGGAACGGACGGAAGAGCCGTTCCGCGAACCGCGCTTGCACATCCTGCGTGGCTATTACACCGATGTGCGACTCTCATAGGGGCGATGGATCCGCTGTTGGCACGGTTAGTGGAATTAGCGCGCCGAGCGCGACAACCTGCCCCGGCCTTGGTGGCGGGTGCGGCAGTGATCGTGCAGTCCGTGCGGCGGAACTTCGAGGCTGAGGGTCGCCCTGAAAGGTGGGCGCCGTTGGCTCGCTCAACGGTCCGCCAGCGTGGCAGTGCCCATCCGATCTTGGTGCGCACGGGTCGCATGCGTCGAGCGACGCGCGCCACTCGTCCAAGCGGGCGGACCATTCGCGTGATCAATGATGTGCCCTATGCGCGCTACCACCACACAGGTACAGCGCGCATGCCGCAGCGACGCTTTCTGATGGTGCAGAGCGAGGACGTACCGGTGATTGGCGAAATCTTCGAGCGCTACCTATTTCGATGAGTTACGGATTCGACTTCTACGTCAAAGGCATCGAGGACGGTATGGTCGCCGCTCTCGCCGCACGCGCGGGCTCATATGTGACGGCGGTGTTGCCCTACCGGGGCGAACTCGACGCCGAAGAGGTCGGGCGTGAGCATCTGAAGGCGCTCTCACGCATCGTCAATCAACTGCCGCTCTATCTCGTGTCCTACGCGGATGGTGAGGATGAATTAGATGGTGGGCGCGCGCCGCTGTGGCCGGATCAACCGCGTGAGTTGATCCACCGATGCTCATTCGTCGTGGTAGCGTGCGCGTTGGACGCGCGGGGCGAGCGGGGCGTGGGCACGTATCGGATGATTGCGGATGCGCACGCGGCGCTGATCGGGCGACAATTCCTCGCGCTGGTGGGTGGCGAACCCGTACCGCTCAATCTCGACCCGCTGCGACCCAGCGAGCCGCCTACGGTGCGCACGCTCATGCGACGGAACGAGATGACGGCGCATGCAATCTACTTCGACACGCAGTTCGCTCACAGTGCGGCGGCAGATCTGACTGGTCCGCCGGTCGAGATACACGACATCCAGATCGTCGTTGACGCGCTGGGTCCGCTCGGCGGGCGGGCTGTGCGCGAACCGGGTGTGCATGGGGTGTGACCATGATCATCATCATCAATCAACTGCCAACGTCAATCGTGTTGGATGATGGCACCGTGTTAGGTGCGGCGGGCACGGCAGAAGCGCGCGCGCGCGTGCGGGAACTGTCACCGCGCGATCGTCGTCGTCTCGTCGAGACAGGCAAGGTGCAGATCATCGAGGATAAGCGAGACGAGAAGCGAAAGGAGAAGTAACGGATGCCGAGCTACATCCAAGGCGTAGGCGCGCCGGGCGTGCACGCGTTCGTCAATGCAGCGCAGCTAGCGCGACCTAGCTCGCCAGAGGGCAGCGATGCATTCTTCGCGGTAGGCTACTCGACGTGGGGGCCGCCGAACACAGCAGTCACGATTACTGGATTGGCTGATTTTGCGCGCCAGTTCGGTCCGTTGCATCCGAACAGTCATCTGGCGAGCGCCATGCACTTGTACTTCCGTGCAGGTGGTGCGCGCGCAGTGGTGTGTCGCTTGGTTGCCCCCACCGCGGG
>JADGGD010000022.1 GCA_019690095.1 Chloroflexota bacterium
GACAGTATGCTTCTCCTGGTACTCGCTCATGTCGATCCGGACCATCGCCTGCTCGTTATCGAACAGGAACTCGGCAAGCGCCCGGGCTGTCTCGGTCTTCCCGACGCCGGTCGGCCCCAGGAAGAGGAAGGAGCCCAACGGCCGATTCGGGTCCTGCAGGCCGGCCCGGGCCGCGCGCACGGCGTTCGCCACCGCGCGAATCGCCTCGTCCTGGCCAACGACGCGTTCCCGGAGCCGCTCTTCCATGTGAATGAGCTTCTCCACCTCCCCCTCGACGAGCTTGCTCACCGGAATGCCCGTCCACTTACTGACGATCTCGGCCACATCCTGCTCGTCGACTTCCTCCTTGACCAGAGGCTGCCCATCCCGGGCTCGCTCGCGCAGGGCCTGCTCGGCCTCGGCCAGCTGGCGCTCGAGCTGGGCGACCTCATACTTCAGGCGTGCCGCCCGCTCCCAGTCTGCCCGCAGGGAGGCCTGCTCGAGCTCATTGCGCGCGGCATCGATCCTCTCTTGAAGCTGGCCAACCTGGTTCAGCTGGGCAATCTCGTGCTGCCAGCGTGCCTCCAGCGCCGCCGCCTTCTCTTTCAGATCGGCCAGCTCCTGCTCCAGGCGGGCCAACCGCTCCCGCGAGGCCTCGTCGCGCTCCTTGCGCAGCCCCTCGCGCTCGATCTCAAGCTGCATGATGCGCCGGCGGACCTCGTCGAGCTCGGCCGGCATGCTCGTCGCCTCCATGCGCAGGCGCGAGGCCGCCTCATCAATCAAATCAATCGCCTTGTCCGGCAGGAAGCGGTCAGCAATGTAGCGGTGTGAGAGCACCGCCGCCGCAACCAGGGCGGTGTCCTTGATGCGTACTTTGTGGTGCTGTTCGTAGCGCTCGCGCAAGCCGCGCAGGATGCTGATCGTATCCTCGACCGAGGGCTCGCCAACATAGACTGGCTGGAAGCGCCGCTCCAGGGCGGCATCCTTCTCGATGTGCTTGCGGTACTCGTCCAGGGTCGTCGCGCCGATGCAGTGGAGTTCTCCCCGCGCCAGCATGGGCTTGAGCATATTCGAGGCATCCATCGCCCCTTCGGCCGCGCCCGCGCCGACCACCGTGTGCAGCTCGTCAATGAACAGGATGATCTGCCCCTGGCTCTCCTGGACCTCCTTGAGCACTGCCTTGAGCCGCTCCTCGAACTCCCCGCGGTACTTCGAGCCGGCGACCATAGCACCGAGATCCAGGGCGATAATCCGCCGGTTCTTCAGGTCCTCGGGGACATCGCCGCGCACGATCCGCTGGGCCAGGCCCTCGACGATCGCCGTCTTGCCGACGCCCGGCTCGCCGATCAGGACGGGGTTATTCTTCGTCCGGCGCGAGAGCACCTGGATGACCCGTCGGATCTCCTCGTCACGGCCAATCACCGGGTCGAGTTTGCCCTGTCGGGCCAGACCGGTCAGATCCCGCCCGTACTTCTCAAGCGCCTGGTAGGTCGACTCGGGCGTCGGCGAGGTTACCCGCTGCCCCCCGCGAACCTCCTGCAGGGCCTGGTAAAGCCGATCACGGGTCACGCCTGCGCGCCGGAGGATCTGGCCGGCCGCCCCCTTCTCCACGTCATCGGCCATGGCGAGGAGGAAATGTTCGGTCGAAACGTACTCATCCTTCAGCCGATCGGCCTCCTCCTGGGCCGCATCGAAGACGCGCTTGAAGCGCGGCGAGACGTAGACCTGGGTGGCAGTCGCCGCGCGCGCCAGTCCGGAAAGGGCGGTCTCGATGCGCGGGAGCAGTGTTCGCGGCGAGATGCCCAGCTTCTCCAGAACCGCCGGTACGACCCCGCCCTCCTGGGTCACCAGCGCATAGAGCAGATGCTCCGGCTCGATCTCGGTATGTCGCCGCTCCTCGGCCAGCCGCTGCGCGGCGACAATCGCTTCCTGTGCCTTTTCGGTAAACCGATTCAGGTTCATCACATCCCCTCCCGCGGCATCGGGCTCGGCAATGCCGACCGTTTCGATGCCGCCGGAACCGGTATACCATGGGAGTAGTGGAAGGATACAAGAGCGGCGCAAGAGGCCGGTGTGAATGAGCGGCCGGCGCGGTTTGCGCGGCTGCCCAGTCCTCGGTAGAATAGGAGAAATATCTCGTGGTGCGCGGCACGGAAAGGGCGGTGATGTGGTGAGATGAACGAAAAGTTCGGCCCCGAGGGGCTCACCTTTGACGACGTTCTCCTCGTTCCCTCCTTCTCCGAAGTCCTCCCCAAGGATGTCTCCACGGCAACCTGGCTGACCCGCCGCATTCCCCTGAATATCCCGATCGTCTCGGCAGCCATGGACACGGTGACCGAGGCCCGGATGGCGATCTCCCTGGCCCGCGAGGGGGGAATCGGCATCATCCACCGGAACCTCTCGATCGACGCCCAGGCCGCGGAGGTGGATAAGGTCAAGCGCTCAGAAGCGGGCATGATCGTCGATCCGATCACCCTCTCGCCGCACGACAGCCTGGTCCGGGCGCTCGAGGTCATGGCGAAGTACCACATCTCCGGCGTGCCAATCACCGACGATGACGGACGGCTCGTTGGCATCCTGACCAACCGGGACATTCGCTTCGAGGAAGACCTCAATCAGGAGATCGGCGCGCTGATGACCCGCGATAACCTGATCACTGTGCCGGTTGGGACGACGCTGGACGAGGCAAAGGAGATCCTCCACCGCCACAAGATCGAGAAGCTTCCCGTTGTCGATGAGCAGTTTCGCCTCAAGGGGCTGATCACAGTCAAGGACATCCAGAAGAAGATCCGCTACCCGCTCGCGACCAAGGACGAGCGCGGCCGTCTGCGGGTTGGCGCGGCGGTCGGGACCGGTCGGGACGGCTTCGATCGGGCGAAAGCCCTGGTCGAAGCAGGGGTGGACGTACTGGTGGTGGACACCGCCCACGGCCACTCGCGCGCCGTCATCGACATGGTCCGGCGCCTTAAAGAGGCATTCCCCGTCGATGTGATCGCCGGGAACGTCGCGACGGCCGAAGGCGTGCGTGACCTGGTGGAAGCAGGTGCCGATGCGGTCAAGATCGGGATCGGGCCGAGCGCGATCTGCACGACGCGCGTGGTCGCGGGTGCGGGTGTTCCCCAGCTGACGGCGATCTTCCAGTGTGCCGAGGCGGCTCGGGAATACGGCGTACCGATCATCGCCGACGGCGGCATTCAATACTCCGGTGACATCGCCAAGGCGATCGGCGCAGGCGCCGACGCGGTGATGCTCGGGAGCCTCCTGGCCGGGGTCGATGAAAGCCCCGGCGAGATCATTCTCTACCAGGGCGAGCGCTTCAAGGAGTACCGCGGCATGGGCTCGCTGGGTGCGATGAAGGCGCGCGGATTCAGCCGCGACCGCTATGGCCAGGAGGATATCGAGAGTGATGCCAAGCTGGTCCCCGAGGGGATCGAAGGACGGGTCGCCTACAAGGGCCCTCTGGCGAACCTGATCTATCAGCTCATCGGCGGCCTGCGCGCTGGCATGGGCTACGTCGGGGCGCGGACGATCGAGGAGATGAAGCAGAAGGCCCGCTTTGTCCGGATCACTAACGCCGGCCTGCGGGAGAGCCATCCGCACGATATCATCATTACTAAGGAAGCTCCCAACTACGCCCTGCGCTAAAGGGGCACGCGCCGCGGCGCGGCGGACGCGAATATGCGAATAGCCGGCGTGCCACTCTCCTTGACGCGCCGGTCCGGCCCCTGGTATACTCCAGAGGACACGGTTACGTCGAGGCTGAACTGCTCGTCCCGGCGGCACGGGGCGGACAGGGACGTCGGTAGTGAGAACAGGCCGAAGGCCAGCGTGTGGCGCGCCTTCGGCTTTTGATTGTGCAAGGGCGGCGTGCCATCCGGCGGGCCGCGCCGGAGTGCCGTCCGTCTGGTGGCAGAAACCAACAGCAACGCGGGGAGGAAACGCGGTGTACGCCGTCATCGAGACCGGGGGCCGGCAGTACAGGGTCACGCCGGGCGAGGTCATCGAGGTCAACCGGCTTCCAGCCGAGGTTGGCCAGATCATCGACCTGACCAATGTCCTGATGGTCGGCGGTATAGATGGAGGTTGCCTGGTCGGGCGCCCGACACTCCCGGGCGCGGTGGTGCGCGCGCGGGTCGCCGCTCACCCGCGCAGTCGGAAGATCCTGGTCCTCAAGTACAAGCCGAAGGTGCGGTACCGCCGGCACAAGAGCCACCGCCAGGATCTCACCCGCCTGGTGATCCGAGACATCATCGTCGGCACGACGGGCGAATCCACAGCCGGCGCGCCAGCCGATCACTGACCTCCCGTAATCGGGTCACGGATGACTCCTGAGGAGGAGTTCAATGGCTCACAAGAAAGGCGCAGGTAGCACGCGCAATGGACGCGACAGCCACTCCAAGCGCCTGGGCGTCAAGCGCTTTGATGGGGAGAGGGTGAAGCCGGGGACGATTCTCGTCCGGCAGCGGGGGACAAAGTTCCTGCCCGGTAACGGGGTGGGCATCGGCCGCGATCACACCCTCTTTGCCCTGATCGAAGGAAAGGTAAAGTTCGAGTTCGCCCGCAAGGATAAGAAGCAGATCAGCGTGTACGGAGCGGTTCCCTCATGAAGAAGAACATTCACCCGGCCTGGGTGCGGGCGACAGTCGTCTGTGCCTGCGGCAATACGTTCGAGACATTCTCGACCAAGGAACTCCTGAAGGTCGAGCTCTGCTCAAAGTGCCACCCGCACTTTACCGGTCAACAGCGCATTGTTGATACCGGCGGCCAGGTCGAGCGCTTCATGCGCCGTATGGAGAAGGCCGCTGCCAAGGCGACCGGCGGGCAGGAGGCCGAGGCAGCAGCCGAGGCCGCCGCAACGTCCTAGCAGTCCCCCCGGGCACGGCGCCGGGGAGGAGAAGGGGAATGGGAACGGCCCTTTACGGCGGCCAGGCCGTTATCGAAGGCGTGATGATGCGCGGTCCCCGGCATATGGCCGTGGCCGTGCGTGATCCCAGCGGTCAGCTGGTTATCCACGATGAACCTCTGCGCGGGGCGATCTACCAGAGCCGGTGGGCTCGCTGGCCTCTCATCCGGGGTGCGGTAGCGCTCTGGGATACGCTCGTCCTCGGCCTGCGCACGCTCGCCTTCTCGGCCAATGTCGCCGCTGGAGGCGAGGCCGAGCGGAATGCCGTCGCCGAGAGCGCGGAGGGCCTCCAGTCGGTCATCTGGGGCAGTTTGATCTTTGCCCTGGTCGCGGCAACGGGCCTGTTTTTCGTTCTCCCTCTCTTCCTGGCGGGTGTGATCGACCGCTGGACCTCGTCTGCGCTGCTCCGCAACCTGATCGAGACCGTCTTTCGACTGGCGCTCGTCATCGGCTACATGGCTGCGATCAGCCTGATGCCCGATATCCAGCGCGTCTTCGGCTACCACGGAGCCGAGCACAAGACCGTCAACGCCTATGAGGCCGGCGTCGAGCTCACTGTCCCGAATGTCCGCCCCTTCACGGTCATCCACCCGCGCTGTGGTACAACGTTCCTGATCATCGTGGTCATCGTCTCGTTCCTGGTCTTTGCTCTGCTCGGCCACCCGCCACTGCTTGCGCGCATCGTCTCCCGGATTGCCTTGATCCCGGTGATCGCCGGGATCGGCTACGAGCTGATCCGCCTCGGCGCGGCGCATTATCACCGCCCCCTGATCCGCCTGCTGATGGCGCCTGGCCTGGCAGTGCAGCGGCTGACAACCCGCGAGCCCGATGACTCGATGATCGAGGCGGCTATCGCCGCCCTCACGCGCGTGCTCGAGGCCGAGAGGACATCCCACCCGCTGGCCGGCGCGGCGGTCCCCCGGTCGGGCAGTCCCGCTGCGTAGCGAGCCGCAGAGCGGACGTTCCGATGGCCCTGAAGAATGCAAATCCCCGGGCGCTCCTGGCGCTTCTCCCCACTCCGGAGCGCGCCGCGCTCTGCCTCACGAACCTGGCCGAGGCGGGCTTCGAGCCCGGCGTCATCTCGGTCATTGCGCGCACGCCGGCCCAGGCGCGTGATCTGGCGGCTACCACCGGTCCGCTGAACGCGCTCCCGCTCAGCGACCTCACTGCACATCTGCGCTCCCTCGGCCTTCCGCCCACGGAGGCAGCACGCTACCAGGCCGGTGTCGAACGCGGCGAGATCCTCCTGATCCTCGATGCGGGCGATGCCGAGGATGCCGCCCGCGAGACCCTCGAAGACCACGACGCGCACGACATTCGCGCGCTCTGAGAGAAGAACCGATGCGCCGGATTCTGGTCGGGCTGGCCGCCTGTCTGCTCTTTGCCCTTTCCGCATGCCGTGCTCCCGCGGCCCTTCCATCCTCGCCGGTCGCCGCGCACATCGGCCAGCGGACCAAAAGCACCGGATGCACCGTGCGCGGCCCGCTGCCAGATCCGGATTGCACCCCTGGAGCAGTCATCGCCAGCGCGACGGTTGAGCAGATCTGCCAGCCGGGCTATGCCCGCGCTGTACGGGATGTGCCGGACCGGGTGAAAGAGGAAGTCTACGCCGAATACGGCATCCGCACACATCGCGCCGGCGAGTACGAAGTGGATCATCTCATCAGCCTGGAGCTTGGCGGGTCGAACGACATCGCCAACCTCTGGCCTGAGGCAGCAGACCCACGCCCGGGCTTCCATGAGAAAGACCGGGTGGAGAACTACCTCCACGATCAGGTCTGCTCCGGCGCAATGGATCTGCGGACAGCTCAGGAGGCTATCGCGAGCAACTGGCTCGCGATCTATGAGCGCCTCCCCCGACGGTAAGACGGACGCCCTGGCCCAGTTCGCGATGATGGACCTGCGCCGCCTGCGGCAAGTACACCTGCCTCGCCGCGTCCTTCTCCGGTGACCGGGGCACGATGCCCCTGCGTGGGAGAGCCATGGATAACCCGGCGTGCCTTGAGGGCGAGCTGGAGACGGAAGCGGTCCTCAACGCTGTCAAGCCGCAGACCGGTCAGATCAACGATGCGTCGCAGACGGTAGGCGAGACTATTGCGGTGCAGGTGAAGGGCCTCCGCGGCGGCGGCCAGGCTGGCATTACAGCGGAAGTACGTCTCGAGGGTGTCGACCAGCTGGGTGCGATTCCGCGTATCGTATTCGATGAGAGTGCCAATCGTCTCCTGGACGAAGTCGGCGAGCTCCGGCCGATCGCGAAAAGCATAGACAAGGCGGTAGACGCCGAGGTCAGCAAAGGCGGTGACCTGGCCGGGTCCGAAGATCTCTCGCCCGATTCGAGCCGCCTGCTCGGCCTCATGGTACGAAGTCCGCAAGCCGAGGACGCCGGGATGGTAGGTGCCGATCCCCACCGAAACCGGGAGGCCGGGAGCGCTCGCGAGGTAGGCACGGAGATCCTCGGCTGTCCGCCGCACCGCCCCGCCATCTCCGGCCGGCTGGATCTCCAGGAACACGACTACGCTCTCGCGGCGCGGCGCGACCATACTTCCCAGGCCGCGGCCGGCGAGGAAGCCGGTGATCTCCCGGGTGATCCGCTCGATCCCGGCTGCGTTCCCTCCCCGCGCTGCATCCGGCACCGCTACGAGCGCCACGCGCGGTTTCTGAACATCATAGCCGAGATGGCGGCCACGGGCGATCAGCGAGTCAGCTGATTCATTCGCCCCCTCGAGGAGATCGTCGAAGAAGTCGCCCCGCAGACGGTGCTCCGCCGCGACAACCGCCTCCTGCTTCGCCAGCTCGAGCGCACAAACGGCGCTTCCACGGGCGAGCACGATCCGGTCCTCTTCAGTAAAGTCATCAGCGGATGCCAGGAGGGTGAGGTAGCCCGCGACGGCATCCCGGACCATGACCGGGACGGTCAGACCCGCCGCAGCGGGGAGATGGATCCGGGCGGCGGGCGGATCCCCCGGCCGGCGCGCTGAGCGGGGAACGGCGGCCCGCAAAATCTCGATCGGTGGCACCGGCCTGTCCGCGCCCGACGCGTCATCCGAGGCGGGCACCCCATTCGCCCGGGCGACCAGCTCGCCCCCGCTGTTCTGCAAAATGACGTCACGCGCAGTTAGCTCGGCCAGACGCGCCACGATACCGCGCAGCCCCCGGCCGGTCATTGAAATCTCGGCGAGCTGATGCTGGACATCCAGGCCCAGCTGGTACAGCCGCGTCTTCTCCTCGGCGATGACCCGGCTGAGCACGGGCCCCAGGTCGGTAAGATGGTAGATCTCGGGAAGCTGCAGGAGGGGGAGATGGGCCCGGTTGGCGACTGCGATCGCCGCCGCGTCAGCCGTTCCCACGATTACAACGCCCGCCACACCGCGCTCGGCCAGCCGCTCGATGAGTTGGGCCAGCGAAACCGGCGGGTCGAGGAGCTCGAGCGCCTCCGATGAGACCAGCGCGAGTTCGTGCCCACTCAGCGGCGCAAAGGCCGGAGGCCGTACCCGCAGCGTCGCCGGCCAGCTCACCTCGTTGTCCAGGCCGTCCGCGCCGGCCAGGACCACCGCCTCGGTCAGGGGAGGACAGCGCAGGAGTGCCCGAACCGTTAAGACAATCTCTTCCTACCCATGTGCCGGCAATATCGCCTTCAATTGTACCAATGCACAAATTGCCGCGCAACAGATGGCATCTGTGCCACGCTATCCCGCCGGTTCTTCGTGATAGAAGCACAATCGTGCGGTCCGGTCACGACCTGCGGGGGGCGTGACGAATCGGCACAGAGCCGGCGCAGCCCTGCCGGAGTAGATCATGCGGCGACAGGAGACGACTGGACCGCATGCCGGCGGAGGGATAATGTGCAGGCGAAAATTCAGCGCGCCAGTCGACAGCCGCTGTCCACCAACCCGACAAGCCCCTCCGGCAGAAAGGAGCAGTCCCCCGGACTGCGCACTCCATCAGCGATTCAGCGAGATTTTTGTTGACAGAAGATTTGTGGATAAAGGTGGGGATTTCGTGGAAAACCTCGCGCGCCTGTGGATAACTCCGCGGATCCAAGACGGGAGCGGCTGCCCTCGCACGAACGGGGCCTTCCGCGGATCCACCTCTCTTCCATCGCTTACCCACTGCCCGCCCACGCTGTGCCGGCGGCTGATCGCCAGCGCCGGCGCGGTCGGGTGCCGGATCCACCCTGTCCAACGCGCTACTCCCGCGACGACGGCGATCCGGAAAAGATCTGCATGGTAGAATTTCGCCGGCAGTGTGCGCTGAGACGCCCCGTACAGAGGCGAACGGACAGTGTTTCTCGACGAGGCAACGATCTGGGTAAAAGCTGGCGACGGTGGACGGGGAGCCGTGTCATTCCGGCGGGAGAAGTACGTTCCCCGCGGCGGTCCCGACGGCGGTGACGGTGGACGCGGAGGGTCGGTGATCCTGCTCGCTGACCCTTCGAAGAGCACGCTCCTCGATTTCCGCTACCGGCGCCACTTCCGTGCAGAGCGGGGTGGCAATGGCGAGGGAGGTCGCCGGCACGGCAAGGCCGGCGAGGATCTGATCATCCCGGTGCCGCCGGGAACGCTCGTTCGGGGCCTGGACGGTGAGCTGATCGCCGACCTCGATGCTCCTGGCAAGCAGGTGGTCGTGGCGCTTGGGGGACGTGGAGGCCTGGGTAATGTTCACTTCGCGACACCGACCTACCGAACACCCCGGATTGCCCAGAAGGGCGAGCCTGGCGAGGAGCGCTGGATCAGGCTCGAACTCCGCTTGATTGCCGATGTTGGCATTATCGGCTATCCGAATGCTGGCAAGTCAACCTTTCTGGGTGCGGTCACGCGTGCCCATCCGAAGATCGCTGACTACCCGTTCACGACGCTCTCGCCAAACCTTGGCGTCGCGGCCATTGATGACGACCGGGTCATCACCTTTGCGGACATCCCAGGGCTGATCGAGGGGGCGCACGCCGGCGCCGGACTCGGTCACGAGTTCCTCCGACACATTACCCGAACGAAGGCCCTGCTCCACCTCATCGATGGCGGCGTGCCGGATGTCATCCGGGCTTACCACACGGTGAATGCCGAGCTTGCCCTCTTTGACGAGGCCCTTGCGCGGAAGCCGCAGCTGGTAGCGATCAACAAGATTGATCGACCGGAGGTGCGGGAACGTCTGCCAGGCATTCTCACTGCGTTCAGGGCGCTCGGTATCGAGCCGCGGGCGATCTCGGCCGCGACCGGCGAGGGGATTGATGTGGTGCTGGCCGGTCTTACACGACTACTCGACCAGGTGGCAACGGCAGAGCCGGTGCTCGCGCCGACTGGTGAGCAGCCGGTCGTCCTCCGACCGCGGCGCGAGCGCGACAGCTTTGCTGTTCAGCGCGAGCCGGGCGGCTTTCGCGTCGTGGGCCGGCGGGTCGAGCGCCTTGTGGCGATGACCGATCTCGACAGCGATGAGGGGCTGGCCTATCTCCAGCGCCAGCTCAAGAGGCTAGGGGTAACCGCGGCGCTCGAGCGGGAAGGCGTGCGCCCAGGCGATATCGTCCGCTTCGGGCGGATTGAACTGGAATGGGTCTCGTGAGCGAGCGGCGCATTGGCATCCTCGGCGGCACGTTCGATCCGATCCATTATGGTCACCTGGTCGTCGCTGAGGACTGCTGGGCCCAGCTCCGGCTCGATGAAGTCCTCTTTGTTCCGTGCGGCGAGCCGCCTCACAAGCGCGGACAGCCGGTCTCACCGGCGGCCGATCGGGTCGCCATGGTGGAGCGTGCCATCGCCGGCAACCCGCACTTCCGACTGTCGCGAGTAGAGGTAGATCGCCCGGGCATCTCCTACAGCGTAGACACGGTCGCGCTCCTGCGCGAGGAGTTCGGTCCAACGGCCCGCCTGTTCTTCATCGTGGGAGGGGATGCGCTCCGCGATCTGCCCGGCTGGCGCCAGCCGGAGCTTCTGTTAGAGCTCTGCCAGGTTGTCGCGGTGAATCGCCCCGGCTACTCCCCATTGGACCTTCGACGCCTGGAGGAGCGGATCCCGGGGTCCGCTGGACGGATCATCCAGCTCGAGGTGCCCGAGTTCAATCTCTCCGCCTCTGATCTCCGTCGACGCGTCGCGACCGGCCGTCCGATCACGTACATGACGCCCGATGCTGTGGTCCACTATATCCAGGAGCGCGGTCTGTATCGAGACGCCCTCCGCGCGGCTGTTCCAGCCGACCGGTGAGCGTGTCGTGTACTCTTCCGACCGGATCCGCCGCATCTTGCCGTGCCGCCAGGAACCCGCGTATAATCGCTGTGAGCGGTCGTAGACCGGTCAACGCTTGCGGCTCCTGGCCGTGCTGGGAGCGCGGGGCTCGTCGTGGGCAGGCGAGGAGGAGTGACCGAGGCTGTCGAGGTCCGCGAGCAGGAAGGCGGGCGGCGCGAAATCGCCTTCGCGCACGAGAGCGAACGCGAGTTCGCAGCGATCCTCGATTACTATCAGATCCGCTGGGAATACGAGCCCCGGACTTTTCCCCTGCGCTGGGATGCGCAGGGCAACCCGATCGAGGCCTTTACCCCGGACTTCTACCTGGTTGATCACGGGCTCTTCGTCGAGCTGACGACAATGAAGCAGAGCCTCGTGACCAAGAAGAACCGGAAGGTGCGCCTGCTCCGCGCCCTTTACCCGGATGTCCGAATCAAGGTGTTCTACGGCCGCGACTTCAAGCGTCTCCTGGCGAAGTATGGCCTTCGGCCAGGAAAGGCCGGGCCAGTCGATGGCGATCGGAAATGAGGAAGCTCCGCCGATTCTCCGAGCGGCCTCGGGAGCCCGTCGCGGTCACGGTTGATCCGCTTCCGACAGCCGATGCCCTGCGCTTCCTTGCTGAGGGCGAGGTCGTCGTCTGCGAGCCCATCGCCTGGGGATCGAACTACAGCTTCGCCGTCGTTCTGCGCCGCGACGATGAGCAGCGGCTGGCGGTCTACAAGCCCCGCCGGGGCGAGGTACCCCTCTGGGACTTCCCGGACGGCACCCTCTACCGCCGCGAGTACGCCGCTTTTCTCGTCAGCCAGGCACTGGGGTGGGATTTCATTCCACCGACCGTCATCCGCGGCGGCCCGTACGGGATCGGGACAGTCCAGTTGTACATTGATGCTGATCCGCGCGCCGATCCCAGCAAGCTCCGCCAGACGAATGAAGGCGAGCTCATGCGCATGTTCCTCTTCGATGTCTTCGCCAACAACGCAGACCGCAAGAGTACCCACTGCCTGCGCGATCGGCAGGGGAAGTTGTGGGGCATTGACCACGGGCTCACCTTCAACGTGGTGACCAAACTCCGGACCGTCATCTGGGACTTCTGCGGAGAGCCGATCCCTCGACCAGTCCTGGACGAGATGTCCGCCTTTCTGTCCGACCGCGCGCGGATGGATGCGCTGAACGGTCAGCTGGCCGAGCTCCTGGACCCGGCCGAGGTCGCCGCCTTCTACGCACGGTTCGAGCGCCTGCTGAAGCTCGGCCGCTTCCCCCACCTTGATCCATATCGGAATGTGCCACGCGGCTGGTGGTAAGGCCGCGTCGGGGCCCGCCGACGAGACAGCCGCGGATCAGTGATGGCGGGAGGACGCCATAGCCAGCCTATCTGCCCCCCGCGAATGGGATTACCGCCAGGCGCGTATAGCGGGCTCCACCCGGGGCAAGCTCGCTCCGCATGAGGCTCGCCGTCGTGACGCGGAAGGGAGGGCTCGTCCCAGGCGGCCATGCCGCCGGCAGGGCCGCGATCACGGCAGTTTCCTCCGGCCGCGCTGTCTCTCGGACTCGCCCCAGGGTGAGGTGCGGGGCGAAGGCGCGCTTCTCTGGTGGGAACCCCAGCGGCTCCAGCGCGCGCTCGACCCGCTGCTGGCAGATGCCGAGTGCCGCGAGATCACCCACCGTCGCCAGCCAGAGCACTCGGGGCAGACCCTTCTCCGGGAAGACGCCGAGCACGCCAGCGGCAAGCTCGAAGCCGGTCTGATCGGCCAACCCGGCCTGCAGACGCTCGACTAGCTGCGGCACGTGCTCGGCCGGCACTGCCCCAAGAAACTTCAGCGTGAGGTGAATGCCGGAGGGCTCGACCCAGCGGACCGCCCCGGCGGCCGGGCCGAGCCGCCGTCGCGCTCGCTCCATCGCGCCTCGACAGAACGCATGGACCTCTGGGGGGAGTTCGATCGCCACGAATGCGCGAACGGTCTCAGCGTGGTGACGGGAGGGGCCCTTTCGGTCCGGGTGACCGGTCTGCCTCATCGGTTTCTCATCCCTCCTGGGCAGCGCCGCGCATCCGCGGCCATGATCTATCTCCGCTCACCAGCCGCGCTGCGTTTTCACCCAGGATGGCCCGGAGCACCGGGGGAGGGAGATCGAGCGCGCGGAGGCGTCGGAGGAACGGCCCCGGCCGCAGCAGGGGGAAATCAGTCCCGAAGAGGAGCCGCTCACCGCCGCGAATCTCGGCGACGATCCGAAAGATCTCGAAGCGGTACAGGAAGGTCGTGGCCGCCGAGTCGTAGTATGTGTTCGCCAGGTCGGCCGCGACCTCCGGCATCAGCTCGTAGAAGGGCAGACCGCCGCCCCAGTGTGCCAGGACCAGCCGGAGGGACGGATGGCGCCGCGCCAGCTGCCACGCCGCGGCGGGCGAAACATCGCCCTTGCCCGGATAGGAATGCCCGACCGGCTCGCTCACGTGGACGACCAGCGGCCGATCATGGGCAATCAGTGCCTCGGCGATCGGGTCCAGCACAGTCCAGTCATCAAGACGGTAGCCCTGACCGTGCGGCATGAGCTCGCCCGCGCCACGCAGGCCGGCGGCGAGCGCGCGGTTTAGCTCGGCGACTGCCGCGGCACCTGCCCGCGGCTGGAGCGCTGCAAATCCCGCGAAGCGGTCGGGGTACCGGGCCTGGACGTCGATCAGGTAGTCATTGTGCATGCGGCAGAGCGCTGGATCGCTCCAGCCAAAGCCCAGCAGGAAGGCGCCGGCAATGCCGGAGCGGTCCATCGCCGCTAGCACCTCCTCGGCGGTCACCAGGCGCGCGCGAGGGCTGGCATAGAGGACCGCAAAGTGCGGGTCGAGCGATCGGAAGTACTCGCGCCGTGCCACCACCTCCGGCGGGAAGGCGTGGACGTGCGCATCAACGATGAGATCAGACGGCGTGGCAGGCCACCATGTGACCGCCGCCCACGTCGCGATAGACTGGCTCGACATGCCGACAGATATCCATCGCGATCGGACAGCGGGTATGGAATCGACATCCGGGCGGTGGATGGATCGGGCTTGGTACCTCACCGCTCAGGACGATGCGCTGGCGCTTCAGTGTCGGATCCGGCTGGGGGATCGCCGAAAGAAGTGCCTGGGTATAGGGATGGAGCGGCCGGCGGAAGAGCTCGTCGGTCTCCGCCAGCTCCACCAGCTTCCCAAGGTACATGACGCCGATGCGGTCGCTGATATAGCGCACCACCGCCAGATTGTGCGCGATGAAGAGGTAGGTCAGGCCGAACTGCTGCTGGAGGTCCCGGAGCAGATTGAGGATCTGGGACTGGATCGACACATCCAGCGCAGAGACCGGCTCATCACAGATGACAAACTTCGGATGCAGGACGAGCGCCCGGGCGATGCCGATGCGCTGGCGCTGTCCCCCGCTGAACTCGTGGGGGTACCGACGGGCGTACTGCGGGCGAAGGCCTACCCGCGCCATCATCTCCCGCACCGCCTGCTCGCGATCTGACCGCGACCCGATCCGGTGAACGACCAGCCCTTCAGCGATGATGTCGCCAACTGGCATGCGCGGGTCAAGGGAACTGTAGGGATCCTGGAAGATAATCTGCATATCGCGGCGCAGGCGCTTGAGCTCCTCGCCGCGCAGGCTGAAGACGTCTCGCCCCTCAAAAAAGACGCTTCCGCTTGTTGCCGGGATCAACCGCAGGATGACCCGGCCGGTTGTGGTCTTCCCGCAGCCAGATTCACCGACCAGACCGAGGGTCTCGCCCCGGCGGATATCCAGCGAGACGTCGTCCACGGCGTGGACCTCACCCACGGTCCGGTAAAGCAGACCGCCGCGGATCGGGAAGTGCTTGACCAGGTTGCGCACCGAGACCAGAGGGACGCCGTCTGCCGCCGGCGTGCTCGCTGCCGAGGAGGCCGCTGCTCCCACGCTACTCTCCTCCGACTACCGCCGGTTCATAGAGCCAGCAGGCGACCCGCGTCGCGCCGTGGGGGGTCAGCTCTGGCTCCTTCTCCCGGCAGATAGGCATCACGTGCGGACAGCGCGGCGCGAAGCGGCAGCCCGGCGGTAGCCGCGCCAGGTTCGGTACTGTCCCCTTGATCATGGTCAGGGGCACTGAGCGATCGGAGGTCAGCAGGGGAATGCTCGCGAGGAGGCCGCGGGTATACGGATGCTTCGGCTCCCGGAAGAGGGTCACTACATCCACCTGCTCGACGATCTTTCCCGCATACATCACTGCCACTTCCTGGGCCATCTCGGCGATGACCCCCAGGTCGTGGGTGATGAGAAGGAGAGCCGTGTTGTGTTCCTCGGCGAGGCTGCGGAGGAGCTCCAGAATCTGCGCCTGGATCGTCACATCCAGGGCTGTAGTCGGCTCATCAGCAATGATCAGCTCCGGTTGGCAGGAGAGTGCCATGGCGATCATGACCCGCTGGCGCATCCCCCCGCTTAGTTCGTGGGGATAGGCGTGATAGCGCTGCTCTGGTTGTGGAATACCAACCTGGCGCAGGAGCTCGATCGTTTCCTCTCGCGCCTGACCCCGCCCTACCCTCTTATGGGTGAGGATGGCCTCGGCGATCTGATCGCCGACCGTGAACACCGGGTTCAGCGAGGTCATCGGCTCCTGAAAGATCATGGCGATCCGGGCCCCGCGGATATCGTACATCCGCTCGGGAGGAAGGGAGAGGAGGTCAACCCCTTCCAGCAGGATTTGCGATCCCGGCAGGATCCGGCCAGGCGGCGGTACCAGTTGCATGATCGAGAGGGCGGTGACGCTTTTTCCACATCCCGACTCGCCAACCAGGCCGACCGTCTTGCCGCGCCGGATCACCAGGTCAATGCCGTCAACCGCCGGAATGACGCCGTCGGAGGTGTAGAAGTATGTCCGCAGGTTGCTGATGCGCAGCAGCTCGTCGCGGCCGTTTGCCGTATGATTATTATCCACGCCCATCGATCTTCCCCCGGGGAAGGCCGTCCCGTGGGGAGACATACTATGCTGGACAAGCGGAAGTCTAGCATAGACATTGAGTGGCGCGCAATTTCGGCCGATGGAGTGACCTCCGGTGACTTCCAGGATCGCGGACTCAGGTGTGCGGGCGCGAGCTGGCGGGAGCCCCGCATTCGCCGCAGTGGGCACCGTCAGCTTCCTCGCTTTCCTTATCCTCGCCGTGCTTGTTCAAGACCGCCGTCTGGTCGGAATTGATCGGACGGTAACGCTGGCGTCGCAGATCGCCGACAGCACCCTCATGGACCTCTGGGGCGCGATTGCCGCCATCGTACTGTCGAGTGAGCTGTCGCTCGTCTTTGGGGTGATCGGCGCACTGCTGCTCTGGCGGTCTGGCCTTGGCGGCTGGGCGCTGGCACCGCTTGCCTTCCTGATCCTGGTCCCGCTTGAGATCGTGCTGAAGGCAACCATCCACCAGGCGCCGGTGCCGCCGGACTTCTACCATCGGGTGTACTATCCCCTGATGACAGTCACGCTTGACGGCTCATTCCCCAGCGGCCACGCGATGCGCTCCGCGTTCTTCGGAACGTTCCTGCTCGTCCTCCTGCTGAGCCGGGGCCGTCTCGGGTGGCTCACGGCGGTGCTGGTCGTGCTGGTCACGGTGCTTGCCGCCTTTAGCCGCATCTATCTCGGCTACCACTGGTTCAGCGATGTCGTTGGGGGGCTCCTGCTCGGAGTCGGGCTTGCCCTCCTGGTCGCGCCGCGCGTTGCCGCTCGCCTGGCCGCAGTGGAACGCAGCTGCTCCTCACCGGTCGACCATCCGAGGAGCCTGGACTGGCGCTCCCGGAGCGACTAGAATGTGCTGGAAAATGGCGTGAGGATACGCGTGTCGGGACCGATTGCCCTGCTCACCGATTTCGGCCTTGACGACGCCTACGTCGGGGTGATGAAAGGGGTGATTCTGAGCATCAACCCGCAGGCGGTCGTTGTTGACCTCTGCCATCAGGTCGCTCCCCAGGACGTGGCCGCGGGCGCCTTCTTGCTCGCGACCAGCTACCGGTACTTCCCGCCGACGACGATCTTCGTTGCGGTCGTGGATCCGGGTGTTGGAAGTGCCCGGCGCGCGATAGCCCTCCGTACGCCGCACGGAACGTTCGTCGGGCCGGACAACGGGCTCTTCGGGCTGGTCCTTGCGGACTTCGGGATCTCGGCCGGAGCTGGGACCGACCGGGCTATCCTGAGCGGCTCCGACGTGGCAGGGGTTATCCTCGCGAATCCGCATTACTTTCAGCCGCGCGTGAGCTCGACCTTCCACGGGCGCGATATCTTTGCGCCGGTCGCGGCGCACCTCTCCCTGGGCGTACCGCTGTCAGCGCTCGGCCCGGTCCTGACCGATGTCGTCGTCATGTCGCCCTTGCGTCCCTGCCGCCGCGGGCTGGAGCTTGTCGGACACGTGGTCTATATTGATCATTTTGGTAACGCGATCACTGACGTGACGGCGCAGGACCTGGAGGGCGCAGATCACCTGGAGATCGTGGTAGCGGGCCACCACATCAGAGGGCTCAGCCGTTGCTACGCCGACCGGGCCGGCCTGTTGGCCCTGATCGGGAGTTCGGATCGGCTCGAGATCGCCGTGGCGGGAGGAAGCGCGGCGCATCTCCTTGGTCTTCGCCCGGGAGACGAGGTGATTGTCAGAACCGGAGAGAGAGCGTGACCGAGACGGCCCCGCCCCGCTTTACCATCCTGCCGGAGATCCTGGCTGGCGATACCGCCGATGTCTATTTCCTGCGCACCCGGGAGATCCTTCTCCGGGAGGGGCTCGACCCGACTGTCACAATGGAGTTCTTCCCGGCGCGCGCCGGGATCCTCTGCGGCGTTCGCGAGGCGCTGGAGTTCCTGCATACCATCGCTGGAGAGGCAGGCCTGGAGGTTGAGGCGATGGAGGAAGGGGCGCCGATCCAGCCGAAGCAGGTGGCTCTCCGGATCACCGGGCGCTATCAGGTGTTCGGGATCTACGAGACGGCGCTGCTTGGCATTCTCTCCCAGGCGACCGGCTGGGCTACGGCGGCGCGCGCATGTGTCGAGGCGGCCAGCCCGATCCCGGTCTACAGCTTCGGCGCACGCCACGTTCACCCGCGGGTCGCACCAATCCTCGACTATGCGGCGATGGTTGGCGGCTGTGCCGGCGCCTCCACGCCGGCTGGCGCTCGTCTGGCTGGCGCGCAGCCGGTTGGGACCATGCCGCATGCCCTCATCCTCATCATTGGCGATACTGTGACAGCCGCCGAGGCGTTCGATCGCTGGATGCCGCCCGGCGTTCCCCGGACTGTCCTGGTCGATACCTTCCATGACGAGGCCGAGGAGAGCGTGCGCGTTGCCGCCGCGCTGGGCGAGCGCCTGGCCAGCGTGCGGCTGGATACGCCCGGCGAGCGGGGGGGTGTAACCGTGGATCTGGTGCGTGAGGTGCGCGCCCGGCTCGACCTGGCCGGCTACCACCACGTCCAGATCTTTGTGAGTGGCGGCCTCACGGTGGAGCGAATCCGCCAGCTTCGGGATAGCGGCATCCCCATCGCGGGCTTTGGTGTGGGGAGCGCAATCTCCAGCGCTCCTCCGATTGACTTCACTGCCGATATCAAGGCGATCGCCGGTCGTCCGGTGGCCAAGCGCGGCCGCATCCCCGGTCTGACTCCGAATCCCGCCCTGCGCCGCGTGCTGCCGTGACTGACCTCGAGATCGTCATGCACCCGGAATGCCTGGCCCACGAGACCGGTCCCCATCCAGAGCGGCCGGAGCGGCTCCAGGTGATCTGGGATGCCCTGCAGGCGGCGCCCTTGCCTCCGGGGACACTCTGGGTCACGCCTGCCGTCGCGACCCTGGAGCAGGTCCAGCGCGTCCATGATCAGCGGCTGATCGAGGAGGTGCGCGTGCTGGCAGCCCGGGGAGGTGGGATGATCGATCCGGATACGGTCGTCTCGCGCCGTTCCTACGATGCGGCACTGTACGCGGCGGGAGGCGCGCTCCGTGCCGCGTTCGATGCCTGGGACCGCCCCGGGTGCCGGGCCATCGCCCTGGTGCGGCCACCCGGCCATCACGCCACCCCATCCCGGGCGATGGGGTTCTGCCTGTTCAACAACATCGCTATCGCCGCGCGCGCCCTGCTTGCCGAGCGCCATGTGCAGCGGGTGGCGATCGTCGACTTCGACGTCCACCACGGCAACGGCACCCAGGAGGCCTTTCGCGGCGATCGGCGAGTGCTTTTCTGTTCGCTCCATCAGTGGCCGCTCTACCCGGGGACTGGTCGCCCGGAGGAGATCGGCGAGGGGGATGCAGTGGGCCTGACTGTCAATCTCCCTCTGCCTCCCGGATGCGGCGATACGGCCTATCGTCTAGCCTTCGAGCGGGTTGTCGAGCCAGTGGTGCGGCGGTTCGGGCCGGAGATCATCCTGGTCTCGGCCGGCTTCGATGCCCACTGGGCCGATCCCCTTGCGAGTATGCAGGTCTCGATCAGTGGGTTCGTGGATATGGTCCGGGTCCTCGCGCGCCTGGCCGACGACTGCTGTGCGGGGCGGCTGGTGCTGGTCCTTGAGGGGGGATATCATCTGGAGGCGCTGGCCGGGAGCGTGGCTGCGATCGCGACGCTCCTGAGTGGAGGAACTCCCCGCGACTCGCTCGGACCGCCGCCCGGCCGAGCCCTCGAGAGCGTCGAGCCGCTCCTGGACCACCTTCGCCGCCTGCACGGCCTGTAGGGCACGCTTGGGTGGGGTCTCGCCTCGGCGGGCGGCAGCCTGCTCACAGTCTTCCCCGATCGCCGACGATGGGCCCCTCCCGCGGCGTCAGTTTCCACCCAGGGCTGCGGCAATCTGATCCGACTGCCCGCCGATATGAGCGGCGAGGAGGGCAACCGCACGCTGGGCGTCGCCGGCGCTGATAGCCTCGAGGAGGGCGGCGTGATCAGCGATGGCGTTCGCCGCGGCCGCGGCGCCGTCCAGGGCCATGGCGTTGACCGCGAACAGGAAGATGCGCTGGAGATCCGGTCGGATGCTCGAAAAGAGGTCCTGGAGACGGCGGTTGCCGGTTGCCGCGCACAGCGCGGTATGGAACTCGACATCCAGCTCGAACTGTCGGCGGACATCGCCTGCAGCGTGAGCCTCGCGCATCCGATCGAGGATCGCAGCGAGCGGGGCCAGCCGCTCCGGCTGTGGATCTGCAGCGAGCACGCGGGCGGCTAATCCCTCCAGCGCCTCGCGCACAGCAGAGATCTCCCGAACGTCGTTCGGCTTGAGTGGAGCAACGACTACTCCCCGCCCTTTCGGCGCGTCGATCACCAGCCCATCCTGCTTGAGCTGAAGGATCGCCTCGCGCACCGGTGACTTGCTCACGTCGAGCTGCTTGGCAAGGTCGGCCTCGACGATGCGCTGGCCTGGGGCAAGGTCGCCAGAGACGATCGAGGTCCGCAAGCACTCGAAGACCCAATCGCGAAGCGTCTTGTGGGACGGGGGCATGGGCGTCTCATCAGCGCTAACCATGGCCATCTACCAACTCCTCACTGCGATAGTCAGTACGATCACATTATACATGGTGTCTGGCGTCTTACGAGGTCGCATGAAGAATACCGTGACCGTCATCTCTCGTCAAGCGTCGGGGCTGATCGCCGTCCGACCGTGCGCGATCGCCCGAGTATTGACGGCGAGGCACGGGCAGGGTGTATAGTTGACGCATCCTGTTCTGACATGGGAGAAGACAACTCAGCGGAGGCGAAGTGTCATGACCCGATCGGAATCGCACCATGCGTATGTCCGCCGCATGCGCATGCGGCGCCGTCAGATGCTCCGCGCTTTCGCTACGGGGGGAAGTCTCGGTCTGATCTCCTTCCTCTCGGCCTGCGCGGGTGGACCGGCACCCTCTCCGACCCCGGCGCCAACCCAGGCGGGCGCTCCGGCTGCCGCGACGCCGACGACCGCTCCTACCTCCGCGGCCGCCCCGACGCCGACATCCGCCGCTCCGACGGCGACTGCCACTCCCCAGGTCACCCCGGCTCCCGCAGGTCAGGCCAAGGGCGGTGCCGCCCCGCTGGCCGGTGCCCTGCATCTCTTCCTCCAGGGCGAGGCCGATACCATCGACCCGGGACGCGCCTCGTTCGTCCAGGAGATCGAGATCGTCATGCGGGTCTTCAGCAACCTCTACACCTTCGACTCGAAGGCACAGCTCGTCCCGGACCAGGCCGACGGCATGCCCCAGGTCTCGCCCGATGGAAAGACGATCACGGTCAAGTTGAAGAAAGGGCTGACATGGTCCGATGGCAAGCCGTTGACTGCCAAAGATTTCGTGTACGGGGTCAAGCGTCAGCTTAACCCGGCCGTGGCTGGTGACTACGCCTTCACCCTCTACGTCCTCGAGGGCGGGGAGAAGTACAATACCGCCGATCCGAAGAAGACCAGCCCGGACGATCTCAAAAAGCTCCGCGATGCCGTCGGCGTCTCAGCCCCGGATGATACGACGATCGTCTACAAACTCACCTCGCCCGCCCCCTGGTTCCTCAGTGTCCTGGCCACCTGGAACGGCCTGCCTGTCCGGGAGGATCTGGTCACCCAGGGAGGGGCACCGGAGGACAATCAAGACTGGACCTCAGATCCCAAGCGGTACATCGGCAACGGCCCGTACGTGTTGACCAAACACGAGAACGGCGTGCAGTACGTGTTCGAGGCGAATCCGCGCTACGTCCGCGGTGAGCCGCCGATCAAGACGGTTCAGTACGCGATCATTGATGATATCACCGTTGCCTTCACCGCCTACAAGGCGGGCAATATTGATGTCATCGGCGCGGCCGGCTCCTACGTTAACCCGCAGGTCAAGTCGGCGATCGATGCTGATCCCCAGCTCCAGAAGGAGTTCGTGGTGGTTCCGGGGAGCGGCACCTCCTACATCGGCTTCAATACCAAGCTTGCCCCCTTTGACAATATCAAGGTACGCCAGGCCTTCTCGGCGGCGCTCGACCGCGAGACGATGGCGAACAAGGTCTTCAAGGGGCTAGCCCTGCCGGCCTACCAGTTCTTGCCGCCGAACTTCCCTGGCCACTACGAGGACATCACCCTCCAGAAGTTCGATCCTGAGGCGGCGAAGAAGCTCCTTGCTGATGCGGGCTACCCGAACGGCCAGGGGCTTCCGCCGATCAAGTTCACCTTCGCCAACACTGACACCAACAAGCTCATCTCCACCGCCGCCCAGGCGATGTTCAAGCAGTACCTCAACGTGAACATTACCCTCGAGCCAGTCGAGCCGAAGGCCTTCTCGGCGCTGACCAAGAAGCAAGAGACCACGCCCCAGATGTTCCGCCTGGGCTGGCTTCAGGACTACCCGGACCCGCAGGACTGGTACAGTACCGTCTTCCGTTCGGATAGTACAGTCAGCCACACCGGCTGGAAGAATGACGATTTCGACAACCTGACCAAGCAGGCGGACGTGGAGCTGGATCCGAAGAAGCGGGACGATCTGTACCGTAAGGCGGCTGATATCCTGAACAAGGAGACGCCGGTTGCCTTCAACTATCACTACGTCGCGGCGTATCTCATCAAGCCGCGGGTGCAGGGCTACAAGGCCGACCCGTTCGAGTACTTCTTCGGCCAGCACTCGCTATATGATATGAAGCTCACGTCCTAGGCAGTCTGGCCCGCGGCCCCACGCGGGAGCGGCCCGGCAGTCGAAAGGGGCCGCGGGCCGGTTGATCAGAGAGGGCGCGATGGAGGAGTGAGCATGGTCTCCTTCCTGATCCGACGGATCGCCCTGCTGGTACCGGTCATCATTGTGATCTCAATTCTGACCTTCGGATCAGGCCATCTGGCGCCGGGCGGCCCCTTCGACCAGGCCGGCCTCGGGCGAGAGCTCCCCGCGCCGGTTATCGAGAACCTGAAGCGTAAGTTTCACCTCGACGAACCTGCCTGGAAGCAGTACCTGATCTACATGGGTAACTTTCTCCAGGGGGATCTCGGACCTTCCTACCAGTTTCGGGGAGAGAGTGTAAGTAAACTGCTCTTCGCCCCATCTCAGCCCGGGGCATCCTTCTGGACGAGCCGCTTCGGCCGGAGTGCCGAGCTCGGCGGTCTGGCCTTCCTCTTCGCCTGCGTCGTCGGCATTCCGCTGGGAGTGATCTCAGCCGTCCGCCAGAACACCTGGATTGATTACCTCGCGCTGTTCCTGGCGACCGCCGGCATCACGATCCCAAGCTTCATCATCGCCCTCTTCCTCCTGGTGATCTTCGGGGTCCAGCTCCACTGGTTTCCGGTTGTCACGGCAAACTACGGTGACTGGCGTGCCTGGGTGCTCCCGGCGTTTACCCTCAGCCTGGGGCTTCTTGCCTATCTGACGCGCCTGACCCGGGCCAGCATGCTCGAAAGCCTGCGCCAGGACTACATTCGCACGGCACGCGCGAAAGGACTGCGCTGGCGAGTCATCGTCCTCCGCCATGCACTGCGCAACAGCCTGATCCCGGTCGTGACCGTGCTCGGACCGGCCCTCGCCGGTCTGGTCACCGGCTCGTTCATCATTGAATATGTCTTCTCGTTCCCCGGAATGGGCCAGTTTTTCGTCCAGGGGGTGACCGCGCGCGACTACTCGATGGTGATGGGTGTGACGCTCTTCTACGCCATCCTGATCTCCGGCGCTAACCTCCTGGTGGATATCGTCTACGCGATTCTGGATCCGCGGATCAAGGTGAGCTGAGATGTCTGCTGATCTGTCCGCGACATCAGCCGTCATCACCGAGGAACTGCTCGAGGTTGCCGAGGCGCCGGGAACCTGGACCCAGGCGTTCCGCCGCCTGCGGCGGAACCGGGCCGCGGTGGTGAGCGCAGTGGTCATCGCGTTCTTCTACCTCGTGGCCATCTTCAGTCGGTTTCTCGCGCCGTATGACCCGACTCTCGTCCACTTCGATGCCATCAGCGCGCCGCCGGCCTGGATGCCCGGTGGGAGCTGGGCCTACCCGCTCGGAACTGATGGCGTTGGACGCGATGTGTTGAGCCGCCTCATTTACGGGGCGCGGATCTCGATGACGATCGGACTGGTGCCGGTCGTCTTTTATCTTCTGATCGGCGGCTCGATCGGCCTGATCGCAGGCTACGCCGGAGGGATGGTTGACACGATCCTGATGCGGGTTGTCGATGTGTTCTATGCCCTGCCTGACCTGCTGATCATCATCACCCTGGTAACCCTCCTCCGCGAAACGGTGATCGGTAGTTTGCTTTCGGGGATGGTTCTCCTGCTGGCTGCGCTTGCCCTCTTCAACTGGGTGGGCACGGCCCGTCTGGTACGTGGGCAGGTCCTCGCCTATAAGGAGATGGCCTACGTCGAGGCGGCCCGCGCGCTGGGGATGTCGTCCGTGCGGATCGTTCTCCGGCATATCCTGCCGCATGTCCTCGCGCCGGTGATCGTCCAGATCACCTTCACCATCCCAGGAGCGATCGCCGCCGAGGCGGTCCTGAGCTTCATCGGCATCGGCATCCGCCCTCCAACGCCGAGCTGGGGCAATATGATCCAGGACGGCTTCGGCGCCCTCTTTACCCAGCCCTGGATGGCGATTGCGCCTGCCATCTGCATCGCCCTGGTGACCCTCGCCTTTACCTTCCTCGGCGACGGCCTGCGCGACGCGCTCGATCCGCACATGCGCGTCTGAGCGCCCGATCCCTCCTGCCGTCTGCTCGCCAGAAGGCTGGCGAGGCAGTCCACGGCGTGTTATAATGACGCGTTCAGTTATGTCAATTTATCGCGTCGTCACGCCAAACGCGTCGTCACGCCAGAAAGGATCGGACCCGATCATGGATTCGACGGAGGTCATGCGACACCTGCGCCGGCGAATCATTAATCAGGACGAGGCGCTCGCACAGCTCGAGGAGACCCTGCTCATCGCCGAGGCCGGCCTGAATGACCCGCGCAAGCCGCTGGCCGTGCTCCTCTTCGTCGGTCCGACCGGTGTCGGTAAGACCGAAACGGTGCGGGCGCTGGCCGAGGCGATCCACGGCCAGCCAGACGCGTTCTGCCGGATCGACATGAGTGGGCTGAGTGAGAGTCACTACACCGCCGCCCTGGCCGGTTCGCCGCCCGGCTATGTCGGGAGCCAGGAGGATGAGACCCTCTTCAATAAGGCCCGTATTGAGGGACAGCCGGGCCGTCCGGGCATCCTCCTGCTCGATGAGATCGAGAAGGCCCACCCGGCCGTGCACCAGGCGCTCCTCCAGGTCTTCGACAACGCCCGCATGCGGCTGGCGAACGGCAAGGCCGAGATCGTCTTCACCAACACGATCATCGTGATGACCTCGAACGTCGGCTCAGACGAGCTGCGTGACCTGGCTGAGAACCGCCGCCTTGGCTTCATCGCCCCGGCGATGACCATCGACCCACAGAATGAGCGGATCCGGGTAGTCGAGCGGGCCCTGGCCCGCCACTTCCGGCCGGAGTTCCTGAACCGGATTGATGCGGTCGTTGTCTTCCAGTGGCTGCGGCACGATGACCTGCGCCGCATCCTGCACGGGATGATCGGCGAACTGAACGCGCGGCTGAGCGAGCGCCACGGCCTGACCCTGGAGCTGGCACCGGAGGCGGCGGACTACCTGATCGAGCGCGGCTGGGACCCCAAGTACGGGGCGCGTCCGCTCCGCCGGGCGCTCCGTCGGGAGCTCTACCAGCCTCTTGCGCGAGCGCTCCTGGCTGGCTCCTGGCCGGCTGGGCAGAAGCTGGTGGCTGAGTGGACCGGGACGGAGATGCGCTTCCGTCTGGCCGCCCTGCCACCAGCACTGGTGGTACCCGCTCCCGCCTACCACGACGCGCCGGCCGCTCCCACGCCGCGGCGGGGCGTTGCCTCCGGCGAGCGAACTGGCTAGCAGGAGGAACAGGGAATCAGATTGCCCGCGCGGGTATTCCGTCTGGCTTTAGCCCTCCGTGCGCCTGTTCTCCCGCTCTCATTCGCGGATGAGAGCTTCGCGGATGAGAGCGGGCGCCGATCGCGTTACCGGTCGCTGCCGCGCGGCAGAGCTACCGTGTCCGGGTGTAGGCGAGCAGCTCTTCCCAGACCGAGTCGTCGAGGGAGGCCAGATAGTCCAGCAGGAAGTAGATCCCGCGGACGTAATGGGTCGACTGGTCGCCAGACATGGTGTAGTCGTAGTGGGGATCCCAGGACCAGAGTCCCCAGTGGGTGCGCGGCCGGTCGTGGAACGGGTGATCCGAGCCGGGAATCACCTGGCGGCCGGCGCTGTAGCGAATACCCCGGATCGCCGCGTCAAGGTAGGAGGGCTCGCCGGTCACCTTGTGGAGACGGAGCAGGGCGATCGCAATGTTGGGGGGATCGCCCGGACCAACGTAATTCGCGACAACATTCCCCTGGCGGTCGATCGTCAGCGGCCAGGCTCCGTCAGCGCGCTGGGTGCGGACGTGCCAGTCAGCGAAGGCGCGTGCTCCGTAGAGGAACTCTGTTGCGCCTAACTCCTCGTAGAGGAAGGTAAAGCCCCGCAGGACATCCGCGGCCAGGTCAGAATTGTAATAGGCGTTGCGGATAAGGTACATGCAGCCGTTCGGGGCGATCAGAGTGAGCCCGTATCGCCCCCAGTTCTCGGCGTGCTCAATCCAGCAGCGCTCGCCGGTTGCCTGGGCCAGCATGAAGAAGCATTCGATGACCCGCCCGAGCGACTGCCATCCCAGGGTTGACCACTCTTGAACCCAGTCGTCGTACCGCGTGGCGAAATCGTTGTACTCGGCCTGAAGGATGAACTGAGCCGATTGGAAGGCACGACGCAGGAATCGCTCCTCGCGGGTCCGTTCCCAGAGCCCAACATTCAAGGTGACATAATCGGCGGCGTACTTCACCCAGACCTCGGTGCGCTTGATGTTGTCGCGTACTCCACCGCAGACCAGGCTCATCGGGTGCGACTCGACGAGGTTCTCCTCGACCCAATCGCTGGCCCGGACGGCTTTCGCCAGGAGTTCGGCATCGCCGTACCGATCGTACGCCGCGATAAGCTGCCAGGGTGCGATCAGATTCACATTTTGGGGAGGAGCGAAGGAATCCGTTCGAGCATCGTAGTGGCCGAAGAAAGCACCGCTCTCTTCATCGTAGGTATTCAGAAGCCATCGGTAGGTGTTCTGGAAGCAGCGATTCTCCAGGTCATCGCGGTCAAGCCCGTACTCGGCGAGGCCTGGCAGTGGCCGCTCACAGCGTGAAAGCCCCCACGTCCGGGGAGAGATGATGCCATACACCGCGGTAATCTCCCGGCTCCGATCGTGATCAGGCCGGGAGAAGGGCCAGCGGACCGTGGTCCACGATTCGACGGCCCGGCCCGGTTTCCTGCCCGTTGCGTCGTCCTCCCGGCTCTCGATGAGAGTATACCCCCGGATCGGGGATGGCCGAGCGGGAGGAATTCGCACTGCAGTTTCCATGCGCTGGTCGTTCATTCGTGACCCTGCCTGGGCGTCCCTGTGCCCGGAATGGGCGGCGCCGTTGCCGCCGGCGAGTGCTGGCGGCGCGGCACCGCGCCGCCAGCTCCCTGGTAAGGAGTTACCGTCCCGATCGCATACCCGCGACCGGCTGATGGGCCGTGCGCTCGCGCCCGGCCGCCAGTGCCGCCTGATACAGGGCAACAGTTTGATCGGCCATGCGCTGGCGCGAGAAGTGACGCTCAACGTGCTGGCGCCCGGCCTGTCCCATCCGCCGGCGCAGCTCGTCGTCCCGAAGCAGATGGAGGATCCGGTCAGCCAGCGCCTCGGGATCCTCTTTCGGGATGATGTAGCCGGTTACCCCATCAACCACCGACTCGACGAGGCCGCCGCTCCGGCTCACGATGACCGGGCGCGCACAGGCCATGGCTTCGAGCGGGACCAGCCCAAACGGCTCCTCGCCGGTCGTCGGGTAGATGACGATGTCCGCCAGCGCGTAGGCGCGCGGGAGATCGAAGTAGTCGAATGAGCGCGGAATCACATTCCGCCCCAACCCATCTCGCTGGATCGTATCCAGGATCTCCTGCTTGTAGGCGCCGAGCTCGCGAATCCAGTCGATAATCTGGTCCGTATCAGTGATGATCAGCGCCGCTTCCGGGAACTCCGCGATGACCCGGCGCATTGCGGCGACGCTGACGTGCACACCTTTCCAGGGCAGCATGCGCGCCGGATGGAGGATGACCGGGCGGCCGACCAGCCCGAGTTCGGCGCGGAGCCCCCCGTCGACGACGCCAGGGTGGAACGCCTGCAGGTTGGTGCCGTGCAGAACGGTGTGCAGGTTGCGGATGCCCGGGACCATGCGGACCACATCACGCCGCACGTGCTCGCCCACCGCGATGATTGCGTCCCACCGGGTGTTCTCGAGAAGGTGCTCGCAGATAAACTCACCCCACATCTCGTGGATCGTGAGGACGGTCGGGACTCCCGCATCGTGAAGCTCAGTCAGGGCGAGGGCATACTCGGGAAGAAAGTGGTGGAAGTTGTGCGCATGAACGAGATCAATCCGGAAGCGATCAATGAAGTCGCGGTAGAACGCGCGGATCTCCTGCTGAAGCGGGCTCCACGGGATATCCGCGTCGATCCCCGCCGCCTGCTTGCGCTTCCGGACCTGCTCGATGTCCAGCTCCGGACGGCGGTGGATCCAGACGCCGTTCTGGTACTGTTCGTCTGGTTGTCCCGGCAGTGAGCCGACCAGGGCGTGGACCTCGTGCCCCTGATTGGCCAGCTCAGAGCAGAGATCCACCAGGTGGGTCTCCACACCGCCGGTGACAGGATGATACGCGTAGTGCGTAACACAGATATTCATGGCTAGCAAACCTCCGGGATTATGGCTCCATCGTCTCGCCTCGTTGCTGCGGTGACGCCTCGCGTCCTTTCGGCACGCGAGTAAGAGCGGGCCGCGGTCAACGTTCGGGCATATCCGTTCCACACCTCCTTGCCGAGCACAGAGGAACCAGACGCGGTAACGCCAGATCTGCCGCCGCTACACGGCAGCAGTGCGCACGCGTGCCTATTCAGCGCAAACCTGATAGTGAGAGGATGATCGCCAGACGCGGCTATTCGGGGACGTACGAAAGAAGGGGATCGATCCTCTCTCGCGTGCCTACGGGGTTAGCTGACGGGTTCGGGTCGAAAGAGCTACCCTATCCCGGGAACCGGGAATTCACCCCAACAATCTGGTTCCCCCGTTTCCCATACCGGGAATTCGGCCATCTATTCAGTTAACGGAGCGCCGGGTCCAGCGCTCCACGCCTACCCTACCATATGCGGCGGAGACGTGTCAACAGTTTCCGACAGAGGGCCTGTCAGGATGGGCGCCCCGGGTAAGCTCAGCCGCGGTGCGCGCTGGCGCCGTCGATTCCGCCGGCCCGGGCGATCTCCCGGAGCAGGTCAGCGTGGAGGAGCCCGTTGCTGGCGAGGATAGAGGAAGCACTGATGGCGTA
>JADGGD010000153.1 GCA_019690095.1 Chloroflexota bacterium
AAGACCGAGACAGCCCGGGCGCTTGCCGAGTTCCTGTTCGATAACGAGCAGGCGATGGTCCGGATCGACATGAGCGAGTACCAGGAGAAGCATACTGTCTCGCGTCTGATCGGAGCCCCACCGGGCTACGTGGGCTACGAGGAAGCCGGTCAGCTGACCGAGGCTGTCCGGCGCCGCCCATACAGCGTGATCCTCTTCGATGAGGTCGAGAAGGCCCATCCGGAGGTGCTCAATGTCCTCCTCCAGCTTCTGGATGACGGGCGGCTGACCGATGGACAGGGACGGACGGTCGATTTCCGGAACACGATCGTGATTATGACCTCAAACCTCGGAAGCCAGTGGATCACTGAGCCCGGCCTGAGCTGGGATGTCATCCGCGATCGGGTGATGGAGGCGGTGCGTCTGCACTTCCGCCCTGAGCTTCTGAACCGCATTGACGAGATTGTCATCTTTCACCCGCTTGGGCTGGCGGAGATTGAGCAGATTGTGGACATCCAGCTCCGGGCACTGCGGAAGCGACTGGAGGAGCGCAAGATCACCCTGGATCTCACGCCAGAAGCACGGGCGTACCTGGCACGCGAGGGCTTCGACCCGGTGTACGGTGCTCGTCCACTCAAGCGGACGATCCAGAAGGAGGTGGTTCAGCCGCTGGCGATGCACCTGCTCCAGGGGGATTTCCGGGATGGCGACACGGTCGTCGTCGACGTGGCCGACGGGAAGATCGCCTTTCGGCGCGGTGCCCCGGTCGCGGTGGAAGTCGGCTGATGCCCGATTGGCCCAGTCTGCTCGCCCTGACCAGCCGGGGGATATTTCTGATCGTTCCCTGACCGGGTTCTGATGCCGATCTGACCGGCATCGGCTATCGTAGTAGCTGCCGGTGGGTGGTTGGCCTCACGGCAGGGGCTTCCGCCCGACGGCGCAGTGTCGGAGCTATCGATATTGCATCTGACCAGGAGGTGCTGCGATGGCGCAGACTACTCGGCGTGAAACCAATCTGGTCCGTCGCCCGGAGGATGCCTTTGTTCCCCTTCGGCAGGTGATGGATCGCCTGTTCCAGGAGAGCTTCCTTCTCCCCTCGATCTTCGACCGCATGGGGGCACTGGGTGCTCCATCCGGCAGCAACCTGTGGGAGACGGGGGAGAGCTACATTGTTCAGCTCGCGATGCCCGGTCTGAAGCCGGACTCGATCTCCTGCACGGTTGAGGATAACGTTCTGACCTGCCGGGGCGAGACGGCCCTGCAGGCGCCGGAGAATGCGAAGGAGATCTGGCACTCCTTTGGCGGGGAGATGGAGTACCGGATCCAGATCCCGACCGAGGTCGAGGGGGATCGGGCCCAGGCAACCTATGAGCACGGAGTGCTGACGGTTACCCTCCCGAAGGCGGCGCATGCCCGGGCGCGGACGATCAAGGTCGTCGCGAAGTAACCCCGGCGATTGTCCACCGGGACGAACGTCTGCAGACGTTCGTCCCTTTTCTTTTTTCTTTCTCGGAGCGCACCCGAGCTGGGTAGCCAGTCCTGCGTGCACCGCGTGGCTCGCGCTCGCATTCCTGGCGAGAGGGCGTCCGCCGGGCTGAATGTGCGGCGTCAATCCCAGCGCAAGGTTGCCCCCGCTCGATACTCGGTCACTCGCGTCTCGAAGAAGTTCTTGGCCTTCGGTAGATCCATCGTCTCGCTCATCCACGGGAACGGATTTCGCGCCCCGTAGCGTGCGGGCAGGCCGATCCGCTCCAGCCGTCGATCAGCGATGAATCGCACATACTGCTCGAACATGGGCGCCCGAAGGCCAGGCACGCCTTCCGGCAGGCACTCGCGCGCGTACTGGCTCTCTAGCTCGACGGCACGCTCGATCAGTGCGGCAGCTTCGGCCTGGAATGCCGGGGTCCAGACGGCTGGATTCTCCAGGCGAATGCCATTGATCAGGTCGATCCCGAAGTTCAGGTGGATGGTCTCATCCCGCAGGATGTACTGGAAGAGCTCTCCGATGCCAGTCAGGAGGTTTCGTCGGTGGAGAGAGAGGACCATGGCGAAGCCGGTGTAGAAGAAGATGCCTTCCATGATCACGTAATAGCCAATCAGGTTCGTGAGGAGCTGTTGGATCCCCTCCGCCGAGGCCGTATGAAACGTGGGGTCGGCGAGTGCAGCGGTGAGCTCCATCTCGAATGCATCCTTGGCGGCGATCACCGGCACCTCGCGGTACATATTGAAGACCTCGCGCTCGTCCAGCCCGAGGCTCTCCACGATGTAGAGGAAGGTATGGGTATGGATTGCCTCCTCGAACGCCTGACGCAGGAGGTACTGCCGGCATTCCGCATTGGTCACATGGCGGAAGATCGCCAGGACAAGGTTATTTCCGACCAGGCTCTCAGCAGTGGCGAAGAATCCGAGATTGCGCAGGACCATCAACCGTTCAGCGGGCGTGAGGGTCGCGGAATGCCAGGTCTCGATGTCCCGAGCCATAGGTACCTCAGTAGGCATCCAGTGATTGGCGCAACCATTGAGGTAGTGCTCCCACGCCCACTGGTACTTCAGGGGCATGAGCTGATTCACATCCACTTGCTCGCAGTTAATCAGGCGCTTCTCCTCTCGGATACGTCGGGTCTCGTCGGCGCGTGATCGCATAGTTTCCTCCCTGTCGTTTAGGTGACCTCACCTGCGGTGGGAATTCCCCGCGGGCTACTGACACGCCTCGCAGTCCGGTTCCGGAGGGCAGACTGCTCCCGTGGACGTGTCAGTCGGCGAGCGCGGGATCGCGATCATACTGGAGGGGCTCGCGCTCTTCATCCAGCGAGGTTGAATGCCCCAGCGGTTCAGGTCCAGCGTCGATTTCTCAACCTGGGTCGCCGCGAGGGTCCGCAGGTAGTAGGTAGTCTTGAGGCCTCGGGTCCAGGCCAGCGTGTAGATCTCCTCCAGGCGCCGGCCGCTCGGCTCGGCGAGATAGAGGGTGAGCGACTGGCCCATATCGATCCACTTCTGACGACGGCTGGCCGCTTCAATCAGCCAGGCAGGATCGATCTCGAAAGCGGTGCGGAAGCGCTCTTTGAGATCAGCCGGCACGCGGCTGATCGGCTGGACCGAGCCGTCATAGTACTTCAGCGCCTCCCGCATCTCTGCATCCCAGAGCCCGCGCTGTCGGAGTTCCTCGACGAGGAAGGGATTCACCACAGTGAACTCCCCGGAGAGGCTGCTGCGCACGTACAGATTGGTATAAGTCGGCTCGATCGATGGGCTGACCCCGACGATCGTAGAGATCGTCGCGGTTGGGGCAATCGCCAGGACGTTACTGTTCCGCATGCCGTGCGCCCGGATCCGGGTCCGTATCTCCTCCCAGTCGAGGGTGCTCGAACGGTCGACACCGAGCGGCTCACCCCGCTCGGCCTCGAGAAGGGCAAGGGTATCAAGCGGCAGGAGCCCGCGCGCCCACTTCGACCCAGGGTAGCTCGGGTACGGCCCGCGCTCGTTCGCCAGCTCGGTCGAAGCCCGGATTGCGTAGTAGGCGATGGCCTCCATGGTCCGGTCAGCGAACTCAACCGCCGCCGGGCTTGCGTAGCTCAGACCAAGCAGATACAGGGCATCCTGAAAGCCCATCAGCCCCAGGCCGATCGGCCGATGGCGGAGATTCGCCGTTCGCGCCTCTGGTGTGGGGTAATAGTTGATATCGATCACGTTATCGAGCATGCGCACCGCCGTCCGGACCGTGGCTGCGAGCCGCTCCCGATCGATCTGCCCCGCACTCAGGTGTGCCGGCAGGTTCAGTGACCCCAGGGTACAGACAGCTGTTTCCTCATCGGAGGTGGGAAGAAGGATCTCCGTGCAGAGGTTGCTGCTGTGGATGACACCGGCGTGATCCTGCGGTGAGCGGATGTTGGCCGGATCCTTCCAGCAGAGCCAGGGATGGCCAGTCTCGAACAGCCGCGTGAGCATCTTCCGCCATAGCTCTCGTGCAGGCAATCGCTTAAACTGGCGGATCTCTCCCGCATCAGCGAGCCGCTCGTAGGTGGTGTACCGTTCCACGAAGGCGCGGCCGTAGAGCTCGTGCAAGTCAGGGACTTCATCAGGGCTGAAGAGGGTCCAGGGACCGTCGGCACGCACGCGCTGCATGAAGAGATCCGGCACCCAGAGTGCTGTGTGGAGATCGTGGGTGCGCCGCCGCTCATCGCCGGTGGTGCGGCGCAGATCGAGGAACTCCTCTACATCGAGGTGCCAGTTCTCAAGATAGGCGCACACGGCCCCCTGACGTTTTCCTCCCTGGTTTACCGCAACCGCCACGTCATTGGCGATCTTGAGGAACGGAATCACCCCCTGGCTCCGTCCCTGGGTTCCGTGGATCAGCGCGCCGCGTGCCCGGATCCGCGTCCAGTCATTCCCCAGGCCTCCTGCCCACTTCGAGAGGAGGGCGTTATCCCGCAGGCATTTGAAGATCTGGCCCAGGTCGTCCGCGATGGTGGTGAGATAGCAGGAGGAGAGCTGGGGATGTGGGGTACCGGCGTGGAAAAGGGTTGGGGTCGCCGGCGTGAACCGGAAGGTCGACATCACCTCATAGAACTCGATGGCCCGCTCGGTAGGGTGAGGTTCTCGCAGGGCCAGTCCCATCGCAACCCGCAGCCAGAGGAGCTGGGGGAGCTCGATAATCCGGTCATCCAGGCGGAGCAGATAGCGGTCAACCAGGGTCTGGAGCCCCGGATAGGCGAACAGGCGATCACGTCCTGGCTCCAGGGCGCTGGCCAGCCGATCGAGATCGAAGCCCGCCAGGGCCGGATCGAGCAGCCCGGCAGTGATGCCCTGGTGGATATAGGGGATGACCGCCGCCCGGTATGCCGCGGCTGTCCCTGCCAGTGGACCGGTGTATCCAAGGACTGCATCGTAGAGGCGGTGGAGCAGCAGACGGGCCGCCACGTACGTGTAGGATGGTTCCTCCTCGATATGGGCCCGCGCGGTCAGGATCGCCAGCTCGGCAAGCTCGTCCCGCGTGCTCCCGTCGACGGCCTGCGCCTGCACCTCAGCAAGCAATTCCGACGCTGAGACGCGAGGGCCGAACTCATCGCAGGCGGAAGCAACCCAGGTCGCGAGGATCTCCCAGGCGCGGTCCGGTGAGTGGTCAGGGGATGGCAGAGCGGTCATCTCCGACCTCGCCGGATTGGGCAGTGGAGCGCGGATATCAGTCTCAGCCATTGAACCTCCCCTCTCTGGTCAGGTGATCGTGTGGCACCCATGCGGAGACACAAAAAAACCCGCCCTGCGATCAGGGCGGGTCAGAAAATCCGGAGCCGTGCAGTAGGTCACTGGCCCTCGGTCGATCACACCCTTTGACGCGAAGGGTTGCCGTGATCGTCGGTCACGGGCGGGCATTCGGGCTTGGCATACGCCTCACCGTTGCGCGACAGCGCCGGACTTGCACCGGACTTCCCCCGATATTTCAGCCGCGCCACGACAGCGCGGCCCCGTGCCGTCTTCGATGCACTTTGTAAAGAGCGCCCTTATCCTACCAGACTGCCTGGCCGCACGCAAGGATCAGGGCGACATCTGTTCTGAGCTTTCTCGCATCTCTAACCGAGCCACAGGATGCCTCTGCCCATTGGGGTGGTCTGGACCCTGCGGCAGTGCTCAGCTGGTGTGTCCTGCAGCAGGGAATCCGTCTGGCTGGACGGGGCTTCCATCTCCCTCTGGCATGTGTGGCGGCAGATGGGCGGAGCCTTTGCGCCAGGGGATGCGGAGACTGGCAGAGCGTGCCGCTGGCTTCTCCACCAGAGAACCGTGACTGCTCCCACTGCCCTGGCGCGCCTTGTCCAGAGCGAATGGACTATGTGGAAGGCCAGCCTGCGGGCGGCGCCAGAATGGGCCAGCGCCGATTGTGCAGTGGTGCTCCTATGCCTGTCCGGCGCCGTGAAGCTGTCCAAGGAGATCGAGTGCAACCCCGATAATCGCGCTGGCGGCCGTGGGTGCTACGGCCGCCAGCTGGCCATAGCCCTTATGCGCCTGCTCAACCTCGTAGCCCCCCTCGGGATACGCCTCGGCCACGGGCACATAGCCAATGCAGCCGTTCGCGTAGCCGAGGGCAAGTGTGTGTGGAAAGGGCGATCGTTCTTTGATCGCCAGGCCGATCTCAACAAAAAGCTCGGCCGGAGCGGCAACGATCGCCACGTCTCCCAGGCGCAGTGCCTGCACCTCGAAGGGGACCGCCTGATTCGTCCGGCCGGCCGCCACCTCCTCCCGTACGCGCTCGGCCCGCCGGAGAGCGAAGCGCGTGTTCTCAACGATCAGCGCCGGGGCGCGCTCGGCCTCGAGGGTCTCGAGGCGTTCTCGAAGCGCGGCGATCTCGGCCTCGACCTCGGTGAGTGGGGGGAGCGGCGCGAGTGGGAGGTCGAAGGAACGCCGCAGGGCCGCAAGCCTATCGGCTGGCACTGGCAGGGCCTCGCCGTGCACCCGGATAGCCTCACCGGCCAGGATGGTGCCCAGGCGCGCGCAGTTGTCATAGCGATCAGTCACCCCGCCGAGCGGGTTCAGGTTGCCAGTACAGCCCTGGAGGTACAGGCAAGGGCAGTCCGTCGCTGCTTCGAAGACCTGTCGCATCCGGCCGACGAAGTCGGCCGAGAGGGCATAGCTGCGCGGCCCCAGGATCACCGGATGGCACGCGTAGCCGATCAGTGCTGCCAGCGGGGAGCCGTCCTCGGCATCGATCCGCACGACCGCGACCTCCGGGTCCACAGGACCGTGCGGGTTGACCCCGATGACTGTCGTTCCATCCGGCCGCCGCTCGCGGCGGTTCACCTGGATCTGCACTGCACCGCGGCCAAAGCCGAGGCGCGCGGGTCGGAGCTGCCGCGCTGCCCAGTCCAGGGCGCCGGTGATCTGGTTGGTCAGGTTGTCGCAGTAAGGACGCACCAGCTCCTCGTGACCGCGTCCCAGCCAGGGAAGCGGGCCCGAGTGGGTGTGACTGCACGAAAGGAGGAGGTGATCAGCGGAGATCCCCGTCACTGCCTCCGCGCGCTGGCGGATCGCGGCGACGTGCCAGCCGTCCAGGGCGATGATGTCCAGTGCCACAATCCCGATCCGCGTGCTCCCGTCATCAATCACCAGCGCGGTTGCGGTCAGCTCATCGTGAACCGACTGAGAAGGAAG
>JADGGD010000154.1 GCA_019690095.1 Chloroflexota bacterium
GCCTCGATCATCCGGGCGCGGAAGATGAGCTCTTTCGTGCGGGCCGGACCGATCAAGTCGACCAGGCGGGCATAGTTGCTCATCGAGAGGCAGTTGCCCAGAGTGCGCGCGATCGGGATGCCGAAGCGCGCGTCGGGTGTGCAGATGCGGAGATCGCACGCCAGGGCGATGCTTGCCCCACTGCCAACGGCATAGCCACGAATCGCCGCGATCGTCGGGCGGGCGAGCGCCTCGAGTCGTCCGATCACTGTATCCATGCGCTCCTCGTACTCTAAGGCATGATGCGGATCGGTGAATGTCTGGAACTGGCTGATATCTGTTCCGGCAACGAAGGCACGATCCCCCGCACCAGTCAGGACGAGGACGCGCAGATCGGCATCAGCCTCGACCGCGTCGCAGATGCGCACCAGGGCATCGTACATTGCAAAGGTCATCGCGTTCCGCGTCTCGGGACGGTTGAAGGTAACCCAGGCGACCGCACCGCGCCGCTCAAAGAGAATATCCGTCGTACCGGTGTTCATGGTCCGTGGTCCTCCCGGTCAGTGGCGGTAGCGTGGCATCAGGGCCTGCTACCGTGTGATCCCCCAGATAATGACCGAATGACGCCATTGGCCCGCAGTCGTGCGAGATCCGCCTCAGAGAGGCCAATCTCCCGAAGCACCTCATCGGTGTGCTCACCCAAAAGGGGCGGAGCACGCCGGATCGCACCCGGGGTTGCACTGAGCTTCACCGGCAGGCCGAGCAGGCGGACCGTTCCCAGCCGCGGGTGCGGCAGCTCGACCACCATCTGACGGTGCCGCACCTGCGGATGTTCGAGGGCCTGATCCATCCGGTAGATCGGGCCGCACGGGATGCCGTGCTCGTTCAAGATCTGTTCCCATTCCTCGGAGGTGTGTGCCTGCAAGCGCTCCTCGATGAGCTGTGTCAGCTCCTCTCGGTGGAGGAAACGGTCGCCATTTGTAGCGAAACGTGGATCGTCCATCCATTCCGGTGCCCCGAGAAGCTCGCAGAATCGCCGCCAGCGCTTCTCTCCGGTCGCGCCGAGGGTGATGTAGCCGTCGCGCGTGCGATAAACGCCGTAAGGGGCGTTGATCGGGTGGTGGTTGCCGGCCGGTGGAGGGACCTCACCGCCATTCAGATAGCGGACCGCCTGGAAGCTGAGCATCCCGATCATGCTCTCGAGCAGGGAGGTGGTCACGACTTGCCCGCGGCCGGTTCGCTCGCGTGCCTGGAGTGCGGCCAGGACGCCGTACGCGCCAAACAGGCCGGCGAGCAGATCGGCGATTGGTATGCCGACCCGGACAGGTTCGCCCCCCACGAACCCGGTGATGCTCATCAGCCCACTCATTCCCTGGATGATCTGGTCAAGGCCAGGGCGGCCGGCCTCGGGACCATCAGCGCCGTAGCCAGAGAGCGAGCAGTAAATCACCCGTGGATTCTCCTGAGCGATGGTCGCGTAGCCGATGCCGAGGGCGTCCATGACACCGGGACGGAAGTTTTCGACCACGACATCGGCCGTCCGGGCGAGATACCGAAAGATCTCCTGCCCTGCCGGATTCTTGATGTCGAGGGCAAGCGAGCGCTTATTCCGATTTGCCGAGAGAAAAAACGCGCTCTCGCCCTGAAAGAACGGCGGACCAGCGGCCCGTCCATCCTCACCGTGCTGGGGATCTTCGATCTTGATGACATCGGCACCCAGATCGCCCAGCCACATCGCGCAGGTCGGGCCGGCCAGGTGCCGCCCCAGGTCCAGAACGCGGATGCCCGCTAGGGGCATGGCTGGCTCATGCTGTCCGTTGTTCACGACTGGTCCCTCCGCGCCCGCGGAGCCGGGCGTCTTGGTCCATCCTTCCCGGGGCTATTATAAGTCGTGCCTGTCCCGGCCGCCGGGCTACAGCCGTGTTGCCAGCCCGGGATCAAGGGGGAGGCTGTGGGAGACCCTGGGTGCGGAGATACTGCTCACCAAGCAGCGCGAGCTGGACGCGGTAGGTGCGCAGGGGGATCGTCGTACCGGGCACCGTGCCATCGCGGTCGTACTCGGGATGATATTCGAAGACCGCCGCCTGGAAGCGCTGGGTCCAGAGGCCATTGCGGAGCTTCGGCTCTTCCTTTGGATAGCCGAATACCTCGATGCCCCCGTGCGTGTCAAAGAACTGCTTGAAGTAGATAGGCTGACCGGATCGGGTATAGTCTGCGACGAAATGGCCAAGGCCGGTTGGCCGATCCGGCGATAGCGGGAAGTATTCCGCTGGACCTGGCGGCGCATCGGCCGGGCTGACTGGCGGGTCCGCGCCGGGGAAGAGGAGATCGCCGAGAAGCCGCCGGACGATCCGCGTGTCAGGTGGATTCTCCGGGTGGTATTCCAGGACTGCCCGCTGGAAGTACTGCACCTGGATCCCTCCGTCCAGCGGATCCGACATGACATCGCTGAGTGGAAGGCCCAGGCTGTCCAGGCCGCCGTGCCGTTGGAAGAAGGAGAGCCATGGGCCGACAACACGATGACCCGTGGCGGCCTGCCATCCATCGGACGTTCCGTTCGCCGTCAAGATCGTCGGGGCTGCACTGGTCCCCGCACTCGGCACGGCCGCTTCATTGGCCGCCATGCGGAGAGAGACAGTGCGCGTGCCGGGGCGGTCACCAAACTCCTCGACCCAGTAGTGGCCGTAGTACGAGCCAGGCTGGTAGGCATGGCCGACGCCGATCTCGTGCACGTGTGGAGAAAGGATATTTGCGCGGTGTGCTGGGCTCGCCATCCACGCCGCGACAACCTCCTCTGGAGTCAGCTGGCCAGCGGCGAGGTTCTCGGCGAGATAGTCCCAATCGCGGTAGCCGGCCGCCTCATCACGGGTGATGAACGTCGAGCCATCGGGCGCGGTGTGGCTGACGAAGCCCTCCGCAGCCATGCGGTGGGCATAGGCGCGGGCCGCCGCCGTGAGCTCCGGCGAGACGATCAGCGGCGGTAGCCCCCGCTGGACGCGCTCGGCGTTCACCAGCGCGATGACCTCCGCTTCGAGGCTGTCCGCGCGGACAGGGATCGTCGTCGCGATGAGGGCGATCAGCAGAATCGTAAGGATAGCTGGCCATCGCCGGAGCACAGCACTCGACTCCTATCGGCTTCAAGGGGCCGTTCGTACGACCCAGAGAGCAGCCAGTCCGCACCATCTCTACCGTAAGCCGAGAGCAAGATTGGCACATGACCTGACTGTCCCATCGCTGCTAGGAGATCGGAGGGAGCCAATAGAGGTCAGTACTGATCCCCCGCTGGGGGATAACGAGGGGAATCTCCGCCGACCAATCAGGGAAAAAGGGCTACCAGCAGTGCGAACGGGCAGGAAACTTGCGGACAGGATTACTCGATCCGCGCGTGTCCGGGGCTGCGGTGGTGACCCGTGGTGACGGTCATGCGCACACGATGGAGGAGCGAAGCATGGCACGGGCGGAAGGAACAGCCCCCTCCCTGAAGCCGGCAGCCCCGTCGGAGCAGTGGATGCTATCTCCAGAACGCCTCCGAGCGCGATGCGAGCCCGGTGCCCTTCCTCCGATCCCGACCGGCGAGGCGGCCGTGCCCGAGATCGGGGCGATCGGACAGGACCGCGCGGTCGATGCCCTCAACTTCGGGATGAGCGTGGCCGCGCGGGGATTCAACATCTTCGTCGCAGGCGTGCCGGGCACACGGCGCATGTCCACTGCGCGTCTGACTGCCGAGCGCGCGGCCTCTACGCGTCCCGCGCCCTGCGACTGGTGCTATGTCTATAACTTCAGCCAGCCCGACTCTCCGCTCGCGATCGCCCTGCCAGCCGGTAACGGTCCCCGTTTTGCCGAACAGATGGATGCGCTGATCACCGCGACCCGCCGTCAGATCGGTGAGGCCTTCGCCAGCGAGGACTATCACCGCCGCCGCGAGCAGATTACCCACGAGGCGCACCGTCAGCGGCAGGCAATCCTCGAGAACCTGGCCGAAACGGCGCGCAAGCAGGGATTCGCCCTCTCGGTGAGCGCGATCGGCATTGCCACAATCCCGCTCGTCGACAACCGCCCGATGACTGATGAGGAGTTTGAACACCTGCCCCGGGAGAAGCAGGAGGAGCTTTCCGAGCGAGCCGAGAGCCTGCGTGAGCAGATCGATGCCGCACTCGCTCAGGTCCGGGCGGTCGAGAAGAATGCGCACGATCGGATCGCCCAGCTGAATCGCGATGTTGCCGAGTTCGTGATCGGGCCGCTGATCCGGGCCCTGGGTACGGAGTATCAGGATGTTCCGGAGATCGGGCGCTACCTGGACGGCGTTCGCGACGATATCGTCGCTCGCGTGGACGAGTTCCAGGCCGGTCCCGAGACCGGCGAGGAAGGGGCAGGAGAAGCGGGTGCACTGCTCCGCGAGCTCGCCGAGAGCAGCCGGGAGGCCTTCTTCGACCGGTACAAGGTCAACGTCCTGGTGACCAGCCAGGGCCAGACCGCCGCGCCGGTGGTGGTCGAATCGAACCCGACCTACTACAACCTCCTCGGTCGGATCGAGTACCACGCCCGTTTCGGGGTCCTCGTCACGAGCTTTCGCATGATCAAGCCGGGCGCCCTCCACCGGGCCAATGGCGGCTATCTCATTCTTGATGCGCTTGACGTGCTCCGCAGCCCGTTTGCCTGGGAGGCGCTAAAGCGCGTTCTGCGCACTGGTCAGATCCAGATCGAGAATCTGGGACAGCAGTTCTCGGCGACACCAACAACGAGCCTCCGCCCAGCACCCATTCCGCTCGACGTAAAGGTTATCCTGGTCGGGACACCAGAGCTGTACTATCTCCTCTATTTCTACGATGAAGATTTCCCGCGGCTTTTCAAAGTCAAGGCAGACTTTGACACAGTCATGGATCGAACGCCGGAACACGTGGCGCGGTACGCCGCCTTTATCCGTTCCCAGGCCGATCGCGAGAAGCTCCGTCCGTTCGAGCCGGCGGCGATCGCTGCGGTGGTAGATCACGCGAGTCGTCTGGCCCAGCACCAGCGCAAGCTGACCACGCGCCTCAGCGAAATTAGCGATCTGCTGGTGGAGGCAAGCCAGGCCGCAGGGATGGCGGGAAGCCCCACGGTGCATGCCGCTCACGTGGCCCACGCGATTGATCAGAAGACCCGTCGGGCCAATCTGATCCAGGATAAGCTCGCCGAGCTCATCCAGGAAGGCACCCTCGTCATCGCAACGTCGGGGGGGCAGATCGGGCAGGTCAACGGTCTCTCGATCATCTCTCTTGGCGACTACAGCTTTGGGCTCCCCGTGCGCATCACCGCCGAGACCGCGCTCGGCCAGGAGGGGGTGCTCAATATCGAGCGGGAGACACGCCTCTCGGGCCCGATTCACAGCAAGGGGTTCCTGATTCTCAGCAGTTTCCTGCACGGCCAGTACGCACAGGAAAGGCCGCTGGCTGTCTCGGCGCGAATCACCTTCGAGCAGACCTATGACGAGATCGACGGCGATAGCGCGTCGAGCGCTGAGCTTTACGCCCTGCTCTCCGCGCTCGCGGGAATTCCCCTGCGCCAGGATATCGCCGTTACTGGCTCGATTGATCAACACGGGAATATCCAGCCAGTAGGAGGCGTGACCCAGAAGATCGAGGGGTTCTTCGACGTGTGTCAGCGGCGCGGGCTGACCGGACAGCAGGGGGTGATCATTCCTGCTGCGAATGCACACAACCTTATGCTTCGCGACGAGGTGGTGCGCGCGGTCTCCGATGGGCACTTTCACGTCTGGGCGATCCATCACGTGAACGAGGGGATCGAGATCCTGACCGGCGTCGCGGCCGGCCAGCGGGAGCCGAGCGGACGCTGGGAGCCGGGAACCGTGCACGCACGGGTGGATGAAGCGATCGAGTCCTATGCGAAGCGCCTCAAGGGCTTTGGCCCCATCCCGGCTGGACCGGCGATCATTCCGACCCCACCGCAGATTGGACCTCGTGCGCCGCGATTCCTGACAGCGCTCATCCGACTGGTTCGGTCCGGGAGGGGGTAGCGCCCGGCCAGCTGGGCTCCTCAGACGATCGACCCTGCTATACCGGCGATCGAGTGGCAGCTGATTCAGTGCTACCGAGGGGATAGCCTGTTGGGGCGGTTTCTGGTAGGATGGAGATACTCGGATGGTGGGCCTTGCCAACCCTCCGGGGCAGTCTATCCTCGTTGATCAGCGGGCTGAGCGAACATGGATACCGACGAGACAAAGCTGAGTGTTGTCGTCGTTGGGGAATCGCAGGGGCGACTACGCCGCTGGTTTCTCAACGGGCTGAAGCGGGTCATGATCCGCCGCGGCCACCAGTTTCTCGAGAGCGCGACCCCGGATGTCCAGCTCGTCCTGAACTTCATCCAGACCCATCGGCCTCGGCCGTTTCGCCGTCGCTCGAAAGGAACCTTTGTTGTCTCAGTGGCCGAGGCCATGCACCGGACGGAGAACGTGCTCAAGGAGGGATATCCGCTTCTCGTCCAGGCCCTCTCAAACCTGCTTGTCTATCTCGTTCCCTCCAGCCAGGGGCTCCTGGCTCACTTCATTACCCTGGAGCAGGGGTGCTATGGCATCCCGTACGAGGGGGATGACCAGTCGTTCTTCGAGAAGGTATATGAGCGGCTCGCGCCGCTGGCGACCTCCCAGCTCATTATTGATAACGAGTTTACGCCCGATCTCCCGCCGGAGTACTGGCAGGGCGACGCAGTGACCGAGCAGATCCGGATCGCCGGCGAGAAGCTTGACCAGATGGGCCTCCTGCCGGCTCCCTTCCCGCTGCAGGAGCTCGTCTCAGAGCGCGATCTGCGGCACATCAAGCTTCTCTACGGCATTGGCGGTCTCAGCTACGGCAATATCAGCGCGCGTGCCCCGCGCCGTGATGGCTTCTGGATGAGTGCGAGCGGAGTGGACAAGAGCAAGCTCGTCGAAATCGGCCGCGATATCCTCTTCGTTCGCGGCTACGATCTCCATCGTCGGCTGATCAAGGTGAGCGTGCCGCCGCACGTGCAGCCCCGACGGGTCTCGGTGGATGCGATCGAGCACGCGCTCATCTACGAGGAG
>JADGGD010000023.1 GCA_019690095.1 Chloroflexota bacterium
GGAGAGAATCCATCCTGGAGCGATGCAGTTCACCGTGATGTTGTACGGCCCCAGCTCGCTCGCCAGTTTTCGTGTATAGTGGTGGATCGCTGCCTTCGCTACGGCATATGCCGTTCCTTCTCCGCCCGTCGAGCGAAGTCCGGCCTGGGAACCAACGGTGATGATCTTTCCCCGCCTCTGCTGCTTCATCGGCTCGGCCGCGGCCTGACAGCAGAAGATCGTCCCCATCAGGTTGAGGTCCAAAAGCCGCCGGAGATCTGCCTCCGGGACTGATGAGGCGTAGCTCGGACCGGGCACCAGAGCTCCCCCGGCATTTGCGACCAGGATATCCAGATGGCCGAACTCGGCGATCACCTGATCGACCATTCGCTGCACCGCCGCCCGGTCCGTCACATCGGCGACGATGCCAAGCGAGCGGCGGCCCAGCGCCCGGATCTCGTCCATAACTGTCGGCGCGGTGAGTTCCTCCCCATACTGCCGCGCCGCATCCAGATCGATATCGTTGACCACGACGTCGGCCCCGATCGCTGCCAGGTGAAGCGCGTAAGCACGTCCGAGCCCTCGGGCCGCGCCAGTCACCAGAGCGACCTTACCTGCCAGCCTCACGCACGCCTCCGCCAACCAGGAGAATCATCGCGCCGAGCTGATCACCGCTCTGCCTACTCCAGGTAGTCCTTGAGCTTCCTGCTCCGGCTCGGATGCCGGAGCTTCCGCAGTGCCTTCGCCTCAATCTGGCGAATTCGCTCGCGCGTTACCCCGAATTCCTTCCCCACCTCCTCCAGGGTCCGGCTTCGCCCGTCCTCGAGGCCGAACCGAAGCTGGAGGACGCGCCGCTCCCGGCCGGTAAGCGATGCCAGGACATCCTCGACCTGCTCCTTCAGGAGCTGGTGCGATGCCGCCTCAGAGGGCGCCATAGTGCCGTCGTCCGGGATGAAATCGCCCAGGTGGCTGTCTTCCTCTTCACCGATCGGTGTCTCCAGGGATACTGGCTCCTGCGACACCTTCAGGATCTCGCGGACTTTTTCTGGCGGAATCTCCATCTCCCGAGCGATCTCCTCCGCCGTGGGCTCGCGCCCCAGCTCCTGGAGCAGACGTCGGGAGATGCGGAGAAGCTTGTTGATTGTTTCGACCATATGGACCGGAATGCGGATCGTCCGCGCCTGATCGGCGATAGCCCGGGTAATCGCCTGGCGGATCCACCAGGTCGCGTAGGTCGAGAACTTGTACCCCTTGCGATAGTCGAACTTCTCGACTGCGCGGATCAGGCCGATATTCCCTTCCTGGATGAGATCAAGGAGCGACATCCCGCGGCCGATATACTTCTTGGCGACACTGACGACAAGGCGCAGATTCGATTCGGCAAGGCGGTGGCGAGCACGCTCACCGCGCTCGATCAGGGCACACAGCTCCCGGTCAGTTTCAGGATCCAGCTGGCCAAGCCGCCGCAACTCCAGGCGGCGGTAGAGCGCCTCCCGCCCCTGCTCCATCGCCTGGGCCAGCTCCACCTCATCCCGTGCTGTCAGAAGGGGTACTCTCCCGATCTCGCGCAGATACATGCGCACCGGATCATCGATCGCTTCATTATCCAGATCGAGAACCGGCTCGATCTCGATCTCTGGCTCGTCACGAAGATCCTGGGCCTCAGGCTCGAGGTTCTCCCATGCGTCGGCGCTCTCCTCCTCGTCCGTGCCCTCGACTGCTGGATCGTCCGCCCTCTCCTCCGGCAGCTCGGTCTCGGCCGCGGCGAGCTCGTCTTCTGCCTCCGGCGCTGGCAATTCACGCTCTCGCACCGGCTTCCGTCCCCCGGTGGGGGAGACGGGGTCAACCGATTCAGCTGCGTTCCCGTTCGGCACCGGGTTCTCTCTATTCGAGATCCTGGGGTCGATCACCGGTCGCCCTCCCGACAGGTGATGCGTGCTAAAGGAGAGTCCGCTGGCATCCTGGACGATTCCATGATCCGCGCCTCCACGCCCCGCTCGCATCGTGTCATGGCACACTCCGCGACCAGACCCGGGCAAGCTTGCTCAATCGTTCCTCGCTCGCCAGCTGGGCAAGCTCGCGTTCTGCCTGGCGATGAAGCTCCACGGCGGCCTCGGCCTCCCCGCTGGACTCGAGATCCCGCAAGTGAGTCGCGTACTGCCGCAATCGAATTCGGCGGAGCCGCCGCCGCAGCTCGTGTAAACACCGCTCCTGCTCCCGTACCACCGCGCGCTCGTCGAGAACCGGCCGCCTCTCCTCCTGGCGCAGCACCGCGCGTAGCCATTCAGCGACCGGCTCCGGTAGCTCCTCCAGCAATCGTTCCCGGTCCGGCACATCCCCAGCGTCAAGCTGGCGCCGGATCGCGAGAAACACCTCCCGGCTCTCGACCAGCTCCCAGTCCTCCTCGCGCAATTCGGCCGCAAACGCAGACGCCTGCGCCGGATACAAGAGTAGCAATCCGAGTGCGTATTCGTCCAGCGTCGAGCGCCGCCGGTCCGGGACGGCCAGAGGATCGGGCTCCGCCGCGGCAGGCGCCCGCGCGGTCAAACGCAGGCGTGCCAACTCCGAGGCGAGAAGTTGCTCGGCGATATGAACACGATCTGATAGTCTCTGCAGATAGACCGTCTGCTGAACCGGATCGCGGATCTCGCCGATGATCGGCAGAAGGGTCCGCACCGCCGCTGCCGTTTCCTTCGCCGAGCCGAGGTTTGCCCGCCCCAGAACAAGGTCGAAGTAGAAGTCAACAACCGGCCGCGCATCATCGATGATTGACCGCCAGAGGTCGAGATCCGCGCGAATAATCTCGTCCGGATCGCGTCCGCGCGGCAGGGCGGCGATGCGGATATCCGCGCCCAGACGGCTCTCCAGGCGGACCAGTCCCCGTGGAAGCGGCACTGCCACCGCGTCGCTGTACACCTGCCGCGTTACCTCCAGACCGCGCAGCACGGCCTCGTCTCCCGCTGCATCCGCGTCAAGGGCCAGTACGACGCGGCGAGTGAGCCGCTTAAGCACTCCTACCTGCCGCTCACTCAGCGCTGTGCCGAGCGAGGCGACCACATCCCGAACGCCGTACTGGTGTGCAATGATAACATCGACGTATCCCTCGACAATGGTGACCCGATCTATGGCTCGGATCGCAGCCCGCGCCTGGTCAATACCGTACAGGATCGCCCCTTTGTCAAAGAGTTCCGTCTGCGGCGAGTTCAGGTACTTTGGCTGACCGTCTCCGAGAAGACGGCCGCCGAACCCGACAAGCTCGCCCCGTTCGTTGGCGATGGGGAACATGAGGCGACCGCGGAAGAGGTCGCGGTAGCCCCCACCATCGCGCTCGACGGCGAGGCCTGCTCCGACGATCTGCTCGGGGCGAGCGCCCAGACCGGTGAGGTAGCGAAACAGGGAATCCCATCCCTCGGGTGCCCAACCGAGTCGAAACTGATCAATCGCCTCCGGCTTGATTCCGCGACGGGTCAGGTACTCGCGCACCGGGCGCGCCTCGGGATGCCGAAGTGCCTGTTGGAAGAAAAGGGCGGCCTGCTCGAGGAGCGCAGTTAACTCGGCACGGCGCCGCCGAAGCGCATCCTCCGATGGGCGCGTCGTGAGCTCTACCCCCGCCCGAGCCGCCAGCAGCCGGAGCGCCTCGCCAAAATCCAGATTCTCGGTCTTCATCACGAAGCTGAAGACATCACCGTTGGCGCCGCAGCCGAAACAATGGTAGTTCCCGCGATCCGGAAAGACGACGAACGAGGGGGTTTTCTCGGTATGGAACGGACAGAGCCCCTTGAAGGTGCGGCCGGTCTTTTTCAAAGCCACCTTCTGGCCCACGATCTCGGTGATGTCCAGGCGGGCCTTGATCTCCGCGATCGGATCCGCACTCGGGCTCATCTTCTCTTCACCGCTCTTACCGCGTCTCCTAGCGCGGACTCACGTACAGCGCGATGATGAAGAGGGCATTATTCATCACGTGTGCGACCATGGAGGGTACGAGACTGCCAGTCCTCCAGTATACGAAGGCAAAGATGCTTCCGATAAGGAGAATGGGAACGAAGGCCGCGAGATTGAGGTGAGCCAGCGCGAAGAGGATACTGCTGAGGGCGAGGGCCGGACCGACGCCGTAGGTGCGGCAGGCCGCGGTAAAGATATAACCGCGAAAAAAGATCTCCTCGCAGATCGGACCGATGATCGCGGCGGCCAGGAAAACCCCGACGAACTGAGGGAAGCTGGCATTGAGCACTCCCCGGAACATCTCTTCCTGCGTCTGATGAATCCCGAACCGCTGAAGGATCTGCGCCACGGCCAGCGACCCGATGATGACAATAATCCCAACCCCCACTCCCTGACGCAGGTGCCGCAGGAAGTGAGTGGCATCCAGCCCCATCTGTCTCCAGGATAGCACGCGCGGACGCACAATGCGCACGTAGACAACGCCGAGAAACGATCCATCGAGGGCCAGGACTGACAGCACCAGCTCCCCCGGCGTGAGAACCATCGGCTGGCCGCCTCGGCCCTGCGCGGTCACCAGCAGGGCATACGGCAGGGTCAGCAGGTTTGCCACGATCACCGCGGTGATCAGGCACGCCAGGATCGTTCCGACCGAGCCGTAGCCGCGTCGGGCATTCTGGTAGGAGAGTGAGTTGACAATCACGTACGCCACTACCCCACTGCCCGCGCAGAGCAGGCCTGCCGCGGCCATGGCCAGCAACAGCAGAAACGTCGGCCGCGCCTGGCTAGCCGCGAGCAACATTCGCAGGTTGGGCCCCGCCAGCATGACCAGCCGAGCGGCGCTGACCACCCCGGGGGCGGCCAGCGCCAGCCCGACGATAATGAGCCAGACCGGCCAGGACAGACGGGGAATTCCGCGCACCGGCGGTGATCAGACCCCCACCGGCACGCGCTCCGCGAGGACTGCCTGAGCCGCGGCAAGCCGCGCGATCGGCACCCGATACGGCGAGGCACTCACGTAGTTCAGGCCGATCCGATGGCAGAAGGCCACCGTACTCGGCTCTCCCCCGTGCTCACCGCAGATGCCCAGCTCGATATCCGGTCGAGTCTGGCGACCCGCCTCGACCGCCAGCTTCATCAACTTGCCGACGCCAGCCTGATCCAGGACCTGGAAGGGATTGGCGGGCAGGATCTTCCGCTCAACGTACTGGAGCAAGAACTTCCCCTCGGCATCGTCACGGCTGATGGCGAATGTAGTCTGGGTCAGGTCATTCGTGCCGAAGCTGAAGAACTCGGCATATTCGGCAATCTCGTCGGCGGTCAGCGCGGCGCGCGGTACCTCGATCATCGTCCCAAACTTGTACGGGATCCGAATCCCCGCCTCCTGCATGACCTCCTCAGCTACCTTCTCCAGCTGCTCGCGGACGATCTTCAGCTCGTTGACGTGGCCGACCAGCGGAATCATGATCTCCGGGCGGACGTCGACACCCTCACGCTTCACCTCGACTGCCGCCTGGAAGATCGCCCGCACCTGCATCGCGTTGACCTCGGGGAACATCAGCCCGAGCCGGCAGCCGCGCAGCCCCAGCATCGGGTTGGCCTCCCGCATGGCCGCCACGGCCTTGAGAAGCTCCTCTTTCCGCTCGATCTCTGGCGTCCGAACACCTTTCGCCCGGGCCTCGGTGACCTCGACAAGGAGTTCCTCATAATCCGGCAGGAACTCGTGAAGGGGCGGATCGAGCAGGCGGATCACCACCGGCAGGCCGTCCATGACCCGGAAGATGCCGATGAAATCGTTCTTCTGGAAAACGAGCAGACGATCGAGCGCGGCCTTCCGCGTCGCCTCGTCGCGGGCGAGGATCATCTCCTGCATAATCGGCAGGCGGTCGGTTTCGAAGAACATATGCTCGGTGCGGCACAGCCCGATGCCCTGCGCACCATTCCGTCGGGCGATCTCGGCATCCCGCGGGTAGTCCGCGTTCGCCCAGACCTGGAGGCGGCGGATCGAGTCCGCGTAGCCGAGAAGCGCCTGAAGCTCAGGGGTCATCTCCGGCTCGATCATCGGCACAGCGCCCTGGATAACCTCGCCAGTACTGCCGTTGATCGAGATGACATCCCCTTCCTTCACGACAATGCCGTCAGCCACGAACTCGCGCCGCTCCAGATCAATCTTGAGCGTCTCGGTCCCCGCGACGCACGGCTTGCCGATACTGCGCGCGACCACGGCCGCGTGGCTGGTCGCTCCACCGCGTGCGGTCAGGATGCCCTGAGCGACGATCATCCCGTGCACATCGTCCGGGCTCGTCTCCGGCCGCACCAGGATCACCTTCTCCCCGTTTTTACTCCAGGCGACCGCTGTATCGGCGTCGAAGACAACCTTACCACTCGCCGCGCCCGGCGAGGCGTTCAAGCCGCGGGCGATGACGTGGACCTTTGCCGAAGGGTCAATCTGCCGGTGGAGTAGCTGCTCGACCTGTCCGGGCTCGATGCGCTGGACTGCTTCCTCTTTGGTAATCAGCCCCTCGTTGACCATATCCACCGCGATCTTGACCGCAGCGGTCGCACTCCGCTTCCCCGACCGCGTCTGGAGCATATAAAGCTTGCCGTTCTCGACGGTGAACTCGAGGTCCTGCATATCGCGATAGTGACGCTCGAGGAGATCGGCGTAGCGCTTGAACTCCTGATACACTGACGGCCATTCCTGGGCCATCATCGCGATCGGGTGCGGCGTTCGGATGCCGGCGACCACGTCCTCCCCCTGAGCATTCGGGAGATACTCGCCGTACAGCTCCCGCTCACCGGTGTTCGGGTTCCGGGTGAAGGCCACGCCAGTGCCCGAATCCGGCCCCATATTGCCAAAGACCATCGTCTGCACATTGACCGCTGTGCCGAGGTCGTGCGGGATCTTGTGGAAATCGCGATAGGTAATCGCCCGGGCGCTATTCCAGGACCGGAACACCGCGCGAATCGCCAGTCGGAGCTGCTCATAGGGATCGGTTGGGAACTCCGCGCCGGTCTCGCGCCGTACGAGCTCCATGAATTCCTCGGCCACCGCCTTGAGGTCGTCCGCACTCAGATCGGTATCGAGCCGGGCGCCAACCATCTGCTTGCGCCGCTCGAGAATCTCCTCGAACTTTTCCGCATCGACATCCAGCACGATCTTGCCGAACATCTGGATGAAGCGGCGGTAGGCATCATAACCAAAGCGCGGGTTGTTCGTGCGCGCGATTAGCCCCTGGAGCGTTTCTGCATTCAGCCCGAGGTTGAGCACCGTATCCATCATGCCCGGCATTGAGATGCGCGCGCCGGAGCGGACCGAGACAAGGAGCGGATTATTAGGATCGCCGAACTTCTTGCCCGTCTTCGCTTCGAGTGCATGGAGCGCATCGATCACCTGTTCCCACAGTCCCTCGGGAAACTGTTCGCCCGCCGCATAGTAAGCGTTGCAGGCTGCGGTCGTGATCGTGAAGCCGGGCGGCACGGGGAGCCCAGCACGGGTCATCTCGGCAGCCCCGGCCCCCTTTCCCCCGAGCAGGTCGCGCATCTGCGCACTGCCTTCTTCAAACGCATAGACCCACTTTGTCGCCATGTCTCGGGAAAAACCTCCTCTCCGTGGGTGCATCACGCCAGCTTATGATCTCAACGGCGTTAGATTATAGCACGCGCCGCAGAGCCGACCGCTGGCACGCTTCCCCTGCTGTATCCCTCGCCCGATCCCGCGGTGCCCCGCGGTCTATCCCCGGATGAAGAAATACACCGTCAGAACAATGCCGACCACGCTGACGAAGCGGCGAACCAGGAGCGGATTCAACTGCCGCGCGATGTGCGCCCCACCATACCCCCCGGTGATCGCGCCGACCAGCATAACCAGGGCCTGGGGCCAGGCCACCGCCCCAGCGGCGATAAACGTAACCACCGCCACGCCATTGATGCAGGTGGCCAGAAGCGTCTTCAGGGCGTTCATCTCGTGGATGTTCTCCATGCCGGCCAGGGCTAGCGCCGCCAGCATCAGGATGCCGATCCCGCCACCAAAATATCCGCCATAGGTCGCGATGATCAGCTGAATGAACGCCAGGGCGCCCGTGATGACCCAGGGAGCCATCTCCATTTTCTCCACCCGGCGGCGCAGGCCAGCGGTCAGCGAGCCGCCGAAGGTGAACAGCAGGGTTGCCACGAGCAGAAGGAAAGGGATGAGCCGGACGAACGTCGCCGGCGGGGTGTGGAGCAGGAGCTCCGCCCCGAGCAGGCCGCCGACCAGACTGGAAAGGCCCAGGAGAAAGAGCCCCGGCCAGGGGCGGAACTCTCGTCGATAGGCTCCGACGCTTGCGACCGAGCCTGGCCACAGCGCGACTGTGCTGGTCGCGTTCGCCGTAATCGCCGGCACGCCCGTGAAAATCAGGGTGGGAAACGATATAAAGCTCCCCCCACCGGCCACTGAGTTCAGCGCTCCAGCGAGGACGGCGGCAAGGAAAAGGATCACAGCCTGTAGAAGGGTCATGGGCGGACTGCCTCCGTGGCAAGGTCGCGAATGAAGGCGGCGGCCCCGGCAACCTGCTCCGCACGCGGGAGCGCATCCAGACGATCGATCAGCGCGCTGGCAACGATCGCTCCATCAGCATATCGGGCGATCTGCCGCACGTGCTCCGGACGACTGATCCCGAAGCCAACGGCCAGGGGAAGTGAGGTAACCCGGCGCACCCGCGTCAGATAGTCCGCCAGACCGGATGCGAGATGGGCCCGGGCGCCGGTCACCCCGGCAAGGGAGACACAGTAGAGGAAGCCAGTTGCCGCCGCCGCGACCAGCCGCAGGCGCTCGTCGGTCGAGGTCGGCGCAACGAGAAAGATCAGGTCGAGCGCGTTGGCTCGAGCGGCCCCCCGCAGTTCATCCGCCTCTTCCGGCGGCAGATCAGGCACGATCAGACCATCGGCACCCGCCGCGGCCGCCTGCCGGCAGAAACGTTCCGGCCCGAAGCGAGCGATCGGATTGTAGTAGCTCATGAGGAGAATCGGCGCATCGACCGCACGGCGGATCGCCGATGCCACCTCGAGGCAGAGCGCGGGGGTCACCCCGTTTTCAAGCGCTACGTGAGTGGCACGCTGGATGGTCGCCCCATCGGCGAGCGGATCCGAGTATGGAATACCCAGCTCGAAGAGGTCGGCACCGGCTCTGGCGAGCGCGGGAGCGAGGGCCACTGTCGTCTCAACATCCGGATAGCCGACCGGCAGGTATGGCATCAGCGCAATCCGTCCCTGGGCCTGCGTCCGCGCGAACGCCTGTCCGATCCGTCCCCCTATCCCATTCCTTGCGCTCATTCCAGCGTCACCCCGAGCGCCCGTGCCACGGTTTCCATATCCTTATCGCCGCGTCCGGACAGGTTGACCAGGACAACACGATTAGAAGGCAGCACGCGAGCGATCTCAGCCGCCTGCCAGATCGCGTGGGCCGATTCCAGAGCGGGGATGATTCCCTCGGTCTCGCAAAGGAGCCGAAAGCCAGCCAGGGCCTGCTCGTCAGTCACTGCGACGTACTCGGCCCGGCCGCTGTCTTTCAAGAAGCTGTGCTCTGGCCCGACGCCAGGGTAGTCCAGGCCAGCTGAGATGCTGTGAGTCTCACGAATCTGTCCGTGCTCGTCCTGCAGTACATAGGAGCGAGCCCCGTGCAGCACCCCGACCGAACCGGCCGCGAGCGTCGCCGCGTGCCGTCCCGTCTCCAGCCCGCACCCGGCCGCCTCGACACCAACGAGGCGCACACCCCGATCCTCCAGGAAGGGATGAAAGATGCCGATGGCGTTACTGCCGCCACCGACGCAGGCGACGATGCAGTCGGGCAGACGTCCCTCGGCCGTGAGGATCTGGGCTCGCGCCTCCCGTCCGATGACCGCCTGAAAATCCCGAACCATTGTCGGATACGGATGGGGGCCGACGACCGAACCGATCAGGTAGTGGGTCGTTGCCACGTTCGTGACCCAATCGCGAATCGCCTCGTTGATCGCGTCCTTCAGCGTGCGGCTGCCGCCGGTGACCGCCCGTACCTCAGCGCCCAGCAGGCGCATGCGGAAGACGTTAAGCGCCTGCCGCCGCATATCCTCCGCGCCCATGTAGACCGTGGTTTCGAGCTTGAGCATAGCCCCGACGGCGGCGGTCGCGACGCCGTGCTGGCCGGCACCGGTCTCGGCGATGATCCGCCGCTTGCCCATGCGGGCCGCTAGCAGGGCCTGCCCGAGAGCATTATTGATCTTGTGCGCGCCGGTATGCGCCAGATCCTCACGTTTGAGGTAGATCTTCGCCCCGCCGATGCGCTCGGTGAGCGCCCGCGCGAAGTACAGTGGCGTTGGACGTCCGACGTAGTCGCGAAGATACCGATCGAGCCGCTCCTGGAAGGCGGCATCCTCCCGCGCGGCATTATAGGCCGCCTCGAGCTCTTCCAGGGCGGGCATGATCGTCTCTGGCACGAACTGCCCGCCATAGATGCCAAAGCGCCCCCGCGGCCTGATATCAAGCCTCATGCCGCCCTCCACCAGCTATTCCGTGGTCGAGCGCCAGACTGCACGTCTTCGCTGCCGAGACAAAGGCGGCAATCTTCCGAATATCCTTCTGACCATTCGTTTCGACCCCACTGCTCACATCCACCCCCCAGGGACGGGCGATCTGAATGGCCTGCACGACGTTCTCCGGTGTAAGACCGCCCGCCAGCATCACGGTATAACGCTCCGTCACCGGCCGCGCCAGCTGCCAGTCAAAGGAAGCACCGGTTCCACCGTGCGCGCCGGGCTGAAAGCCCTCGAGGATGAACCAGGCGACAACGCCCGCATAGCGAGCGACTTCCTCAATGATATCCGGTCCCCGGACCTTCAGGCTCTTAATCACCGGGCGGCCAAGCTGCCCGCACAGCTCCGGCGGCTCATCGCCGCAGAGCTGGATGTAATCCAGACGGCAGGCATCAGCGATAGCCCGAATCCGGGACGGCTCCTCATCGACAAAGACACCCACCGTGCCCACGGACGAGGGAAGCTCCCGAATGATTGCCGCTGCAAGCTCCGGCGGCACCTGGCGCCGCGTCGGGGCAAAGACGAAGCCGACCAGATCCGCCCCCGCGTCGACGGCGCCACGGGCGCTCGCGACGTCCCGAATGCCGCAAATCTTGACCTTCATGGACAGCCTCGCCGGAGCAGTCCCATCTTCTCCTGCACCTCGGCCAGCTTCCGGGATGCCACTGCCTCAGCGCGCTCCGCTCCCTCAGCCAGCACGCGCTCGATCGCCGCAAGGCCTTCCTCTTCCTGCTGGCGGTAACGCTTCTGAATCGGCTCCAGGGTCGCGATGACGGCGTCCGCTACATCATTCTTAAAGCGAGCATAGCCGTCATACTGGCCGGCGATCTCCTCCAGCGAGCGTCCGGTGCACAGCGACATGATCACCATGAGATTGGCGATGCCTGGCTTCTCCTCCGGATCGTACCGAACCTCGCGCCCGGCATCTGTCGTGGCACGGCGAATCTTGGCACGCACCACATCTGGCGGATCGGTAAGCAGGATGTAGCTGTCTGGTTCGTCGTCCGACTTTGCCATCTTCTTCGTCGGATCGGTCAGACTCATGATCCGGCCGCCTGCCTGACGCGGGGGAATATACGGCTCCGGGACAACAAAGGTAGGGCCGAATCGGTTATTAAAGCGCTGGGCGACGTCGCGGCAGAGCTCGAGGTGCTGCTTTTGATCCTCACCGACCGGAACGTGCGTCGCATCGTAGAGGAGGATATCCGCCGCCATCAGGACTGGATAGGTCATCAGGCCAGTTGTGACCACTTCGTGCTGGCGCGACTTCTCTTTGAACTGGGTCATCCGCCGGAGCTCACCGACGTAGGTCATGCACTCCAGCAGCCAGGAGAGCTGGGCGTGCGCCGGGACGTGGGACTGGATGAAGATCGTGCAGACCGTCGGGTCCAGGCCGCAGGCCATATAGAGCCGCGCCAGGTCCAGCGTCCACGCCCGGAGCTTCTCCGGGTCCTGGGGAACCGTCAGCGCGTGCAGATCGACCACGCAGAAATAGCACCGCGCACGGTGCTGGAGTTCGACGAAGTTCCGAATCGCTCCCAGGTAGTTACCGAGCGTGAGCCCCCCACTGGGCTTCACCCCCGAGAACACCACCATCTCGTGTCCACGATCGTGCATCACTGCCTCCCTGATTCTTGGTCGCGCTCCTCGTCCCCTTCCGCCATCAGACACCGCTGGCGGTTACCGGCAGGACCCCTGGCCGAGGAGTTCGCGGATCTTATCAGCCGGATCGGCGCTCGTCATCAGCGCCTCACCAACGTGAATCACCCGGATGCCCGCTGCTGCCAGCCGTTCCACATCAGAGCGGGTGTGGATGCCACTCTCGCTCACGATAATGCGATCAGACGGAATGAGTGGCCGCAGTCGCTCGGACGTGCTCAGATCCACGCGGAAACTGCGCAAATCCCGATTGTTGATGCCGAGAATGCGTGCCCCGGCCGCTAGGGCCCGCTCCACCTCGCGCTCGTCGTGAACCTCGACCTGCGGCTCCATGCCGAGTTCCCGCTGGAGCTGCAGAAGATCGGTCAGCTCGGCATCATCCAGAATGCCCACGATCAGGAGGGCCGAACTCGCCCCCGCAAGGGCCGCCTCGTACACCTGATAGGGATCGATGACGAAGTCCTTACGGAGCGTCGGGACCGGGCTGACCCGCGATACCTGTTCCAGGTCCTCCAGCGATCCCCCAAAGAAGCGCCGATCCGTCAATACGGAGATCGCGCTGGCACCTGCCGCAGCAAAGCATGCGGCCAGCACGGACGGCTCGGCGGCAGTCCGCAGGATCCCCTTGCTCGGCGACGCGCGTTTGATCTCGGCGATAATCCTGATTCCGTCACCACTCAACGCGCTCGCGTAATCCCGGCGGGGAGGAGCCTCTGCCAGGCGATCAATCAGCGACGAGAGAGGCCGCTGGCGCTTCGCCGCCGCCACTTCCTGCCGTGTGTGTTCTACGATTTCATCCAAGATCACGAGCCGACTCCCCATACCAGACTCGGGCAGCACCCCGGGCACCCGCCATCGCCTGCCGGGGGCAGGCGCGCAGTATCCAGATCGCTCCGTTCCCCACCCTATGCACTCGCGGCGGCAAAACTGCGGGTCAGCGTGATCAACTGATCAAGGCGATCGGCGGCCGCCCCTGAATCAATTGCGCGAGCCGCTAGCTGAACTCCCTCGGCAAGATCCTCGGCAAGGTCGCTTGCCACGAGAGCGGCCGCGGCATTGAGCAGGGTCACCGCACGCCGCGGCCCATTCGCCCCCTGGAGCACGGACCGGGTGATCGCCGCATTGGTCGCGGCATCCCCCCCGCGGATGTCCTCCGGGGAAGCCCGCTCGAAGCCGAGGTCTTCCGGCTGGATGATATACGATCGAATCTCCCCGTCGCGCACCTCGCTGACCATGGTGGGGGCACAGATCGAGATCTCATCGACACCGTCCTGCCCGTGAACGACCAGGGCATGGTGCGTATCCAGCAGGGTCAGGGCTTCAGCCATCCGGGTGACCAGGGTGGGCGAGGCAACGCCCAGCACCTGGGCGTGCGCACCCGCCGGATTCGTCAACGGGCCAAGGATGTTGAACACGGTCCGAATGCCGATTTCTCGACGCGGCCCGGCCGCGAACTTCATCGCGGGGTGAAAGAGCTGGGCAAACATGAAGCCGATGCCGATCTGCTCAAGACACGCCTCAACCTGGGACGGTCCCAGAGTGATGTTGACCCCCAGCGCCTCGAGGACGTCAGCGCTGCCACACAGGCTCGTCATCGAGCGATTGCCGTGCTTGGCCACGACGGCCCCGGCCCCCGCGGCGACAAAGGCCGCCGTTGTCGAGATATTGAACGTTCCGCGGCCGTCACCGCCGGTGCCGCAGGTATCGACGACCGGCCGTCGCGGGCAGACCGGGGTCGCCAGGCGGCGCATCACCGTTGCGAAGCCTGCAATCTCCTCTACCGTCTCCCCCTTCAGACGCAGCGCGGTTACCAGGGCGCCGAACTGGGCCGGCGTGGCCTGGCCGGTCATGATCTCCTCCATGACCGCGATCGCCTCATCACGCGTGAGATCAACGCCTGCGACAACCTTCTCTATCGCTTCTCGAATCACGCGGCCCTCCCGATATCGAGGAAGTTTCGGAGCAGGTCCTTACCCACGGCAGTCATAATCGACTCGGGATGGAACTGCACCCCGTAGATCGGATATACGCGGTGACGCAGCCCCATGATCGTTCCGCTGGCGGTCTGGGCTGTCACCTCCAGACAGGACGGGAGCTCATGGCGGTCAACCACCAGCGAGTGATAGCGGACCGCCTCGAACGGGTTGGGCAGGCCTGCCAGAATCCCCTTACCGTCGTGGTAGACCAGCGAGGTCTTTCCGTGCATCAGCGTATCTGCATGGACAACTCGTCCCCCAAACGCTGCGCCAATGCACTGGTGGCCCAGGCACACCCCGAGCACGGGCACCTGCGGCCCGAAGGTTCGAATGACTTCCACCGAGATGCCTGCGTCATCCGGGTCACCCGGCCCGGGCGAGATCACGATCTTTTCGGGCCGAAGCTGCTGGATCTCCGCGATCGTGATCTGATCGTTCCGCCGGACGAGCACCTCGGCTCCCAGCTCGCTCAGGTACTGGTAGAGGTTGTAGGTGAAGCTATCGTAGTTATCGATAAGTAACAGCACGGTTCACCTCCTTGCCCGCGTCCGACAGCTCGCGCTCGGCCAGATCGATCGCGCTGAGGACCGCGCGGGCCTTGTTCAGGGTCTCCTGGTGCTCCTGATCCGGGTCCGAGTCGGCCACGATCCCACCTCCAGCCTGAACTGAGGCCACGCCGTCTCGGTAGACGCAGGTCCGGATGGTAATAGCCGTATCGAGGTTCCCCGAATAGCTGAAGTAGCCCACTGCCCCGGCATAGGGCCCACGTCGGTCGTTCTCCAGCTCGGCGATGATCTCCATCGCCCGAATCTTGGGAGCCCCGGAGACTGTTCCGGCCGGGAAACAGGCCTGGAGCGCATCGTATGCGCTCAGCTCAGGCCGGAGTTCCCCGGTCACGTGCGAGACGAGGTGCATAACGTGCGAATACCGCTCGACCTGCATGAACTGGCTGACCCGGACTGTACCGGGCCGGCTCACCCGTCCAATGTCGTTCCGGCCGAGATCGACCAGCATGACGTGCTCAGCACGCTCCTTTTCATCGCTGACGAGCTCCTGCTCCAGTGCCAGGTCTTCGGCAGGCGTCCGGCCGCGCCGGCGCGTGCCAGCGATCGGGTGGGTTGAGACGACGCCATCCTCAACCCGCACCAGGAGCTCCGGCGAGGCCCCGATCAGCTGGAAGTCGCCGACATCGAGGTAGTACATATACGGCGAGGGGTTGACTGTGCGGAGCGCCCGGTAGATCGAGAACGGATGGGCCAGTGTTCCGCGCGAAAACCGCTGGGATGGTACAACCTGGATGATCTCCCCCGCGTCGATATAGGTCTTCGCTATCCTGACCATCTCCTGATACCGCCCGGGGGGCACGTTCCCATACAGGCCGCCGCCGAACGAGAAGCCAGAAGGCACGCCCGGCGCGGACCGCCGCGGGGTCACCTCAGACGGGTCTGCCAGAGGATGCCCAAGACGAGATACGAGCGCCTCGATTCGCTCTACCGCCCGGTCGTACGCAGCGCCCGGATCACCGTCGAGATAGGCATTGCTAACAACGAGGATCTGGTGACGGAGGTGATCGAAGACAAGGAGCGTGTCCACAAAGAAAAAGACGGCCTCCGGCAATCCCAGCCCGGCACCCGCCGGGCACGGCAGCCGCTCGAAATAGCGAGCGCACTCGTAGGACAGATAGCCGACCGCTCCCCCGACGAAACGGGGGAGCCCCGGTACCTCCACCGGCTTGAACCGTCCGAGCTCCTCCCGAACAACTGAGAGGGGATGATTGACGCGGATGCGCTCCACCGCACCGTCCCGCATCAGGATCGCTTCACCGTGATCGAACTCGGCGATCAGATACGGCGAGGTCCCGAGGAAGGAGTAGCGCGCAAGGCGCTCTCCCCCCTCAACACTCTCCAGCAGGAAGCTCCCCTTTCCCCGGGCAGTCTTGAGATACGCCGACACAGGTGTCTCGAGGTCGGCCAGAATTGCGCGGTACACCGGCACCATGTTCCCAGGACCGCGATAGCTGACGACAAAGTCGCGCGTTGGCGTATACATTCCACCCCCTCCTATCGCCGGGGCAACAAAAAACCTCCGTCCCACCAGGGGACGGAGGTCCGTGGTGCCACCCCACTTGGCCGCAGCTGCGACCCACTTTTTACGGATACAGGACTCCCTCCACAACTGCAGAGGGCTGGCCGATATCCGATTCCTTGTAACGGCGGAATCTCCGGTCGCACCTACTCGGGAAGTGTCCCTTACCCTTTCGGACGACGACTCCCGGGTCCATTCAGCGCCCGCGCAGGCATCGGCTCCCACCTACCCCGACTCTCTGGGCCTCGCCTGAGCGCCTACTCGTCCCGTTCACTGTCTGTACGCAATGAACTTGCTCATCAGTATACGCGCCACAAAGCAGATGTCAAGTCTCTCCGCGCGGCGGCTGTTCATCTATTCGACCCACGCTTCCCCGTCCGGACCGATCTCCTTTTTCCAGATCGGAGCCTCCTCCTTGAGACGGTCAATCGCGTAGCGGCACGCCTCGAACGCCTCGCGCCGGTGGGCACTGCCCACCGCGATGACGACACTCGGCTCCCCGACCGCCAGGCGTCCCACCCGGTGGGTGATCGCGACGCGCTCGATGCCCCAGCGGGCTTGGATCTCCGCGGCGATCTCGGCCATCTTGGCCTCGGCCATCTCGGGATACGCCTCGTATTCCAGGAAGCTGGTCGCCCGCCCACTCAAGGCGCGATTCCGGACCACCCCGAAGAAAACGCAGATCGCCCCGTTTCCCGGATGTTCGACCCGGCGCACGACCTCAGCCGGATCAATAGGATGATCCACGACCTGAAAGGGTCGCTCGGGAGCGATGCGCGCCTCCGCTTCCCCGCCGGCGACCGGAGGGATCACGGCCACCTCATCGCCATCGCTCAACGGCGTCGTCGTGACCGCATACTGACGGTTGATTGCGAAGCGCACGGCCTCGATGCCAGCCGCGAGGACTGGATAGCGGCGGGTAAGCTCAGCGGCCAGCGTAGCCACCGTCGCTCCTGTGGGAAGCTCCACCACAAGACGGTCGACACCGACTGCCTCGCGATGTCGGGCGAAGAGACGCACCAGGACTCGCACGCTCGCTTCCCTCCACGAGTGGGTTAGAAGCCGCCTCGATCACCGGCCGCGCTGATCACTGCGGGAAAGCCAAGAACGCTGCCGCCCGCTCGCGCCTCCCCGGCACGGCACGGACATAAGGCCGCCACTCCATATTATTACACCTCAGTGCCCGGAAGGGATAACAAGCCGCTGGCCCTCAGCAATCCGGTTCGGGTCGGCCAGGTGATTCGCCTGGCTGATCGCATCGACCGTGACCTTGAAGCGCTGAGCGATCCCCTCGAGCGAGTCGCCAGCCTGGACGACGTAGACGACCGGCGTTGGCGTCGGGCTAGGAGACGGCGGATGGGCAGTGACCTGCGGCGTCACCGTCGCACCGAGCAGTGTGGAGGAAGGGGAAGGAACAGCGGTCGCGCCAACCGTCACCGACGGTACCGGCGTGAAGGTGACGGCGGGAGCAACTGTCGGGGTCGGGACGACCCGAACAGGCGAGGCAGTGCGGAACGGGCGATCCCAGCCCAGTCGCGAGATCAGACCGATCCCTCCATATCCGATCAAGAGAGCTGCAATGATGCTCACAAGATCAATCAGACGGCTACGCATGGCCCTAGAAGAACCTACCCGCCCGGCCGGGAGATGACGGCGCCTCCCCTTCTGCGGACCACCCTGCGTCTCCAGAAGCGAGCAGCCTGGCAGGTGTGATACCGGCCGCGCAATGCTGCGGATGCTCGCTATTGTACATTGAGGGCAGGCATCACGATAGATCCAGCCGTTGACGGCAGACCAGCCAGGCGCGTACAATGATACTCAGGAGGCGACGGGCGAGGTGCCAGAGAAGTACGAACGGGAAATCGAAGAGATCCTCCGTAAGGCATCATTCTCGGCACCGAGAGGATATTCTCGCTCCTCGGGCTGGATGAGCCACCTCGCTTCGGCGTGGCGGCGCTATACCGCTGATCTCTCGCCTACTCGCTTGCTGGTCCTCGGAATGATCGTCGCGTTCGCGGGGTATCTGGTTCGTGCGATCATTCCTCAACTGGGTTTTCTGACGAGCCTGCTGGCGCTGGTCCTGCTCGTGACAGGCCTGGCCCTATCCATAAGCCGGCGGAACTCCTATCGGCCCCGGAGCTGGAGAGGACAGGCATTCGACCTCCCCAGGAATGACCTCTGGTCAGAGCTGAAGAGGTGGTGGGATAACTGGCGTCATCGCCGGCCCTTCAACGGCCCCGGCTGGCGCTGAGCCAGGCTCGCACCGCTGGCAAGCGGCGAGAAGCCTCGCCAGGTGACCGGTCCTCTAGCACCGCGGACACGCCTCTCGCCCGTTCCGATATCGGGGATAGGGGTAGGCCGTGCCCAAGAAGCGCCTCAGCAAGAGCAGTCTCCTCTGGTTCATCCGGAGCCGGTCGTACGTCAGCATCCCCGATATTCGACGCCGCTTTAATCTGACGGCCGGTGATGACGTCACGGTGATGGTCGTGCCAGATGGCCGCGTGTACGTGGGACTGCCATCTGAGGCCGCGCGGGTGCTGGCCGATCTCGTGCGCGAGGGACGCGTTGGACTGGAGCTGGCACCGGGGATCCTGGCCAAGGCAGTCACCGGGGTCTATATCATCCCCGGACGCCATGAGCGGGCTGTTCCTTCATCAAACGCCCCGGCCGCCGAGGATGAACACGAACAGGCCCCACCAGACGAGTCCGCGGCCGCGTCGTAGAAGGCAGATTAGCTTGTGCTGGTTTTCGGGGCGGATCCCGCAGATGTCGAAGTGGCCGCCTTTCCCGGCGCCGCCGTCAGGATCATCGACATCGTCCGTCCCTCGACGACGGGTGGTCGCTCGACCACGGCTACTCCCTGCAACTTCGCCAGCACCGAGTCGAGAACCTGTCGTCCCAACTGGGGATGGGCCATCTGCCGTCCCCGAAAGCGAACGGTGACCTTGACCTTGTCGCCTTCCTCGAGGAACCGCTGGATCGCCTTGCTCTTGAAGATCAGATCGTGCTCGTCAGTCGAGGGGCCCATGCGCACCTCTTTAAGAAGGGCAACCTTCTGGTTGCGCCGGGCATCACGCTCCTTCTTCTCCTGCTCGAACTTGTATCGGCCGTAATCGAGAAGGCGACAAACCGGGGGAACAGCGGTCGGGGCAACCTCGACCAGATCAAGGTTATGCTCCTGGGCAAGCCTCAGGGCCTCGTAAAGGGGGAGAACACCGAATTGCTCGCCGTTTTCGCCGATGACTCGGACCTCGCGGGCGCGAATGCGTTCGTTAACGCGCAGATCTCTGCTAATAGGTATCCACCTCTCCGTGGTCTACGTGAATCCACCCCTGATCGGGGCCAGATGCAAGCACGGCGTCTGACCGAGCGAACCGCCGTTCAGACGCCCACAATGGAATATACCATGTATCCACACGGCCGGTCAACGGTCGCACGAGCGCTTCAGCTGTGATCAGCGAGACACGGCGGCCTATCCACCAGACGCCCGGGCGCCTGACCTTGACACAGCGCGGTTCTGGCGTAGAATTTCGAGGCGCTACTCGCTGCATGCGCGGGCCACCGGCGCGTTCGTCTAGCATAATGACCACAGGCTTGGTAACAATCGTCGGGTAAGGGGGCGTGTCCATGTCGGATCAGGTTGGCTTCGTGACGATGGGTGAGGCCAAAGGGCCATCTGGTGATATCCCTACGATCGGCGTCGGCATGCTCGGTTACGCATTCATGGGCAAGGCCCACGCCAACGCGTACAAGAAGCTCCCATACATCTTCTGGCCGCCCGCGGCTATTCCTCGCCTCGTTACCATCGCCGGCCGGTCGGAGCAGGCCGTGGCCGAGGCCGCGCGCCGTTACGGCTTCGCGCGCTACACGACCGACTGGCGGCAGGTTGTCTCCGATCCAGAGGTCCAGATCTTCGACAACGGCGGCCCGAACAACATGCACGCCGAGCCCTGCATCGCCGCCGCTGAAGCCGGCAAGCACATTATCTGTGAGAAACCGCTCGGCCGCACCGCCGCGGAAGCGAAGCAGATGCTCGAGGCCGTCCGCAAGGCGGGCGTCAAGCACGCCTGTGCTTTCAATTACCGCTTCGTCCCGGCCATTCGGCAGGCACGCCAGCTGATCGAGCAAGGAGCGCTCGGCCGGATCTACCATTTCCGCGCCCGGTACCTGCAGGAATGGATTGCCGATCCGCAGTTCCCCATGGTCTGGCGACTCCAGAAGAGCGTGGCCGGATCGGGCGCGCTCGGCGACCTCGGTGCCCACATCATCGATCTGGCCCGCTTCCTGGTCGGCGAGCCGCGGTCGGTGAACGGCCTCACCGCGACGTTCATCAAGGAACGTCCGCTAGGGGATGGCTCGGGCCGGACCGGGACGGTTGACGTCGACGATGCCTTCGTCGCTCTGGTCGAGTTCGAAAACGGTGCTCTGGGAACGCTCGAGGCCACGCGCTTTGCCCTCGGGCGCAAGAATCTCAACACCTTCGAGATCAACGGCTCGCGCGGTAGCATTAGCTTCAACCTGGAACGGCTGAACGAGCTGGAGGTCTACCTCGCTGACGTCGGCCCGCGTGAAGCGCGGGGGTTCAGCGATGTCCTGGTGACTGAATCGTATCATCCGTTCTATGCGAACTGGTGGCCCCACGGCCACATCATCGGGTGGGAGCACACGTTTGTTCACGAGCTCAATCACCTCATCGAGGCGATTGTTCAGAACAAGCCTGTCGAACCCTACGGAGCGACCTTCGAGGATGGCTATCGGTGCGCGGTGATCTGTGACGCGATCCTCCAGTCTGCCGCGAACGGAGGAGCGCCGGTTCCGATCCGCTACTGAGCCTGCTCTGGAATCGGCCAGCGCCTTCGATCGGTTCGCGCGCTTCTACGACCTCGACACGGAGAACGTCGAAGACGACATCCCGCTCTGGACTGCACTGGCCCGCCGGACCGGCGGGCCAGTGCTCGAGCTGGCCTGCGGAACCGGGCGTGTGCTCCTTCCCCTGGCACGCGCTGGTCTTGCGGTCGTCGGGGTAGACGTATCCGCGGCGATGCTGGCCGTCGCCCGGGCAAAAGTCCAGGCCGCCAGCGTCCAGTCGCGGGTCGAGCTCATTCAAGCTGATGTGCTTGAGCTGGCTCTTGATCGCCGCTTTCCACTGGTGATTATCGCCCTCGATTCCTTCGGTCACTTCGTGGATGACGATGCCCCTCGGCGAGCGCTCGAACGGGTCCGCCAGCACTTGCTCCCTGACGGCATCCTTGCCCTCGACCTCACGAACCCGGTTCCCGGGGCCTTCGGGGATACGACCGGCCTGATTTTCCACGATTACACCCGACCGGGGCCAGATCCAGGCTGGAGTACAACCAAGCTCCGCAGCCAGCGGCAGGATTTTGTCTCCCAGTGCATCACGGTCCAGTGCATCTATGATGAGCTGGGCCCCGAGGGGCAGATTCGCCGAACAATCCTGCCTTTTATCCTCCGCTACTTTCACCCGCGCGAGATCGAACTCCTGCTTCAGCTGACCGGTTTCGAGATCGAGGGGCTCTACGGCAGCTATGAGCTGGATCCCCTGACCAATGAGAGCGAACGGCTGGTGGTCGTTGCCCGAGCGCGGCCGGAGGAGGCGCAATGAGCGAAACGATCGGAGTGGGAATTATCGGCACTGGTTTAAGCGCGACCATGCACGTGCAGGCACTGGCACAGGTGCCTGGCGTCCGGGTACTGGCCGTGAGCGGCACGACACGCCAGAAGGCGGCGGAGTTCGCGGCACGCTACGGAATTCCGGCCGCTTTCGACCGGGTGGAAGATCTCCTGGCGTGGCCGGGCATTCAGGCGATTCACCTCTGCACGCCCCCGTTCGCCCGCGAGGAGTATGTGACGATGGCAGCCCGGGCCGGTGTGCATGTGCTGATCGAGAAGCCTATGGCTCGTGATCTGCTCGAGGCAGACCGGATCATCGCGGCGTGCCGGGCCGGCGGGGTCACGCTCGGGGCGATGTTCCAGTTCCGCTTCATGCCGCTCCCGCAGCAGATCAAGCGCGAGCTGGATGCGGGCAAGCTCGGCCGCATCTTTCTTGCCGACTGCCGCGCCAAGTGGTGGCGCGATCCCGCTTACTACGCGGGTAGTTCCTGGCGCGGCCGTCGGGCGCTTGAAGGCGGGGCCGTGCTGATCAATCAGGCTATCCACACGATTGATCTGCTGCTCTGGCTCGCCGGACCGGTCCGGCAGGTCGCGGGGCGCGTGGCTACTGCCGTTCATCCGATTGAGATGGAAGATGTGGCCGCGGCGACGCTGGAGTTCGCCTCCGGCGCGATCGGCTCGCTCGTCGCGAGCACCGCAACGTACCCAGGGTTTGCCGAACAGATCGAACTGCACGGTGAGCGAGGCTCGCTGATCCTCAACCAGGGAGACGGCATCGCCGAGTGGCGCCTCAAGGACGCCGCGCCCGAGCGCGTGACCGCTGCGGAGCAACGCGCCGAATCATCGCGCGACCCATCCCGGGTATCGCTGGTCGGGCATATTGCCGAGTTTACCGATTTCTATGAGGCAATCCGCCAGCGACGACCGCCAGCGATCGACGGACAGGAAGGCCGCAAGGCGCTGGAGGTCGTCAAGGCAATCCAGCTGTCAGGTGCTCGCGGCGGAGTACCGATCTCCCTGCCGCTCACCGGCTCCTTTGATTCGGGTGGTCCAGCCGCCTTGGATTGATCCCCTTCACGGTAGACCATGGAAACTGAGATCAAGCTTGAGATCTCTGATCTCGAACCGATCCGCGCACGGCTCCAGGCTCTCGGCGCGGTCCTGGAAGGCAGTGTCGAAGAGGAAAACGTCTATCTGGATCACGAGGACCGATTGGCCGCGCGCGATGAGAGCCTGCGCCTGCGGCGAGATAACGGCGTACACCTTACCTGGAAGGGGCCGTCATCCTTTGAGCAGGGGATAGTCCAGCGGCCAGAGATCGAGGTTACCGTCTCGAGTTTTGCAGATGCCCTTGCGATCCTCCAGCGGGCCGGCTTCGTGATCTCCGACCAGATTCACAAGCGCCGCGAGACCTGGCGCTGGCAGGACGTTGAGATCTCGCTGGATACCCTGGACTTCGGGACATTCATTGAGCTCGAAGGACCACCCGCCGGCATCCGCTCGCTCGCCGCCGCCCTGGGCCTCGATGCCCGCCGGGGGATCGCCGCCTCCTATCGGGCGCTGGCCCGAGAACGACGCGGGCGACCTGGGGATACATCTCAGGGCAAACCGTCTCCTGGGTGAATAGAGGTGAACCTTACTGCTTCACCCCTGGTCCGGCAACACGGCGCTCAGCAGCAAGCCGTGCCGCCAGGCCAATCGCCTCGACCATGCTCCGGTGGTTGGCAATCCCCTTGCCCGCGATATCGAACGCGGTGCCGTGATCGACTGACGTTCGAATAATCGGGAGACCAGCTGTTATATTGACCCCGGCCTCGAAGCCCAGCATCTTGATCGGGATGTGCCCCTGGTCGTGGTACATTGCGACAACAATATCAAACTCGCCGCGACTGGCACGATAGAAGATCGTATCTCCCGGCCAGGGGCCAGTGACCTGGATCCCCTCAGATCGCGCATCAGCAACGGCCGGCTGGATATGTTCGATCTCCTCGGTTCCGAACAGGCCATTTTCGCCCGCATGGCAGTTGAAACCCGCCACCGCGACCCGGGGCGTGGCAATACCCAGGAGGCGACAGAAGCGGTCCGCCAGACGGATCATCCGCAAGACCCGCTCTCGACTGAGTAGCGCAAGAGCATCCCGCATCGAGACGTGAGTGGTGACGTGAACGACCCGCAGCGCGCCGGCGATCAAGGCGAGCGAATAGTCCTGTGCACCGGTGAGCTGGGCAAGCATCTCGGTGTGGCCCGGGTAATGGTAGCCAGCCTGGTTCAGGGCATCCTTGTTCAACGGCGCCGTCGCGATAGCGTCGACCCGCCCGGCCATGGCGAGCTCGGCCGCCCTGATCACACATTCGGCGGCGGCTCGGCCTGCCCGCGCCTGCACCTGGCCGGGGATGATCCCAGCCAGGCTCTCACCGGTCGCCTGCAGGAGATCGACCATCCCGTGGGTGTAGCGCCCCTGCGATGGGTCATCCACCACCTGGATCGTAAGGCCGAGGCCAAGGGCGGTGATGGTGCGTCGGAAGACCTCGGCATCGCCGACGACCAGCGGTCGACACCAGGAATATACCTGGGGCTCGTTCAACGCCTTGACCACGACCTCAGGGCCAATTCCGGCCGGGTCGCCCATTGTGAGTGCCACCAGCGGTCGCCCATCGCTCCTCATCGCCGTCTCTCCTCCAGTCTTTCGAGCACCACGGCGAGCGCCTCCGGTGGGCCAAAGCCGCCCGCCTTGGTTACCAGGGGCAGGCCATTCCACAGCCCCTGCTCGATGATACCCGCCGGAACGCCCGGAGCCACCTCTTCACAAATCTCGATCCCTCCCGCCCCGAGCGCCAGCACGACCGCTCGCGCCGTGTCCCCTCCGGTTAGAACGAGGGCCGCAGGAGGACGTTCCTCGATCGCCCGCCGCGTGACCTGACCAAGTGCTGCAACCAGCCTCCGCGCGATCTCAATCGGGTCAGCGCCCCACGTCTGCACCAGACGGCGGGCATCGAATGACCCGTCCAGCCGATCGACCAGCCCGAGCACGACACGATCAGCCTGATCAAGCCTCGTGCGGAGATCCCGAGCTGTTTCGGCGATCGCCCCGTCCGGGCTCGCCCGCAGGTGTTCCAGATTCAGCTGGACGTAGCACGCTCCCCGCTCGACGATGTAGCGGACCTGCTCGACGCCGCGGCGGTTCAGGGTGCCCACGACGATCAGGATCGGGCCCGCTGCGAGCGTGATCGGGCGGAGCGGAGCGGCCGTGCAATCCCGGTCGGGCATCAGCCACGCCGCCAGGCCGGCCGAGCCGACGGGCAGAAGATCCGGCCCCGCCGCCCTGGCCAGCACGGCCAGGCACCGCAGATCAGCATCGGTCTCGGCATCGGCGATCACCAGGCGGACGCCGTCCTGCTGCGCGCGTGCCAGCCATGCGCGACCGGCCTCGCACCCCTGTCGGATGATGGCGAGGGGCAGGCAGGCGGTCGTGGAGTCTGTCTGGGCACGAAGCAGATCCGCAATGGAAGCCGTCGCTGCGGGCCAGAGCGGATCGTCGGCAAACTCGGTGCGATCGAGAGAAACGCCGTGGATCAGAATCCGGCCGTCGCGGACGGTCCGCCCCACCGCGGGAAAGGCAGGACAGATCAGGGCACGCGACACGCCGAGCGCGCCGAGTGCGGCTTCGATCTCAGCACCAAGGTTCCCCCGGCCGGTCGAATCGATTTTTTTATAGACATATCGCGGTTCCACTGTGCGCAGCCACCTGGCGGCGGCAGCGACCCGCCGCGCCGCCTCCGGTGCCGGGCAGATCCGAGAATCGGTGTCGATGACCAGCACGTCGGCATCAGCAGGCGCTGGCACAGCGAACGAGACACGCGTTCGATAGCCGCGCTTGGCAAGCTGCAGGCCGGTATCGGCGGCTCCGGTGAGATCATCCGCCAGAATAGCGAGGTCGAGTTGCACCGTGCCTCCGCAGCCAGCCCTCTCTCAGGAGCATTGTAGCGGCGCGGCTACCGTACCGGCAAATCGGGGATGACGACTGCCCTGGCCGATATGCAGTCGTCCAGGGAAATCAGGTGTGCTCATCCGACGCGGTGGCCTCACCCCACGCACGCAGAAGATCTGCCACCACGGCATCGCGCACGGCCTCATAGGTCGGACCGCGCAGGCGGAGCAGGTAGGCAGGATGGTAGGTCGCGGTGACGCGGATGCCATCCGGACCGGGGAACCAGCGGCCCCGTTCCTGGCCGATGTGAAAGTCCGGGTGAATCAGAACCGAAGCCGCAACAGAGCCAAGGCAGAGGACCACCCGCGGATGGATGATCCGGATCTCCTCGAAAAGCAGGTCGCGAAACGTCTCCACCTCTTCCGGGCGTGGGGAGCGGTTGACGAGGCGGCGGTCCCCCCGGGCCACTGGACGGATCTTTACCGCATTGGTAATCCAGAGGCGATGCCGGGGGATGCCGGCCAGATCGAGGAGGCGATCCAGAACGCGGCCGGCCGGCCCCTGGAATGGTCGGCCGGCCGCGACCTCTTCCTCTCCCGGTGCCTCACCGACCAGTGCCAGTGGTGCATCCATGTCGCCCTCACCCAGTACCTGGGCACCGCGCTGACGTGCCTCTCGTTCAACGGCCTCCAGTGCTTCCCGTTTAATCACCGATCCCGGTGCCATCGCCTCTCCTCTCTCGATCCGCTCGGCTCTCCGACCGGGCGCACGGCAGAACCCGCACCAGGGATGCCCCGAGGACAGAGGTGATATAATCCGGCCGCTATGAGCGCTCGGCATCGGGCTCGGCGTACTCCGAACGCCCTCGTTCGCTCCAGCCGGCCGCGCCGCCGCACGACCGGCTCCGGTTCCTGGCTGGCGATTGGCGTCCTCGGCCTGATGCTGAGCGTGACCTTCGCAGTCAGCGTCATTCTGGTCGCCCTGATCGGATTTGGCCTGGTCGGCGACATTGCCAGCTACCTCACCCGGGATCTTCCGCCGGTCGACCAGGTCTTCGCGAAGAACGTCTTCCAGTCGGCGATGATCTACGACCGGAAGGGGCGCCTGCTCTACGAGATGTTCGACCCGCAGGGGGGGCGCCGGACCCTGGTCCACCTGAAGGATATCCCGCCCGTCCTGATCGACGCCACCCTGTCCACCGAGGATGTGAACTTCTACACGAATCCCGGGGTTGATCCCCTGTCGATTCTCCGGGCGCTGGTGCAGGATATCCTGCACCGTCAGGTCGTCTCCGGCGCGAGTACGATCACCCAGCAGCTCGTTCGGGATGTCCTGATGACCCCCGAGGAGCGTCAGTCTCATTCGATTAAGCGGAAGATCGAGGAAGTCATCCTCGCGTACCGCATCTCGCAGCGCTACAGCAAGGACGAGATTCTCGAGCGCTACCTCAACGAGATCTACTACGGCAACCTCGCGTATGGAGTGGAGGCAGCGGCCGAAACGTACTTCGACAAGCCGGTCAGCCAGCTGGACCTGGCCCAGGCCGCGCTCATCGCCGGGCTTCCGCAGTCCCCCGCCCTGTACGACCCCTATCAACATCCCGATGCCGCCAAACAACGGCAGCTCGAGGTGCTCGACCTGATGGTCCGGCACGGATTCATCACCCGCGAACAGGCAGATGCAGCAGCGGCCGAGCCGCTCCACTACCACTCCAGCCCTTCAGTGTTCGAGGCACCCCATTTCGTCATGTACGTGCGCAGTCTTCTGGAGCAGCAGTACAGCCGTGAACAACTCTACACCGGCGGTCTACGCGTTTACACCTCAATTGACCTTGATCTCCAGCACCAGGCTGAGACCATCATTGCAAGCCGCCTGGCGACCCTCAAGGACGACAATGCCAACAACGCAGCTCTCGTCGCGATTGATCCGCGAACCGGAGAGATCCTGGCAATGGTCGGGAGCGCTGATTTCTGGGATGATGCGATCCAGGGCCAGATCAATATGGCTCTGAGCCCGCGGCAACCCGGCTCGACCCTCAAGCCATTCACCTACCTGTACGCCTTTGAGCACCATCTGGCAACGCCAGCCACGATCCTCATGGATGCCCCGGTCCGATACTCGATGGGCCCGGGCAAGCCGCCCTACGAGCCGCACGATGCCGACTTCAAGTTCCGGGGGCCGGTGACCGTTCGACGGGCGCTGGCCAACTCGCTGAATATCCCGGCTGTGGAGATGCTGAGCACGATCGGGGTGCCGGCCCTGCTCTCGACCCTCCGGCAGTTCGGCCTGACTACCCTGGACAAGCCGCCCGATTACTACGGCCTCTCGCTCACCCTTGGCGGTGGGCCCGTTCGCCTGCTGGACCTTACCTTCGCGTATGCAACACTCGCCAATCAGGGGATGCAGATCGGCCAGCCGGTCCGTGATCCGGAGCCCGGTCAGGCCACCGTCGCGCCGGTAGCGATCCTGAAGGTGACGGATGCAAGTGGGAAGGTCCTCCAGGAGTACCGACCGGGCACCGGAGTCCGTCTGGTCAGCGCGCAGGCGGCCTGGCTGATCACGGATATCCTCTCCGATGATGCCGCGCGAGCCGAGACATTTGGCGCCCACTCGTACCTGGAGATTGACCGACCGGCTGCCGTGAAGACCGGCACGACCGAGCAGTTCCAGGATTCCTGGACCGTCGGCTACACCCCGCAGATCGCCGTCGGGGTATGGGTGGGCAATGCCAACGACCAGCCGATGAAAAACGTATTCGGTGCCCGCGGTGCTGGCCTTATCTGGCACGAGTTCATGATCACCGCCTTGAAAGGTCAGCCGGCGCTCGCCTTCGCGCGCCCGCCAGGGCTTGTCCGGGCAGTGGTCGACGCCCAGACCGGCCTGCGCCCGGTTCCCGGGCGCTCGACCATCACTGACTGGTTCATCGAGGGGACCCTCCCGACGCGGTCGGCACCGCTCCCCACCCCGACACCGCCC